>JAIYDG010000641.1 GCA_027487625.1 Bacteroidota bacterium
AAATTCAAGATTGAAGAAGATTCACGAGAATTTAATGTTTACTTAGAAATAGAATTATGATAAAAGCCATAGCATTAGATGATGAGCCATTAGCCTTAGGCATTATTGAAAAATTCTGCCAAAAACTGGATTATATTAAACTTGAAAAGGTTTTTACGAAACCTAATGAAGCCGAATTATACCTTGAAAAAAATCAGATTGATTTAGTTTTTTTAGACATACAAATGCCATCAAAATCAGGCATTGAATTTTTTAAAATTATTCCAAGCACTTGTAAGGTTATTTTCACTACTGCATTTGCAGATTATGCCGTAGAGGGCTTTAATTTAAATGCAGCTGATTATCTACTTAAGCCATTTAGTTTTGATAGATTTAAAACAGCAATTGATCGTGTAAAGGAATATTATGATTTATTAAAATCAGACCCCAATCATGAAGACAATTATTTAAATGTAAGAGCTGATTATAGTTTGCACAGAATTAAACTTAATGATATTTTATACTTTGAAGGATTTGATGATTATGTAAAAATCATAACGATTCATATGAAACCAATTGTTGCCAGATTAACAATGAAATCTCTTCAGGATAAACTACCAAACAACCAATTTGTAAGGGTTCATCGTTCCTATATTATTCCACTAAGCAAAATTGATCAGGTAAAGAATAAACTTATTCTAATAGGTGAAAAGGAAATTCCGATTGGAGGTGCTTATGAAACTGATTTCACGAAATATTTTGAAAAGGAGAAATAGTATTTATGATTATCCGCATGTTTACCACCAACAATTTTTTATAAATATGGAGAATGCATTTTCAAAAAGTAGTTTGGTTTGAAATTGCTGTTTTTTATGAATTTAAGACCCCGATAGGTGGTCTCATGTTTATAGAAAAATGCTTGAAATGAATTCCCCAAACCTCTGGCAACGCGGACCTTTGGTCCGCGTTGCCAGAGGTTTGAGGATGCTCTTCTTTACTTATTATTTTCTATAATCATGTCATCCCTTCAGGATTTTTAAGAATTTTAAGAAAAAACATGTTTCTAATTCTAATTCATGATTTAAACTTGATTTTGTCGAGCAATCGGTTGGTAGCTAAAAGAAGTTGGCAATTTCGAAGCACTAAACTGTCTGCCACCATTGAACTTGATACGAAGCACAAAGCTTCATTTAACCACTTAACCGCCAATTTCTTGTAGGTGCTGTTACAGGCTGGTGTTTCTTGTCTGCATTGGATAGTTTTAAAGTATTATTCTTTAATTCTAAACAGCTTTTCATTTTGGGATAACTTAACTACAAAATATTCTTCTTTGTTAATCTCTTCTGGTAGTTTGTCTTTGAGAATTGAAGCGACAAATTGAATATTATTTCTGTTAACGAAATCAGAAATTTTAACTAATTGTTTATCGTCCATTAACTCTTTTTTATCATTCAATAAGAAATGCAGACACGGAATGTTTTCATCGTCAGCAAATAAAGTGTAAGCCATATCAAAACAAGATATTTCACCTTGTTTTTTGCCTGAACTCATGTTTGCATTGAATGAACTAAACTTATATAAGCGTTGTCCTTTTTTATTGGTAATAATGTCTGGTTTAATAGCATATTGCTCACCATACAGTTCACTTGAAATAGAAGCAAAATGTTTGTTGAATTTGTTTAACTGCGTTTTTACAACCTGTTCAAAACTATCACTGAAAAGCTCGTTGTCAATTTCACTTAGTTGTTTGTTGAATTCTTTTATGTTGGAATCAACTTCATTCAATTGTTGAATAATATTTTCAAACTCGCCTTTCTTTCTATGCTTTTCGGTCAACTCCACAATTACTTTTTCAAGTTCTTCAAACGAATCACTTTTTGAAATTGCAGATGCTACTTTTTTTTCCTCCTCAAGTAGTCGCTTTAGAAAATTATTATTTTCTGCAAGAGATTTTTCAAGAGCGGGTAATTCTTTGGTGATATATTTTACCTTTTCCTCAATCATTGTGTTATGAAAAGACACAAGATCCGAAAATGATTTTTGAATTGTCTTTACTTTGGTAGTTGCTTGTTCATAAATGATTTCCAATTGTCGCAAGTCAATATCTGACTTGCTAGATTTAAGTTCTGCTTCTGTTTCTTTTATCAGGTTTTTACGAATGTTAAGTTTTCCAATACTTGAACTTAATTTATTGACCTCATATTTTACTTGATTCAGTTTGTCTAAATCTTTCTCAAAGTTTTCATTTAAGTTGAAACTACTTTTCTTCTTGTTCAGTTCTTCAATATCATTGTTTATAAGAGACAAAGCTGTTTCGTAAGCCGTTTTTGTTTGATTCTTTTCAAGTCGATTCTTGTATGTATCTTCTTGTTTAAGTTTGATCAAAATTTCCTGCTTGCTATTTCCTTTTGTGAATTCACACCCAAACAGAAAAAGATAAAGTGTTTCGTATTCTGCATCAGAAGTATATTTGTCAAGTGTCTTGAGGGTGTTGTTTATATTTTCGTCTTTATAACGGATGTTGTGGGAAATGATTTGTCGGAAGGAAGGTTTGTCTTCAAGATGGTCAGGGAATAGAGTTTTACCAAGCTCCATCTCAAAATTTTCTGCAAGTATCTGTTGGCTATTTATCCTTCTTATTCCTTCTTTTACAGATGATAAAAAATTTCTTTCTATAACAACTTCATTAGCTTCATGATTATCTAAATCAGATGTTAAAGTAAGAGTAATTAGAACTTTATTTTCAATTAGAAAATCTTTCACAAGTTTATACTCATCTCGTTTCGTTTCAGGGTCAACATATATGTTCTTTTTATCAGCCCCCAAACAAAAATCTACCAATTTCAGAACGGTAGTTTTACCAACGCTGTTACCTGTTATTTGATGTTCACTTTCGTCAACAATCAAGTTAAGCCCTTTGTGAAATTCAATTTCACGAATGACTTTAGCACCGCTTGTTATTGTTAATGATTTTATGAACATAATTCTATTTCGCCTTTAGGATTAAGTTTTGCAACTTCCAATAAATATAACCAATCTAAACAAAGTATAAATACTGAAAATGACATCTGCTTTTTTGATTTTACTTCTTGATATAAGTCAAGCATTTTGTAACTCGTATCTTTTTTCAAAGAGTCAATTACAAATGCACCGTTATAATAGATGCTGTTGTCAGGATGTATGTTATCAGGTAGTAGCATAATTGTAGCTGTCTGGGTTTTCAAAAATTTTGCACCTAATAAATGCATCTACCACAAGTATGTTAATGCAAAGTTCAAGTTCGTCAAATGGAATCGAAGTATAATTGGAACTATTCAAAATCTTTTCTTCCACTTTAGAAATCACAGAAAAGAAAAGTTGGTCATCAGTCAAGTTACTTTTTTCTTTTGCATATTCCTGTCTAATGGTTGAGAGAACAGAACTGCTTTTGTTGCTCCCTTGTGAATCAAATTCTGTGTAGATTTTATCGACCCTACCATAATGAACTGTATAATCATTAATGATTACTTTTGAAGCTTTCAAATTGTTGTGGGAAATTTTTCGGTCAATCTCAAAGCTACTGATTTCAGAAACTGACTCTGACTTGTCCCAATCTTCTTTGGCAAGAATATTTATTACAGCTGCTAAGTTGGATTCCAATTTCATTGGGTCAATTTCTGCCACCAATTCTTCTTTCACAAATTGGTATATCTGTTTTTGGTCATTTATATGCAGTCCTCTAATTTTTGAAAGGATGGAGTTTTTATCGATTATGTCAGCAGAGGGAGTGAAACTAATTCCGTGAGGGTTTTTGAACGTGTCTTTTCTTAAGTCGTCAGCATCTCTTGCAATGGAAACAAACTTAAATGTATATCCAACATATTTTTTGATTGAATCCTTGGAAAGAGAAGATTCGATTTTCTGTTTGCTCGAAGTAGATGAAACTTGAATAACAAACTTGTTTGGATGGTCAATTAGATCAATTGCCTCAACATTTTGTTGGTTATCATTTTCATTCGTAACTGTCCAGCCATAAACTTCATTTAAGAAATATTGGTAGAAGTTTTCGGAGTGTCCATGAAAGTCCAATATGTTCAACCTTCCTCTGGAAATTATCCTAAGAGCAAGAAGGTTTAAGCGTTCTTCAATAACATTAAAATAATTTGCCCTATTCATCTTCTGTCTGCAAACTTAATCATTTTAAACGTGAATTTTATTTTCATAAAGTGTCAATATTCTAGTGGTTTATTTAGTGTTATCGTTGTTATCTTACGCTTGCCTGTAACATCCGCCCTTAAGTCGTTGAAGGTTCGTAAAACAAATTTTAAGTAAAGAAGCGGATATTCGTAATAGTATTTAAAATATTTCACTTAAAATTCTGTTGGAATTTAATTCAGGAAACTGATGTAAATGAAACTGGTAATACCTGATTAGGGCATCCAATACTAGTTTTCTTATATCCCTTGTGGTTTCTATTTCAAATAAATTACTCAGATTTGAACTCAGTATTTGTTTTAAAAATAAACTTTCTTGACGATTTAAAACCTCCGATGTAAACTCATTTGATTTCACAAAAATCCCTTCTTTTAAACTGAAAAATACTCTTTCATTGTCATGGAAGTTTTCAGGAAAAAAGCCCAAGTACTTAGATAAATGTGCCATAAAAAAACATGGAACATTTGCTAAACTTGTTTCTTGTAAATCTATAAATTGAATCGTATTAAATAAAAAATCAAATAGTTGTTTGTCGACCTGATTTTCTTCTCTTAAACACTTATTTAGCAATTCAGAAATAAACAATGCAATAGAAGATTTTAATAAATCATAATGTATTTGATATAAGGTTGGAGAACATTTGAGTTCTTTTATTCTTTGCAGATTTTTATTCTGTTGATGAAAAGTATCAAGCTCAAGTAAACTTAATACCTGCAATTGTGATGGTTTTATTGCACCCTTTTTACTTCTTACACCATTTACCATGTAAGATTGTAGACCATACAAATCTGTATAACATTTCAGAACAACAGAATTTTCTGAATATGGAATAGTAGAAATAACAATTGCACGAAGTTTCCCTAACATGAACTATAAAGAATTGTGGGCCAGTAAGCCTTCCTTTGTAGCTAAATAAGAATATGCCTTCATGTTATCAGAATCATAGATAAAACTTCTTACATATTCCATTTTGGCTTCGTCCCAGCGCATGGCAACAATCATCTTTTTATGTATCAAAGTTTTTATACCATCAGCTACTATTGGTGCAGGAAGATTTACTTCTTCCAAAATATTTTCAAAAGGCTCAACAAAATATACGCTGTTAAGTATATCTCTTTCTAAATCGCTTAGTTCGTATACCATATTAAATGTGTTTTCTTCCCTTCCAATTATAACCCGCCAAATTGGCCCATATTCCAATAATTAGAACATAAAGAATATGAAAAGGTTCGGCTATCAATAAAAATAAAATTAAATAAGAACGTTTAAAAAAAAGCAGTACATCAAACAAAAATAAACCTTCAATTAAAGCTTTAATAGCAATTTGAATGAATGCCAACCAAAGGAAATTATCATAGAATATGCTCAGAATAAAATTCAATAAAATTGTTAAATTAAAGAAATAAGCAGCTGCTAAAATTGCTGTAATAGATCTATTTTCATAATGCGTACTCTTTGAAACCCAACGTCGTCTTTGATTGGCCAATTGTTCAACCGACGAATTGGGTGAAGTGCTTACCAAGGCGCGTAAATCTTTTAAAAAAAATACTTCATTTGGATACATTTTAAATACTTTATGTAGCAAGTATTCATCATCCCCTGAAGCAATATGGTTATTGTCATCATAACCTCCCATTTCAATAAAAACTTCTTTTTTAAAAGCCAGATTTGCTGCACTACACATATTGGGTTTCTTAAGTCTAATGGCTGCTCCGCCAATTCCAACCAATCCGCTAAACTCTAATGCTTGGATATGTTCAAAAGCACCATTTGAAGAAAATTCAACCGGAGCATAAATCATTTTACAATTGTGTTCAACAATAAATTCATTAAGTGCTTTTAACCAATCAGAATTTCGCCTACAATCTCCATCAGTTAAAACTATCCATTCGGTTTGAGCAGTATTCACACCAAATGTAATAACATCCTTTTTGTTATTAATTGCTGAAAAGGTGCTTAAATCAACCAGTTTCAAGGGGAAATTTTTATTATCCTGAATAAATTTCTCTGTAATCTCTCCAGTTTTGTCTGCTGAATGGTCGTTTAAAATAAGGATTTCGAATAAATCAAAAGGATAATTCAAACTTAAAAGACTATTCAAATTTTCAAGTATCAATTCCTCTTCATTTCTTACAGGAATTAGAATAGTAAACTTTGTTTTGTTTTCATTTTTAAAAGGTTCTGTTCTTTGTTTTATTAAAATCCAACCAATCCAAAACATTAAAATCAAGACAAAATAAAATGCCAAAAGCGAAAACGAAACTATATACCAAGTTATCATGTTTTTATTTTATAAATGATGAAGTAACCATATAAAGCCGGAATAATCATATTAATAATCCAAAGTGTATAAGAGGCCAATAATATGCCAGGAATATTTGAGGAAAACATACCAATAAACCAAATTGCAGCAGAGCCACGTAATCCTAATTCAAGCAATAAAAAAGAAGGAACAAAAAAAAAAAAAAAAAAGGTAGAAATAATAGCAGAAAATGCATCAAAAGCTGAAATTTCAACCTGAAAGAATTTTAGTAATAACCAGAATTGAACCAAATAAGTACAAAATCTAAATACTGATAAAATCAGAACATTCAGTAAAAGATCACTTTTTTTTTTTTTTTTAACATTAATTGATTCTTCATACTTCTTTAAAAATTTGAACTTATTCAAAAGTGGACTTAAAAGTTGGAAATTAAAGAAGATAAAAACAGAAATTATAGCTGCAAATAAGCTAAGAATTGCTGTTAAAGCAGGCATTTCAGACTTCGACAGAACCAATCTCCAATAAGCAAACAAACCAAAAACAATGGTAGTTAAAACCTGAGCTGTATAACCAATTACGGCCAATAAAGCCCCTTTTAATTTGGCCAATTTATTTAGGTTTAGCACTCTACCTGCAAAATCTCCAATTTGATTTGGGGTAATAATACTTAAAGCGATACCTGATACAACAGCAGATGTCGACTCTTTAAATGTAAATTGCTCGTATGGCTTTAATAGAACCATCCACTTTTTCACTTCCAATGAAATATTTAAAAACATTAAAGAGAATGCTAAAAAAAAGAAGAATAATGATTTAGGTTGATATAGTGCCACAAAATCTAAATACCTTTCATTAATATTAAATGTATTGGTTAATTTGTAGCCAATAAATACAAATGACCCAATTAGAAGTACTAGCTTCAAAAATTGCAGTAAGTATTTCATTTGGGAATTTGAGTTCATTAATAGATTAGCTAAGTTTGGCGGCAAAGAAACAAAGGCAAGCGACGATAAACAAATACAATGATTGAAAAGAAGGAGAGAATTATTTTGGGTATCGACCCTGGAACTATTGTTATGGGTTACGGGATTATCATAACTAAGGGTAAACAAGCGGAATTACTGGGCATGGGCGTCCTTAAGCTAGATAAATACGCAGACTATGCACTAAAATTAAAAAAGATATTTGAACGCACTGTTGGACTAATAGATGAATTTCATCCTGATGAATTAGCGATTGAGGCACCGTTTTTTGGAAAAAATGTTCAATCGATGTTAAAATTAGGCCGAGCTCAGGGTGTAGCTATAGCCGCTGCCATGAGCAGAGAATTAAGTGTTAATGAGTATTCTCCTAAAAAAATCAAGCAATCTATAACTGGCAATGGTAATGCAAGTAAAGAACAGGTTGCAATCATGTTACAAAGAATTTTCAAATACGAAGAGAACCAAAGTTTTTTTGATGCAACAGATGGTTTAGCTGCAGCATATTGCCACTTTATGCAAAACACACAAATTATTAAGGCAACACCAGTCAAAAAGAGCATAAAAAAAGCTTCCAGTTGGGAAGCTTTTGTCAATCAAAATCCTGATAAAGTAAAAAAGAAACCTTAAGCATGAAACTGGCTTCTAATCTTATTTGCGATATCAGCCAAAGCTTCTTGGCTTAAATTTAATTTTTCATTAGAAAAATTCATTTCATTTATTGTAGAAAATGGAATTAAATGAATATGTGCATGAGGTACTTCTAAGCCAATAACAGAAACCCCAATTCTCTTATCGGGGAATGCTGATTTTAAACCATCTGCTACGATTTTCGAAAAAAGATGAAGTCCAACAAATTTCTCCACATCCAAGTCAAAAATATAATCTACTTCAATCTTTGGAATAACCAAAGTATGTCCTATTGTAAGAGGTCTGATGTCTAAAAAAGCAAAATAATCTTCTGTTTCTGCGATTTTATGGCAAGGAATTTCACCACTTATTATTTTAGAAAAAATGCTGCTCATTAAAGTGTAATTTCAAGAATTTCAAACTTTAATAAACCTGCTGGAACTTGAACCTCAACTACATCTCCAATTTTTTTGCCCATAAGTCCAATTCCAATTGGAGATTTAAAAGAAATTTTACCCATTTTTAAATCAGCTTCCTTTTCGTTAACTAAGGTGTAAATCAATTCTTTTTTTGTTGTTTGATTTAATACTCTCACATTACTTAGCATCATTACTTTACTTGTATCAAGTTTTGATTCATCAATAATGCGAGACATGGTAATCAAGTCGTTTAATACTGCAATTTTTGCTTCCAATAAACCTTGATCTTCTTTAGCAGCATGATATTCTGCATTTTCACTTAAATCGCCTTTATCTCTAGCATCAGCAATTTGCTTTGTAATGAATGGTCTTTGCACATACTTCATATCATGAAGTTCTTTGTTTAATTTCTCCAGACCCTCTTTTGTTACATAATTAAATTCAGCCATAACTAAAAAATATTTCTATGTTGGTTATAAATAACAAAAGAAACGTTCCGACAAGTCGGAACGTTTCTTTTTGGTTATACAATTATAATAAAATTCGGACTATTTTCCAGCAATATTCAAACGAATACCAACTGTATGCATACCATTAAAAATTCTGGTAGGAGCATATGAGTAATCCAATGCAAATGCAGTTCCACCTTTAGTTACAGGAACCTGTAAAGTGCAACCTGCCCAAATTCCATAATCAGGGGCATAATTTGTAGGATTGTTCATATCGTTAGTAAATGAATTACCATTTTGAACATTGTATGCAGCTCTTAACATGAACATTTCTTTGAAAGAATATTCAGCACCAAAGCCTAAAATATTCGATTGAAATGCATTGTATTGGAAATTACCGCTAGCAGTTAATCTATGAAAATAAGTACTTTCATTTTGGTCTAAACGCATATCATATGATAAGCCAATATTAACCAAAGCAGGTAAGTTAAATTTATCAGCATCAAACAAAGCTCTTCTATCGGCACCAGTAGAAGTATTCATTGCACGGAATGATAAACCAGAACCAGAATAAGATAAATCGGGACCGATATTTCTAGCAGAGATACCTAATCTAAAATCTTCTTTTTTAATCTTTTTCTTCTTAGCATTAAAAGAAGTTTGGTATTGTACACCAAAATCAAAACCCACTCCAGAAGCTCTAACATCGGCAGTTCCTTCAGAAATAATTCTTAGTAACACACCACCAGTAATACTATTTGAAAATGTTTTTGAGTACGATGCATTTAAATTTACAACAGATGGTGTAAAAGAAGGTAATGTACCATCAGGATTGTCAAAAGTAGTGATAGGAACATCCCCAAAATTCCAAGAGGTAATGCCTAAACCCAAAACACCACCAGCACCTTCTTCACCAAGAGATTGAGCTAATCCAAGATTACTGATATTAACTCCGGCACCAGCCAAGTAAGTCATTCTTGAAAAAGCAACTTCTGTACCTTTGGTATAAGCAAGACCACCAACGTTTAAGTAAAAAGATTCAACTCCTCTTACATTAGCTGTATTACTATTACCCAATCCGCTTGAGCGTGCAAATGGATTCACAACCAATTGTGTTGCACCAGCACCTCCGGCCCTATCAGGGTTTCCAGCAAAAGCTGAAATTCCAAATGATAGTAAACCTATTATTCCTAAAGTAATTTTCTTATTCATTTCAATTTCTTTTTAAGGTTAGATAATTCCCGTTTTGTTCTTTTGAACAAAACGGGCTATTATATTTTTAGAAGGTATCGAAATCCACTTTACGCATGATACCAAACCATTTGATTACTCTTTCACCAATTCCATCAGCATAAACATGCATCAAATAAACACCACTTGAAATTGGAACATTAGCATCATTCTTCAAATCCCAATCAATGTATGTTCTTGAGTCATCATCTTTTCTAATTCTACGAACTAAGAAACCACCTTGAGTATAGATTGAAACAACACATTTTTTAGGAAGATTAGCCAATCTTACTCTAGTATCTAATTGGTTGTTTGGATCTTCGTAACCTGCATAAGCATAGTATGGATTAGGAGAGATTGTTACTAAATCCAAAGCTGTTTTTCCAGCTTCAGCTGTTCCAACTGATGGAGCGATGTTTTCAGTAGAGAATCTGTACAATGGCAATCCATTATTCTCTAACACACTTGAAGTAGAAGTATAAGTAGCATAAGGACGTTTAACTCTTAATTTAATTGTAGTTGTATTAGGAATTAAACCATCTTTAATACTTAACAATTTAGATTGAGGAGTTAAAATTGGAATTGTAACCCACATTGCTTGAGAGAAAATATAACGTTTGTTTAAAGAAGCACCAGTTCCAGCTTCAATTAAATTAAACAAACTATCATAACTTCTAGCTTCATCATAACGTGGACCACGGTAACGAACCGGAGTACTTGGAGAGGTTCTAAATCCTTTAGTTCCCATGATATATATATGGTGTTTTCCACCCATTGTATATTCAAAACCACCTACATCATTTCTAATTAAGTTTCCTGTTGGATTCCAAATCATATCACTACCATTTTCACCAGGTAATGAAGAATCTTCAGCAAACATGATATTCAATCTTTCACCTGTTTCAACATTTACTGCATAACCAGGGAACCAACCTAAACCTGTTCCTGCAACTGGTTTGCCATCCTGATCAACCGATGAAGACTTACGACGATTCAATTTAATAGCACCACCAATTGTTGTAGTAGAATTTTCACCAGATTCTAAAACCACACAACGAGTCCATTTAGTTTTATCACTGGTTAGTACCAAATCAACACCTTGCAAATCAGCTAACGAATTATCATCAGAAGCACCACCAATACCTAAACCTGTACCATCAGAACCTACAGCCCAAGCCGGACCAAAAGAAGAACCTACAGGAGGTGTAGCAGTTGGATTAGCTAATGCTCTTGCAGCTAAAGCATATGGAGCCCATGTACCACCAAGTATTTTACCATAAGCTTTTCTTGGATCTAAAGAACGTTTTGGACTTCCAACAGCAAAATCGTGCTCATAAAAATTCTCAAAATTAGGAGAACCAGCATTTCCAGAACGTATCCAGTTGAATGGAGCAAATGGAGCAACTTCATCAGGTACACCAGTTAACCAAGCATTATTGCTGTTTGCAAACGATAAAGAAGCTGAGATATAACCATTACTAATATCGGTTTCATCATCAGGATTTCCTGGAGCAACAGCTTGTTCAATTGTAACACTTAGACCCCATTTACTGAACATTTGTTCATTTGGCGAACCAATTGCTCTTTCTGCTAAAATTACTTCACCTGTAGTTAAGTTCTTTAATGTCCAGTATGTAGAGTCTTTGCTTAGAGATACAGATTTGTCAGCGGCAAATGATGAATCAGCTAATTTCAATTCAAATTTTGCATTAGGGATATTAAAAGGATTAATAACTTTTACTAAAACAGGACCTAAAGCTTTTTTGTATTTAGGAACTTCAACATAGTAAGGAGCTACTAAAGCTTTTTGAATTGTTTCTTCTGTTAATTGAATTTCATGTCCAGCATTACCAATACCTTCAACTTTTTCAATTTCAGGACCATCTCCATAGAAAGAATTTAGAATAGTACCTTGTCCATGAGGAGCTGCTTTATGAGGAACAGCCATGTATGTATTATTACCGGCACCATCATAACGTTTACGTCCAGATAAATATTGAGTTTGTTCACTTGAGCAATTAGTTGCGCTTGAGTAAGCAACTAGGTAATAGTAGTAGTTCTGGAAATTAGCTAAAGTTTGATCAGAAGCTGTAGAGAATAAATCTTTAGTTACTTCAAAACTATGTTGAACACCTTTATCAGCTCCATTCACCATAATCTTTTTAACATTACCTAAATCAGCATCGTTAACAATATTTACAATCAAATTTACTCCATCAACAACATCGCATTGAGCAACTAAACGAGCTTCATCATTGTTGTAAATATCTCCTGGAGGTGAACTAGTTTTAGTTTGGAAGATTTGATATCCTTGGAACTTATAGATTGTTTTATTAGCACATAAACCTGAACTTGAATCCAAATAAGACTCAGTTTTTTGGTAGTTAGTGATATTGATAATCAACTTACGGTCTAATTCAGTAATTTCTAAAGAAGGAATTGAAGGACCATCAATAAATTTGAAATTATTTTTATAAAGTACAAATGCTTTATCAGAAGCTTCTTTTAACAAGTTGAATGAACCAGTAGCACCACCAGTAGTAGCACGAGCCCAAACTACAGCAATAGTTACTTCATTTTTTGCACCAGGTAACATACTAAATGAACCTGCAGTTTGCATGAAACGTCTGTCACCAGGTTGGTTACCCGCAATTCTTTCAGTCCATGATTCTCTGTTAGCTGGATCTGAATTACCAGGGAACATGAATGAAGCAGTATCACTACCTCCTCTACCATTTCCACCATAAGTAATATTCAAACCATCTTTCCAACGACCATTTAAATAGTTCCAATAATGTTCAGGACGAGAAGGATTTCCAGTAACTGAAAAGTCATTGTTATAGTAAACAAATTTTGTCAAACCAATTTCAGTTCCATCTGGACGTCTTGGACCTTCGAAAAAGTTTACACCCACACTTGGAGGATTTAAACCATATCCTAAGATACCTTCATCATTATCGTCACCATTGTAACAAATACCTAAGTTTCTTTTTACATCACACTCTACATAGTCGTCAGAGTAGTTACCTAAATCGGCATCAACCCACTGACCAAAAATACATGAGTCAATAGTTTCAGTTCCTCTGTTGAAAATAGTAGTTCTGTAAAAAGTCATGTTATTCACTTCATCATTAGTTGAATAACCAAAACATTGTGTATGTAATTCTAAGCCGATAGGTAAACCTTCAGTTTCAGAGTGAATATTACCTTTATCGTTGTAAATCATATACAACATCATATCAGGAATATTGTCTGATTTATTAAAATCAAAAGAAGGATAATCACCAGCAACTGGATCATAAATATTATTTCCGTCAACATCGTAGAATGGAGCTAAAGTAGCTGCTTCACCAGTTTTTCCATTTCCAGGCCAGCCTGAAATAATAGAACTAGGAGTTGACCAGTTTTCAGGATTATTTCTGAACTCATCAATTTCCTGAAGAGTAATTTTCCAAATCTCATCATAAGCCTTACAAGTTTCTTTTGTAACAGTTCCTCTTGCAGAACCATCAACCTGTAAAGGACCTGGATAGTAATCGTTACCACTTTGGCGATAAGTTTGAGCGGCAATTCTCAAGTTTCCTTGAGTAATACCACCAATCCACAATGCACCTGAGAACAATGAGTGTTTTGAAACTTGTCCCGGGTTAACTTTAGGAACTTCATATCTGGCATTACTTAAGTTCCACCACATATCACCACCATTAAGAATTGTGGTTCTAACATTGTTAACGTCCAGATCTTTTTGCTGAGTGGCAGCTTCGCAACCACCTGCTTTTTTAAGCAAATTAGCTTTTGAATTCTTTTTGCCTAAACCAATATTTTCCATTGCAAATCCAGAGCTGCTTATGGCTATGAAAGCAAGGACACAAACTGATTTTGCGAAAAACTTTGTTGTTAATGTATTCATAATTGTCATGATACTTATTAATTAAAAATATAGGGCAAGACCTAAACGAGTTAAACGCGGTAATCCAAAACGATCCGGATTTAACATCCTTGCATTATATAAGTCAACATAAGACTGCTGATCGGTTGCAGTTCTAATTTGTTCTTGAGCTTGAGGTGAAGCCAAAAATCCATCATTGTATGCGCTACCAGTATATCTGAACACTGAAGTTACGTTAGCACTGTTCAATAAATTTTGAATCCAGATGAAAGCACGTAAGCGATATACAGTTGTTGAACCATCAACTTTCTTTTGTTTGAATTCGAAGTTTTTATCGATGTTAATATCAATATTATACTGAGCTGGTAAGTTAGCACCATTGATAGTTCCTTTGATTGGACTTCTTACAACAACACCTGATTGAACTCCATCCGGTGTAGGTAACATATTTTGAGTGTAAGGTCTTCCTGAGTAAGTTGTGAATACGAAGTTGATACCTGCATTTTCAAGAATCTTTTTACCATTAACTATTGGACCATTGTACTCTTTACCAGTTTTGTAATGGAAATCAAAAGTCATTTTTAATGTATGACGTGTATCAAAATCCATTGGGTAAATAGTTCTTAAGGTTGGTAAACCTACTTGAATCAATGCATTACTTGAAGTAGCATTAGAACCTGTGCCATCTGCAAACTGAATTTGGTAGTTAGCACCTAATGAAATATTTCCTAATTCACGAATATTATACTCTAAACCAATTGATTTAACTGTTGAGAAGTCTAAGTTACCAAAAGTTGTATAATCATTTGGCCAAGCTTGAACATAACGGAACAATTGAACCATGTTTCTATATTCACGGTAAGAGGCGATAATTCCTAAAGCTGCATCCTGACCAATTTGTTGACGGAAACCAATTTCGTAATCGGTAACTTGAGTCATTTTCAAATCAGGATTAGCAATTGCTCCACCACTTAAACGATTTTGTAAGTAGTAGTAATCATCAATCTGTCCAACATTTGCCGAAGGTCTTTGAGTTAAGATATCATAAGTACCAAAGAACTGGCTTGTAGTTGAAATCGGGAATGAGAACCATACACGAGGTAATAATTTTACATCTGGAACATAATCTGTAAAAGATGCTAAAGTTGGTTTATTAGGATTTGATGGATCGATTAATAAAGGAGTATTTCTAGCAGTTTTTGCATTTCTTCCAATTTGAGCAGGGTCTGAGATAGGATTTCCATTCTCATCATACCAATTGTTTCCTTTTCTAAAACCTGCAACTCTTAAATCACCACTTTGACCACCTTCACCAAATTTTTCATTGTTTACATAAATTGCATAATCGTCGCCAATAGTTGTAGGAATAGCTGATTTTAAATTCTTAAATCTTGGATCTTCACTACCTTTAACTTCACCTACTGAATAAATTGGAGCCATGCTATATGGATCTTTTAATACAGGTTGGTTAGCATCAAAACGCTCCATTCTTAATCCAACACGAACAATTAAATCTTTGAATACAAATTTATCTTGAACCCATGCAGCTAAGTATGTTGGTTGATAAGCTGGTAATAATCTGCTGGTAGGATTGTTTAAGAAATCTTCAATAGATGGTTTCTTTCTAACTATTTTCCCTAAATGATCATAACCTGAATAACTTACGATTGAATTACCATTGTTTAATAACTCATCAGCATTAAACATATCTAATGAATAAGTGCCAGGAGTATAAGAATTAACATCTAAGAAACTGTATTGGTTAATAGGATTACCATTAGCATCTAATGCTCCTGATGCTATCAATTTGTTTCTTAAGTTTTTATCAAAATTAGTTTGGTCAGCATCAACAATTTTCCTATTGAACCAAACTGTATCCTGGAATACACCATTTTGGTCAAACTTCATGGTAGGAATAGTATCTAAGCCTGTAAACTGACGATTTGCATATAAGCGCATCAATGACCATAATCCATTTGTACCAAGACCATAAGATCTTCTGAATTGTTGCTCACCAGTGATACCTAATTGAATTTCGTGTTTTGCTTTAGGATTACTTTTTGGAGCAATTGTGAATTCACTCATGATATATACTGTAATAATTTCAGCTAAACTCTTGCTGTAACCATTACCATTTGTACCAACATTACCCCACATATTAGAATAAATTCCGTTAGGATTATCTCCATTAATTAAACCACCAAATTGACGAACAGTTCCTAAGTTATTAATATTACCTGCACCTAAATAATCATATAGTGCTTGAGTATAATTTCCTCTTACTCTATTTATATCAGCTTGTTCAAAAGTGAATGAAGTATCAGTATTACCAACCTGTCTAACATAGTTGGTTAAATAAATGTATTTACCATTATCCATTAAGAAACTATCTGCAGGCTGACCAAAATTCTTAACAACTCTAGAAAAAGTTGGAGCTTGGTAAGTAGTGAATTTTCCTAAGTAACCATAATTAAAATAGTCTTTTTGGAATTCAGGATCCATTGATTCATTTTGAGCTCTCTCATAAGAAAGACGAACTGAATAAAATGCATTACTAATTCCACCAACTTTTGCAGGGTCCTGTTTATCTTTTGATTTATCATCATTATCACTAGAAAAGCTTTGGGTGAACTGAAGATAAGTTCTGAATATATTAGACCTAGACATTGAGTTATTCGCATTGTTCATTAAGGAATTAAAATGATTCCAGTTATTACCCTGTGCAAAATTTCCAAAATAACCCAAACGAAGATTGATGTTTTTAGTAGGCTGAAAATTGAAGTTACCATTGATATCAACTCTATAACTAGCAGCATTTTGTTTGAAACCAACTTTTTCTAAATCATTTGCTCTTAAGTATTCAGCAGCATTAAATAAAGTACCTGAAGCACTAGGAACTAATGGCGTTTTTTCCAACTGAGCCAATTTATCAGCTTTAACTTGGTATAAATCAACTGCTGGTAAAGAACCATCTCTTGCATAGGTAAAAGCACCTGAAAGTAAGAATCCAACTAATACTCTTTCCTCATTACCTCTACCTTTATTAATAGTTTTAATCGGACCCGAAATTAAAGCCTGAGTTTGATTAAAATGAGAGTTGTCTAAATAACCCGCGAAAGGTGAAGCTGTAATTACTTCTATACCTCTATTAAAGTATTTAGTAGGGGCTTTTGTTGTGATACTAATAGCACCACCCACAAAGTCACCATATTGAGCAGGAGTACCACCGGTAATTACTTGAATTTGGTCGATTGCATTTTGAGGAATATTTCCGGCACCCGCATTTACACGAACACCATCAATATAATAAGCAGTACCTTCAGCACGTGCACCACGAATATTCGGAGTACCACCACCTCTTGATTCAACACCCATAACGGTATTGGCAATACTATTCACGTTTCTCACAGGTGAGGCCATGATTTCTTTGGCAGTTAATTTACCACCTTTAACACCACCACGGTCAACAAGATCTTTCTTTTGCTTAATTACAACTTCGATCAGTTCATTACCACCGCCACTCATTGAAAAATCTACGAATTTATCTTCCTCAGCAGCAATATAAATACCTTCGATTTTGGTATTGGGATAACCAATAAAAGTTGCAAATAAATCGTACTCTCCTGGTTGTAGAGCCTTAATAATAAAAGCGCCATCATCATCAGAGAGTGCAGTAGCCTTTGCTACACCATTGAGCTTCAACGTAATACTTACGTAATCAAGTGGTTTTTTGGTCTTGCCATCGATAACTTTTCCCCTTAAGGTTCCCAGTCCAGATTGGGCAAAAACACCCAAATGGAGGAAGAAGGCAAAAATAAGAAGTGAGTATATTTTCTTCATTTACTTAGGATTTACAATTTCAAAACAAATTTTAAGAGCGGTAAAATAAATCAGTTAAAAGCAATTTAACAACTTTAAGGTAACAGTAATCAACAAACCTAAAAATTATTGTCCATGAATATCAAGTAGTTTCAATAATAAAACTGTTGAAATTTTCTTGTAACTCTCTACTGTCCAGCCCCCAATATGCGGAGACAAGGAAACTTTTGAAGAATTAGAAAGAAATTCAAAATCTTTTTCCTGAGCTGCATTAAATGTGTCAAATTTTTCATTTTCGAGCACATCCAAAGCACATTTCCAAACAATCCCGGTTTTTATTGCTTGAATAAGTTCAGTTGTATTGACAATTTTTCCTCGACTAAGGTTCAAGAAAAAGATTGGTTTTTTTTTTTTTTTTTTAAATTGCAAATTTACCATTCCTTTAGTTTCTGATGTTAAAGGAATATGCAAACTTAAAATATCTGCATTTTCGAAAATCTCATTCATTGAAGCTTCAAAAATTTGCTCATTAGAAAAACCATTCAGGTATTTATCATAAGCTAAAACTTTCACCCCAAATGCTACCAATCTTTTTGCTACGGCTTTACCGGTATTTCCGTAACCTATAATTGCAGCAGTTTTACCAGCAAGTTCAACTCCCCTATTTTCTTCTCTTAACCAAATTTTATTTCTAACTTCAGTTTGAGCTTGGTATAAGTTGTTTAATCCTCCTAGTAACATTGCCAAAGTGTGGTCGCCAACAGCATCAGAATTTGCTTCACCTGCATTGATACAAAGAATACCCAATTTTTGAGCTTCTTCTTCATCAATATTATCTAAACCTGCACCCGCTCTTGCAATTATTTGCAGGTTTTGAGCCGACTGAAGCATTTCCTTATCTACCATTGTTTTGGTTCTGATAACCAAAATTTCAAAACCTTCTTTTAGCTTTTCAATGATTTGATTTCTACTTGATTCAGGAATATAAAGAACACTAAAACCTTTCTCGGTCAGACCATCGATTAATACCGGATGTACATCATCAACAATTAAAACTTTCGGCAATTTGATTGTCTTATTAAAGTCAGATTTCAGTTCATTAGTAACCATTAATCAAAAAAGGGTTGCATGCATTAATAAATGTCGTACAAAAGATGGCCCATGCTAAAATAAATAGCAATGCCCAATAAATCATTGGTAGTTGTAATAAAAGGTCCAGTTGCAATTGCCGGATCAATCTTTAATTTATTCAACAAAAGCGGCACAAAAGTCCCAAAAAGAGAAGCAAAAATTATTACAGTTATTAATGCTATTGAAACCGTAAATGCCAAATCAGTTGAATTATTAAAAACTAAATTATATGCTAAAATTAATATTGAACAAATTAAACCATTGATTAAAGCTACTCTTGATTCCTTTAAAATTTTTGGTACGATATTTTTTGTTCCCAATGTATCGTTTGCCAAACCTTGAACCACAATAGCCGAAGATTGTACACCGGCATTCCCGCCCATAGCAGCAATTAAGGGCATAAAAAAGGCCATTTCAGGGTGAATTCTAATTTGGTCTTCGTATAATTCAATAAATCTCGAACTGGCAATTCCACCTAATAATCCAATAATTAACCATGGCAAACGAGCTCTGGCCAAAATCCAAACCTTATCTGTTGCGTCAACATCTTCTGTAATACCCGACATTAACTGGTAATTCTCATCAGCTTCTTCCTGCATTACATCAACCACGTCATCAACTGTAATTCTACCAACTAATCTTCCTAATGGGTCTACAACTGGAACAACTACTAAATCATATTTTCTTGTAAGATTTGAAATTTCTTCAATAGAACAAGATGTAGGAACTGATATTACTTCTTTATTATAAACATCAGATAATAAAGAATTTGGACTAGCTAAAATTAGGTTTTTTAAAGTAATTAATCCCACTAATCTTTCAAATTCATCGGTAATATAAACTACGTAAATAGTATCAACATTTTCTGCTTGTGCTCTAATCTCTTCTATACAAGCAGCAACTGTTGAAGTAATTTTAGACTTTACCAATTCTACAGCCATCAAACTACCTGCAGTATATTCCTTATAACTTAAAAGTGATAAAAGCTGACTCGCGTATTCAATATCCGTTAATTTATTAATAACCTCATCTTTCCTTTCTTCTGGAAGTTGGCCTAATACATAAACAGCATCATCTGAATCCATCTTTTCAATGAATTCATTTGCAATATCAAACGGTGAAAACGATTCAAAAAACGATTCTCGGTTAGGTTCTTCAATTTCAACCAAAACTTTAACCAATTTTTCTTTTTCAACAAGCGTTAAAATTAATCGAGATTCTTCTAAAGTTAAGCCATTAACCACCTCTGCAATATCTTGTGCATACATTGATTCAAGAAGTACACTAATTTCTATATTAGTTCCCTCCTGAATCCACTTTTTTATTTGTTTGATTAAGTTTTTGTCTACTTGTCTTTTTTCCATTGTCCCTTTTCTTGAACCAAATTTGTTAAATCAACAAAATCTTGTAATGATAGTTCCTCGGCTCTTTTTCCTGCAAATAAACCCAATTGTTCATCATTTATACCAAAGCTTGAAATAGCATTTCGTAATTTTTTTCTTCTTTGATTGAAAGCTGTTTTAACAACTGTTTTTAATAATGATTGATTACAATTAGGAAGTTCCGATTTACGGATCATTCTAATTACACCAGATTTTACTTTTGGTGGAGGAGTAAATACATCTTCATGAACGGTAAAAAGGTAATCAACCTGATAATAAGCCTGGGTTATAACCGAAATAATTCCATATTCTTTTCCACCAGGCTTTGCACTTAAACGCTCTGCAACTTCCTTTTGGAACATTCCCACTAACATTGGAATTAATTCTTTGTTATCGAGCACCTTAAAAACAATCTGAGATGAAATATTATAAGGAAAGTTCCCGATTACAATTAATTCCGATTGAAAAAATTCTCTAAAATCTAAATCCAAAAAGCTCTTTTCCAACAAACGATTTTCTAACTTCGGATAGTTTTTTTGGAGGTATAGAATAGATTCGTGGTCTATTTCAGCGGCCCAAATCTTCCTTTCAGAGGCATTTAACAAATAATTGGTAAGCACCCCCATGCCAGGCCCAACTTCTAAAACATCCTCAACCTTTGAATGACTTAATAAGCCATCAACAATATTAAAGGCAATATTTTTATCATTTAAAAAGTGCTGACCTAAATTTTTCTTTGCTTTTACCAATTCCGACATGTTACAAAGAGAAGGATTTTGAAGCAGTAATTTAATAACAACCAAAATTTTTATTCTGCCATTCCTAAAAAATAAAAAATGAAGATAATACTGTAAATAAATATTCAAGAAGTCTGATTTTATTTCATTTTATTTGATGAATCAATCGAAAAAATATGAAAACATTACAAAAGTTTATCCTTGTTTTTGCTCTGATTTTATTCAGTGGCATCATGAACTTAAATGCACAAACAGTTTATGTAACTGAAAAAGGCAAAAAGTACCATGCAAAAAATTGTGACCTGGTAAAAACAGGTAAAAAAGGAATGGAATTGGCTGCTGCAAAAAAAGCAGGATTTGGTCCTTGTGGACATTGTAAAGTTGAAGCAACTGAAGAAAAAAAGGCAGAAGCTAAAACTGAAAAGCCAGCAAAAGCTAAACCTAAAAAGAAGTAATTCAAAAACTTAGAAAAAAAATGGACTAAAATTTTAGTCCATTTTTTTTGCCCTTTTCTCAAATTAATATTAATTGATTAGGGCTGATAAAAGCCTATTTTTGCAAAAATTGTTCAATTATGGAATTCAAAATATCAAAATCAAGTTCGGCTCAAGTAAGCAGTATAAATTTAATTAATGAAAAATCGGATTTAACTCTATTTGGATTAAATAAGGAAGAGATTACCTATTTGAAAAAAAGATTAGGAAAGAAAGAATACTTTACTCATTTAAACAGACTTAGCAAATCAGATTTTTTTCAATTTGAAGAAGGACTTAAAGATTCTGGAAATCCAGCATTTTATGAAACTTTGAGAGGAATTGGTAACAAAATCACTGGTATTCTCAATACCAACAAATATGAAAAAATTCAAATTGTAGGATTTGATAAAAGCTCAGCATTGGCTTTAGCTGAAGGAATTGCCTTATCGAATTATCAATTCTTAAAATATAAAACAGGTGAAAAGGAAGCTAATTCATTGAAAGAAATTAGTATTCTAAACAAAGAAATTAAAGAATCTGAACTAGAAGAATTGAATGCTGTTTGTGAAGCAGTTTTTTTAGCCCGAGATTTAGTTAATGAACCACAATCGTATTTAGATGCTCCAAAACTGGCATCTGAAATTAGAAAAATGGGAAAAAATGCCGGTTTCAAAGTTGAGGTTTTAAACAAATCACAAATTGAAGCACTAAAAATGGGTGGCTTATTAGCTGTAAATATGGGAAGTCAAATTCCACCAACATTTTCTATCATGGAATACAAACCAGCTAAGGCCAGAAATAAAAAACCTGTTGTTTTAGTTGGTAAAGGTGTTGTTTATGATACTGGAGGATTGAGCCTAAAACCTACTCCAAATAGCATGGATACAATGAAATGTGATATGGCTGGCGCAGCAGCAGTTTCATGTGCAATGTATGCAATAGCAAAAGCAGAGTTAAATGTTCATGTAATTGCTTTGGTTCCAGCAACAGATAACCGTCCAGGAGAAAATGCTTATACACCTGGTGATGTCATAAAAATGTATGATGGGCAGACAGTTGAAGTTTTAAATACAGATGCCGAAGGAAGAATGATTTTGGGAGATGCTTTGGCTTATGCTAAAAAATACAAACCAGAATTGGTTATGGATTTTGCAACATTAACTGGTGCAGCAGCAGCAGCAATTGGGTCATACGGAATTGTATGCATGGGAACTGCATCAGAAGAAACCAAAGCAAAACTAAAAACTGCAGGTAACAATGTTCACGAAAGATTGGTTGAGTTTCCTTTTTGGGATGATTATGCCAAACTTATTAAAAGTGATATTGCTGACATGAAAAATATTGGTGGACCTGTTGGAGGAGCAATCACAGCAGGTAAATTTCTTGAAAAATTCACTG
The DNA here is from genome assembly GCA_027487625.1 of Bacteroidota bacterium. Lineage (GTDB taxonomy): Bacteria > Bacteroidota > Bacteroidia > UKL13-3 > UKL13-3 > CAISCU01. The sequence goes on from JAIYDG010000641.1 coordinate 22,977, forward strand.
ATTACCCTTGGATGCACTTTGATATCGCAGGTCCTGCATTTTTAGGTTCTAACGATAGTTACAGAGGGAAAAACGGAACTGGCGTTGGAGTTAGACTAATTTTCGATTTTATTAAAAACTATCAAGCCGAAAATAAATAAGATGAGCAAATTACCTATCGTAGGAATTAGTATTGGCGACATAAATAGTGTAGCTGTTGAAGTTGTAATTAAGTCTTTGGTTGATCATAGACTAAATGAATACTGCATACCTGTTGTTTATGGTTCATCAAAAGTGATTAGTTTCTGGAGAAAAAACTTAAACCTACCTGATTTTCAATTAAATATTGTTAAATCTATAGACCAGATAAATGCCCGAAAGAGCAATATTATCAACGTATGGGAAGAAGATGTAGAAATTAAACCGGGAGAAGCAACAGAATTAGCAGGAAAATATGCATTTAAGGCATTAGAAGCAGCCACTAATGATATTGTTGAAGGGAAAATTCATGCTTTGGTTACTGCACCTTTAAACAAAAATACAGTTAACACTGCTGAATTAAGATTTACAGGACATACAGAATACCTTGCAGAAAGAGCCGGAGCTGAAAGTTTAATGATTTTAGCGAGTCAGGATATTAGAGTTGCTTTAGTTACTGGGCATATTCCAATAGGTGAAATCGCACAAAAACTAAATAAAGAACTGATTATTAGCAAAATAAAATTATTTCACAATAGTTTAAAAAATGATTTTGGTATAAATAGTCCTAGAATTGCTGTGTTAGGCTTAAATCCTCATGCTGGTGATAATGGCTTACTAGGTAAGGAGGAGTTAGAAATTATTATTCCTGCAGTGGAACAATCACAAAAAGAAATAAACGGAATCGTTTTTGGTCCTTATCCGGCTGATGGTTTTTTTGGTTCAGGTCAGTATAACAAATTTGATGGAGTTCTGGCAATGTACCACGATCAGGGCTTAATTCCTTTTAAATCAATGGCATTTATGGATGGAGTAAATATTACAACAGGATTACCTTTTGTTAGAACCTCTCCGGACCATGGAACCGCATATTCGATTGCTGGAAAAAATATTGCTAATGAAGAATCTTTCAGAAATGCATTGTATGCTGCATTAGATATTTTAGGAAAAAGAAATTTTTCTAAAGAAATAAATTCAAATCCACTTCCATTGACACCAATGAAAAGGGAAAGATTTAGAATTGACTTTTAATCTGTCTAAAAAAACAGAAGAAAAGGTAAAAAAAGTGGGAAAATTGCCCAAAAAAACATCTTAGTGACTGAAAATCAGAATAAAACAAAAAAAACTAAATTTTTAGTACAAAGTCGTATTTTTGTCGGCTCGAAAAATGGGATTGAAGACTAATACATATTTAATTGAATTCAATAAGTTACAACATGGCTTAAATGAATATGAATTTGGTATAAATGATGAATTTTTATCGGATTTTGAATTTTCACCAATTAAATCTGGAGATGTAAAAGCAGAAGTAGCAATTACAAAATCAGAAAATGTATTAGAATTTGAAGTTCATTTAGAAGGAAGTGTTCTGGTTCCATGCGATACATGTTTAACAGAAATTAATTTACCGGTAGATGAGTATTTTGATTTTCTGATAAAAATGAGTGAAGAAAATAATTTCGATGATCCTGAAATTATTTATTTAAATCGTAATGAAATCAGCTATGATTTGAAGCAATTTCTATATGAAAGCGTATTATTGTCGCTTCCAAATGTTAAAAATTGCGATGGATTTGAAGAACCGAAACCATGTGATCAAACCGTTCTGAACAGAATTCAGAGCCAAGTAGATGATAATGAGGAAGATTCTGATGATCCAAGATGGGAAAAATTAAAAGATATATTAAAATAACTAATAAATAGGAGAAATATAAAATGCCACATCCAAAACGAAAAATCTCGAACTCACGTCGCGACAAACGCAGAACACATTACAAAGGAGCTGCTCCTACATTAACCACAGACGTAACATCTGGTGAAATACATTTACGTCACCGTGTTACAGCAAACGGTTACTATAAAGGAAAGCTTGCATTTCCTGAAATGAATAAAGATATTTAATCATTCTCCACCTTCAACCCTGAGGTAAATGAAGATTGGTTTTGATGTCATGGGAGGCGATTTCGCCCCCAAGGAAGCGATTGCGGGAGCAATTCTTGCCCACAAAGAATTGGGAGATTCTGTAAAAATTGTTTTAATAGGTGATGAAGAACAAATTCAACATCATTTAGAAAATGAAGGAGTAAATCCGGAAATATTTGAAGTTGTTCATACAACTGAGGTTATTGGAATGGGTGAACATCCTACAAAAGCAATCTCACAAAAAAAGAACTCAAGTATTGCTGTCGGATTTGGACTTCTAGCTTCTAAAAAACTTGATGCATTTGTAAGTGCAGGAAACACAGGAGCTATGTTAGTAGGTTCAATGTTTTCTGTTAAACCTATTGAAGGTGTAATACGTCCAAGTATCACAGCTACAGTTCCTAAACTAAATGGTAAATTTGGTTTAATTTTAGATGTTGGTGCAAATGCAGATTGCAAACCCGATGTATTGTTTCAATTTGGTATTCTTGGTTCATTAATGATGAAGCATGTTTACGGAATTGATGACCCTAAAGTTGGCTTATTAAGTATCGGTGAAGAAAAAGAAAAAGGAAACTTAATAACCACTGCAGCTCATCATATGATGGAAGACACCACTGCATTCCACTTTATTGGTAATGTAGAAGGCAGAGACTTTTTAAATGACAAAGCTGACGTTATTGTATGTGAAGGATTTACTGGAAATGTGGTCCTTAAAGCTTTTGAATCAATGTTTTATGTATTGAAGAAAAGAGGCATACAAGACGAATTCATTGAGAGATTCAATTATGAAAATTATGGAGGAACACCTATTTTAGGAGTAAATGCCCCTGTAATTATCGGACATGGAATTTCGAATGCAAAAGCTTTTAAAAATATGATTTTTACAGCTAAGAATGTTGTTGATTCAGACTTAGTTAATATAATTAGAACTTCATTAAAAGATGTAGTTCTACCTATCTAAAAATGAATAAAATTACAGCCGCAATTACCGCAGTTAATGGATACGTTCCACCAACAGTATTAAGTAATAAAGATTTAGAGAAACTGGTAGATACCAACGATGAGTGGATTATGACCAGAACCGGTATCAAAGAGAGAAGAATCTTAAATGAACCGGGATTAGCTACATCTGATATGGCTGTAGAAGCGGTAAATGGATTATTGAAGAAACGAGGAATTGGAGCAGAAGAAATTGACTTAATTATTTTTGCTACAGTTACAAGTGATATGATTTTCCCTTCAGCTGCTTGTATTTTAGCTGATAAAATTGGAGCAAAAAATGCTTTTGGTTATGACCTAGCAGCTGCTTGCTCCGGTTTCTTATTTTCTATTGAAACAGCCTCAAACTTTATTTGTGCTGGTAAGTATAAAAAAGTATTGGTAGTTGGTGGCGATAAAATGTCGTCAATTATTGATTATACTGATAGAAATACTTGTATCATTTTTGGAGATGGATGTGGTGCGGTTTTATTAGAGCCTAATTATGAAGGATTAGGGGTTATTGATTCTGTTTTGAAAATTGATGGAAGTGGAAGACATTTTTTACATCAAAAAGCAGGCGGTTCACTAAAACCACCAAGCCACGAAACTATTGATGCCAAAGAACATTTTGTTTATCAAGATGGTAAAACAGTATTCAAATTTGCTGTAACAGGAATGGCCGATGTATCGGCACAAATCATGGAAAGAAATAATCTTAGTTCTGAAGATATTGCCTGGTTAGTGCCACATCAAGCAAATTTGCGTATCATTGATGCAACAGCAGAAAGAATGGGGTTGGGTAAAGAAAAAGTGATGATTAATATCGATCATTTTGGAAATACTACAAACGGCACATTACCATTGTGTTTATGGGAATGGGAAAATAAATTAAAAAAAGGCGATAATTTAGTTTTGGCAGCCTTTGGGGGGGGATTTACTTGGGGAGCGATTTATTTAAAATGGGCTTATGATGGAATATAATTGCTAAAAATTAACCAAAAGCAATTTCATTTCATTTTTTTTATATTTTTGACTTTCTTAATCATTCATTTATGGAATTAAAAGAAATCAAGGAACTGATAAGATTAGTTTCTGATGCAGGAGTATCTGAGGTTGAGGTTGAACGTGGAGATTTTAAAATTTCCATCAAGAAAACTGACGACAAAGTAACTTATGTTCAAAGTGCACCAGCTATTGCACATCCAATTTATCATGAAGCACCAAGAACTGCTCCGGCAGCATCTGATATGCACATGGAAAGAATGGAAGCTCCAGCTGCAAAAGCTGATAGCATCAGCGGAAATTATATCACAATAAAATCTCCGATGATTGGTACATATTACAAATCTCCATCACCTGATAAACCACAGTTTATTCAAATTGGTGATGAAATTAAACCAGGTCAAGTTTTATGTATCGTTGAGGCAATGAAACTTTTTAACGAAATCGAATCTGAAATCTCAGGTAGAATTGTTAAAATTTTAGTTGAAAATGCTTCACCGGTTGAATACGATCAACCACTATTCTTAGTTGAGCCTATTTAGTTCATTAAGTTGAGCAATAAGGTTTTACAGATAGATAAACAAAAACAACATGTTTAAAAAAATACTGATTGCTAATCGTGGTGAGATAGCTTTACGTGTAATACGTACAGCCAGAGAAATGGGAATTAAAACCGTTGCTGTATACTCAACCGCAGATAGAGATAGCCTTCATGTAAGATTTGCTGATGAAGCGGTTTGCATAGGACCTCCTCCTTCGCCTCAATCTTATTTGAATATGGCCAATATTATTGCAGCTGCAGAAATTACAAATGCTGATGCAATTCATCCGGGTTATGGATTTCTTTCTGAAAATGCTAAGTTTTCTCAAATATGCCGTGACCATGGTATTAAGTTTATTGGCGCTTCACCAGAGATGATTAACTCTATGGGTGATAAAGCCAGTGCTAAAGATACCATGAAAAAAGCCGGTGTGCCAGTAATTCCTGGTTCTGAAGGCTTATTATCAAGCGCGGAAGAAGGTATTGAATTAGCAAAACAAATTGGCTACCCTGTAATTATCAAAGCAACTGCCGGTGGCGGTGGTCGTGGTATGAGAATTATATGGAAAGACGAGGAATTCGAAAAAAATTGGGATAGCGCAAAACAAGAAGCTGCTGCTGCTTTTGGAAACGATGGTATCTACATGGAAAAATATGTGGAAGAACCTCGCCATATTGAAATCCAATTAGCTGGTGACCAATATGGAAAAGTTTGTCATTTAAGTGAAAGAGATTGTTCAATTCAACGCAGACATCAAAAGCTGGTTGAAGAAAGTCCTTCTCCTTTTATTACAGATGAACTTCGTGAAAAAATGGGTGCTGCTGCCATTGCCGGTGCTTCTGCCATTGGATATGAAGGTTTAGGTACTATCGAATTTTTGGTAGATAAGCACAGAAACTTCTACTTCATGGAAATGAATACTCGTATTCAGGTTGAACACCCGGTTACAGAAGAAGTTATAAATTTTGACCTTGTTAAAGAACAAATTTTAATAGCTGCAGGCGTTCCTATTAGTGGAAGAAATTACTATCCAACTCGTCATGCAATTGAAGTGAGAATCAATGCTGAAGATCCTTATAATAATTTCAGACCTACTCCTGGTAAAATTGAGTACTTACACAAACCAGGCGGACATGGAGTTAGGGTTGATACACATATTTATGCCGGATATACTATTCCGTCAAATTATGATTCAATGATTGCTAAAATGATTGTTACGGCTCAAACCAGAGAAGAAGCAATTATTAAAATGGAAAGAGCTTTAGGTGAGTTCATCATCGAAGGTCCAGGATTGAAAACAACAATTCCTCTTCAAATAAAACTGATGCAAAATGAAGACTTTAAAAAAGGAAACTTCACTACTGCATTTATGAATACATTTGATATCAACAAATAATTAAAAAAGGGCTGATTCGTAAAGAATTGGCCCTTTTCTTTTAGTATGGAACTTTTACCTCTATTGTTTTTACATCCACCGGTTACAGGTTATTATGCTAGTTCGAAAGGTTATTCATTTTGGACCTGGTTTTTTATTGGTTTATTCCTTCCAATCATTGCTAATATCATTCTTTACTTTTTAAAAGATAAACCTGTTGAATTAGGTGAAATCATTTTACATGAGCATGAAGACAATGTTTTATTTAGTAAAGATGGATTTTCAACTAACCAAAAAATTGATGGACATCGCATTCATTAATAAATGAAAAACGTCAAGTTTTGGCTTTTGCTTTTTTGTAATCAGCTTAATTCTGAACTGAGAATTTCTTATAAAAAACTTTTTTATCAGAAAAGACTGCAAGTACATAGTTACCGTTTGCTAAACCTGACACATCTACCTTAGGTTCCCTTTCAGGTTTATCTCTTTTATAAACAATATTTCCAACTGAATTTATTAGCATAAAACTGTCAATTTCAACCGGTGTTTTTATTTGCAAATAATGAATTGCAGGGTTTGGGAAAATTCTAATACTAGGACTTTCAACAAGTTCATCATAACCGTTTAACAAAGGAGGATAAAGGAAATTAAATGCCGCTGGAAATTCTCTCTTCCAAAACCACTCACTATGCGCACCATCTGCTTTTACGGTCAAAAATCTTGAACTTGAATCCAATCCTTTAGCGATTAACAAAGAATCCATTCGTTTCATATCCGGAACCATGTTTTTACTTTCGGTAGCTCCTGATACATTATAAACTTTAAGTCCTTTATTGAGTTGGGAGTTTTTAACAAAAGTGAATAGTGAATCACTAAACCAAAATGCGGGTGAAAAAATACCTAGTTTGCTATACACGTTTGGATATTTAGCCACAGTATACATCGAAATTACTGCACCCATTGAACTTCCCGCTATACCTGTATATACAAACTCTGGTTTAGTTCTGTAAGCAGAATCAATAAATGGTTTTAGAGTTAAAGTAATAAAATCTGCATACTCCTCTCCTTCTCCCCCACCATACTGTGCATTTTTATAGGGTGAATATTCATCAATCCGAGTTGAACCACCATTATCTATAGCAACAACAATTGCAGTTGATTGACCTAATTTTTCACGATTGCTTAAAGCTTCATCAACTCCCCATTCTCCAGCAAAAGCAGTTAGATTATCAAAAATATTCTGTCCATCATGCATATATAAAACAGGATAGGTTTTTGAAGTAGTTTGATAATCTTCAGGAAGGTAAATCCAAATTTTTCTTTTGCGATTTAACTGAGGCATGTAAAAAGTATCTGATAATATTCTTACATTTTTATTTGCAGTTGATGAAGGACCACCACCTTGTTTTAAATCTTCCCAACCGGCAATATCACAGTTTAAAACGCCATTAGATGAATAAGTAAAATTTCGATTAGGAATATAAGCGCCACTTGCAGAGCCTTCAACTGTTTGCCATGAACCTCTAGTAAACTTAAACTGCGCTGAACCACTTGCAGCAGGAATGGTAATTTGTCGAACTCCGGCTATTTCTTTTAAAATGAAAGCTGAATCATTCGCTTTCCAGTTATTAAAAGTACCAGCAGCAAATATTGTTGAACCAACAGGTGTATTACTCGGCAATGAATTTACTTTTATAGTAAATTGTGCTTTCAAACAAAACGGAAACAGAAAAGTGATTAGAAGAAATTTTCTCATAAGCAAAACTAATTGATACTTGATACATTTGTACAATGTTTACTAAAACGATAATTTTTCTTACAATATTGTTAATGCCTTTGGTTCAAATCGAATTAAAAAATAATAAAGGAGAAAAAACTAGGATTAAAAACTTCGAAAACTATGAAGCAACAGTTTTATGGTTTATATCACCTGAATGTCCTTTATGCCAGAATTATACGCTAACAATTAAAAAATTTCAAGAGAAGTACAAATCCAAAATTAGGTTTATAGGCATAGTGAGTGGGAAAGATTTTACAGTTGATGATATTGAAAAGTTCAAAAGAGAATATCAAATTAAAATTGAAGTATTATATGATGAAGAAAAGAAATTAGTGAAACATTTAGGAGCAAGTATTACACCAGAAGTTTTTGTTTATGACAAAACAAGTAAATTAGTTTACAGTGGCAGAATTGACAATTGGGCATATGCACCTGGCAAAACACGAACTGTCATCACAAAACAGGAACTTGCAGATGTACTTCAAAAATTAAATGAAGGAAAAATTGTACCATTTCATAAAACCCAAGCAGTAGGATGTTTTATAGAGTAATACTAATTTATATAGTTTTCATAGGTCTATTTTCTTGCTCTGAAAGCAAAAAAGAAAACCCTGATTTTGCAGCAGACATAGCTCCAATTATTAGAAAAAATTGCAGTAAATGTCATGTTGATGGAGGCGCTGGCCCCTTTAATCTAGTAAATTATGAAGATGTAGCAAGCAAAGGAAAACTAATAACTTATGTAACTGAAAATAAAATTATGCCACCATGGCCGGCAGATCCGGAGTATACTCATTTTGCTGGTGAAACTGTATTGAGTTATGAAGAAATTAATCTTATAAAAAAATGGGTTGAACAAGGCGCTATTCCAGGAGATACAGCAAACCTTGAAACTTATAAAAAACCAGAAAATAAAGTAGATTTAGGAAAAGCTGGAATGACAGTATTTCTTGCTAAACCCTTTTTAATTCCCGGAGACAATTCCGATAGGTTTTATGTAGTAAAATTCCCTATAGAATTACCCTATGATACCTTTATCAGAGCTGTTGAATTTGTGCCTCATAAAAAGAAACTTGTTCATCATATGAATGCTCATTTGATAAATTATGAGGATGGAAAAAAGTCGAATCTACATAAAGGTCCTTATTGGATTAATCAAGATCAAAGTGAAAGTGTGAGGATTCATAAAGACTTAGATTTATTAAATGATGATGGCAGTTATCCTGAAATGACACCTTCAGTAAGTAATTATTTACCCGGTTCACAATTTAGTTTTTACCCACATGGCATAGGTGGATTTAGAATAAAGAAAAAATCAGCTTTGTATTTAAATGATATTCACTTTGGACCATCTGCCAAAGAAGAATTAGACTCATCTTATTTTAAACTGTATTTTGGAAAAGGTCCAGCGGAAAGACCTGTTTCAGAATTTCAGATTGGAACTTTGGGATTAAGTCCTGTTGTACCTGAATTAATTATACCTGCTAATGAAAAGAAAACTTTTTATATTCAATTTACTGTACCTCAAGATATTTCATTATTGAGCATTGTTCCACATATGCATTTAATTGGCAAGAAGTTTCTAGCTTATGCAATCAAACCAAGTGGAGATACAATAAGGTTAATTAGGATTAACAATTGGGATTTTAGGTGGCAGTATTTTTATCAACCTAAAAAAATGCTATTTGTACCTAGAGGTAGCGTGATTTATGTAGTAGGAGATTATGACAATACTTCAGAAAATCCAAATAATCCATTTGATCCTCCAAGAGAAATATCAGAGAAAAATGGAAGTATGAAAACTACTGATGAAATGTTTCAGTTAATTTTAACCTATGTACCTTACCAAAAAGGAGATGAAGAAAAGAGTTTAGAATAAAAAAAAGCTGCAATTGAGTTTGCAGCTTTTTTCTAAAAGTTGTGAAAATGATTAGCAATATTCATCGAAGGCAGCTTGTAAATGATCAGAAATCATTTGAGCACTGCGTCCTTCAATCATGTGTCTTTCAACAAAATGAACCAATTCTCCATCTTTAAACAAAGCAATAGAAGGAGAAGAAGGAGGATAAGGAAGTGTAAATTCACGAGCTTTTGCAACAGCATCAACTTCTTGACCAGCAAAAACAGTTAACAACTCAGTAGGTTTTTTATCAGATTTACCAACTGCATCTATAACACCTGGGCGACAAGTACCAGCAGCACAGCCACAAACCGAATTAAAAACCAATAATTGAGTACCAGTCTTTTTACCTAAAGCCTCTTCTACTTGAGAAGCGTTTAACAATGATGTGAAGCCAACATTTTCTAATTGTTGTTTCATCGGAGTAACTAACATTTCAGGATATGCCATAATTGAAATTATTATATTATTAAAAATTGTGAATACAAAGAATGAAAAACTAGATGAACTCTTCAAGCATCAGGCCAAAAAAATTTGTCTGAAACAATGGCAGTCTTAAAATTTTACAAACTACTAATAAAAATACTTAAGTTTATTTTTATAATCAGACCAATACACCTAATTTTGCTACAATTTAATAAAATAAACATGTCAGAAGCAAAAACACAACTGCCTTACAAAGTAAAGGACATTACACTATCGGAATGGGGTCGTAAAGAACTTCGTTTAGCCGAAGCAGAAATGCCGGGTTTAATGGCTATTCGTAAAGAATATGGACCTGCTCAACCACTTAAAGGTGCGCGTATTGCAGGTTGTCTTCATATGACAATTCAAACTGGTGTTTTAATTGAAACTTTGAAACATTTAGGTGCTGAAGTAACTTGGAGTTCATGTAATATTTTTTCTACCCAAGATCACGCTGCTGCTGCAATAGCTGCTGCAGGAATCCCTGTTTACGCATGGAAAGGTCAAAATGAAGAAGAATTTGATTGGTGTATCGAACAAACTTTATTTGCATTTGAAGGTGGCAAACCTTTGAATATGATTTTAGATGATGGTGGTGATTTAACAAACATGGTTTTAGACCGTTACCCTGAATTAGTTGGTGAAATCAAAGGATTATCAGAAGAAACAACTACAGGTGTTCACCGTTTATATGAGCGCATGAAAAAAGGTACTTTACCTCTTCCTGCTATCAACGTAAATGATTCAGTTACTAAATCAAAATTTGATAATAAATATGGTTGTAAAGAATCTTTAGTTGATGCAATTCGTCGTGCTACAGATATTATGATGGCAGGTAAAGTTGCTGTTGTTGCTGGTTACGGTGATGTGGGCAAAGGTTCTGCTGAATCATTACGTGGTGCTGGTGCTCGTGTATTGGTTACAGAAATCGATCCAATTTGTGCATTACAAGCTGCAATGGATGGTTTTGAAGTAGTTACTATGGAAGATGCTTGTTCAAGAGCAAACATCTTTGTTACAGCAACAGGAAACGTGAAAATTATCACTGACCGTCATTTCAAAGCTATGCGCGATAAATCTATCGTTTGTAATATTGGTCACTTCGATAACGAAATTGATATGGCTTGGATGAACAATACTTATGGTTCTACTAAATTCACAGTAAAACCTCAAGTTGATGTTTACAATGTTGATGGTAACGAAATCATTATTTTAGCTGAAGGTCGTTTAGTAAACTTAGGTTGTGCTATGGGTCACCCAAGTTTTGTAATGAGTAATTCATTCTCAAACCAAACTTTGGCTCAAATTGAATTATGGACAAACACTTCTGCTTATGAAAATAAAGTATATGTATTGCCTAAACATTTAGATGAAAAAGTAGCTGCTTTACATTTAGAGCATATTGGCGCAAAATTGACTATTTTGGATACTGAGCAAGCTGATTATATCGGAGTTAAAGCTCAAGGTCCTTTCAAATCTGATATGTACCGTTACTAGTACTTGACGATTTCTTAATAATTTAAAGCCGACTTGTTAATTCAAGTCGGCTTTTCTATTTTTATAAAATGAAAAAATCAATCTTTCTAGGTTTAGGTATAGCAAGTTCATTAATTTTCTCATCGTGCTGCGATGAAAGAACACTTTATTGCAGTCCTGGTGATGAAGTAATAAAAAGTAGCTTACCTTATGTTGCTGGTCAAACATTAATATATCAATCAGAAACTGGTAAAAAGATTTATGTTGAATTGAATTCAAAAGCTGGGAGCAAAGGTTATTCCTACGAAACATCATGTAAAATCATGAAAAATGATAATGATGCTTGTGAACCCTCAGTATCTATTGCAGGAAAAGTAATTGATAGTTCTAATGTTTTTAATGTTTACAATAGGAATTTTTTCGCATCACTAACCAAACGTCAATATGCAGAAGATAAGGAATTCTTTGCATTTTCTGCATTTGGAAATTCAGCTTCTATTTATTTCACTGATAATCTAAGTGAAAATAAAACTGTAGGAATTGATCCAAAGTTTTTTGTAATAGAATCTGATTTTAAAACCCCATATAAACAATATAGCCAAGTGATTACTTACTCAATAGAAGAATTAAAAAATAAAGAGAAAAGTGTATTTGATACCAATGGCAAGTTGATTGCTTTTATCTCACCAAACGATGCGGAATGGTTTTATTTGGTTGAATAATCCTGATATTAAACTATCATTTAAAAACAAAAAAGGGAATTGATTTGGAGTCAATTCCCTTTTTTGTTTTTATAAACTTGTTAGGGTTTGGTAAAAACCAATTACTTAATGAAAGATTCTTCTAGCAATAACTTTTTAATCCTTGTATTTAAATTATTAAAACACGGTCTAGTTGTTTGATAATATGTCCTGATTAAGATTTTTAGCAGGCCTTAATTATCAAAAGGTTTTTCCTGTTCTGAACTAACAAATAAATGATTGTTGTATAAAACATAACCCAATCTTTCTCTTAAATCATCTGGATTAAAAGGTTTGAAGATATAATCATTCATACCAACTTCATACACTTTTTGGCGGAATTGCATTTCATTTTCGGCCGTTATGGCAATAATTGGAATACGACGTTTTCTTTCATCGGAAAGTTTACGAATTAATCTGGTAGCTTCAATTCCATCCATTTCTGGCATATGAATATCCATTAAAACAGCATCAAATGTCTCTGAACTTACTTTTGCATAAGCCTCTTTGCCATTCATTACCACATCTGTAACTACACCCCATTTGTGTAAAAACTGACGAATAACAAGTATATTCATCATATTATCTTCTGCAATCAGAATGCGTTTTCCTTTGATAGAGTTTTCAAATGAAGCCGTTCTTGAACTCTTTCCAATTGCAGCATTCCTGCTTACTTCAAAATTAATCGAGAAATAAAAAGTTGATCCAACACCTGGTTCAGAACTTAATTGAAGTTTGCTATTTAAATTTTCAAGAATTCTCTTACATATAGATAAACCCAAACCTGAACCACCAAATTTTCTTGTAATAGTTCCATCAGCTTGAGTAAATGATTCGAAAATCTGCGTTTGTTTCTGAGATGAAATACCAATTCCAGTGTCACTCACTTTTACATGAATCAAAGCATGATTAACTGTGCTTAATTGCATGCTTAAATCAACTTTCACATAACCCTTTTCAGTAAATTTAAGCGCATTACTAACTAGGTTAATTAAAAGCTGATTAATTCTTAATGGGTCACCTTTTAAAACTGCAGGAATTTTTTCATCATAATTCACTAATAATTCTACACCTTTTTCAGCAGCTTTTATAGAGAACAAATCACGAATATCTAGAACAATATTTTTCAGGTTAAATTCAATATTCTCAAATTGCATTTTACCCGCTTCCATTTTGCTGAAATCAAGTATATTATTTACAAGAGAAAGTAAGTTATCAGATGAAATTTTTAAGATATTGAGATTTTCTATCTGGTCTTGATTTGGGAAATTCTGGTTTAAAAGATTAGTAGCACCAATAATTGCATTTAATGGCGTTCTAATCTCATGTGAGATAGTAGAAATAAATTGGGATTTAACTTTTGCAGCTTCTTCAGCAGCTTCTTTTGCTTGAAGAATTTCAATATTTTTAACCTGAAGAATTTTATTCTGTATTTCAATCTTTTTTTGCTTCTGATTTAATTGGGTGTTATTCTTTTTAACTTTCACAACATAAAACCACATCAAAATCATTAAAGCAGAAAATAAGGCTAAAACAAACCAAATAAAAATACGTCTAACTCTCGTTCTTTCTGTTTGAATCAAAACTTCAGATTCATCTTTTTCTTGCTTTAAGGTTATGTATTCATCTTTGAGCTTATCAATACTATTAGGACCATTTATACGGTACAAAGTATCCTTCAATGAATTATTTAGTTTTTCATATTTAAGAGCTAAAGCAAAATCTTTATTTGCAGCATAAACATCAGCTAAACCAATGTAGGATTCTTGTAAAAATGAAAGATATGAACCTCTTTTTGCCAAAAATTCTCCTTTTTTATAATAGAATTCTGCTGAATCATATGATTTCATACCATAAAAGCAAAATCCTAAGTTATTGTATGAATTTGATAAATCATCCAAACTTTCACTATTTTTCTTTATTTCGGTCGCCTTTCTTAAGAAATCCAATGCCCTTTTATAATCTTTTAATAAGGTATAAATTACACCTAAATTATTATATGATAATCCAAGATTTTCTATAGAATTCGATTTCTTATCATACTCATAAACTTCAAGAAAATATGGTAAAGCCTTAGAAACTTTTCCTGTTTCCTGGTAAAGAATTGCTAAATTATTAATTGCATTAATTCTTGCATCTTCATTAGTGGTAGCGATTTTAGCTGCCAAATCTAATGACTTATTAAAATAAACTTCTGCTAAATAAAACCGTTTTTGTTCTTTATAAATTAAACCGATATTGTTGTAACAGTCAGCTATACCATCTAAATCGTTTAGTTTATCAAAGATAAAAAGTGCACTAAAATAGCTTTTTATCGCTTCATTGAATCTACCTTGACGTTCTTGTGCAATACCCAATAAAACATAAGAACGAGCTAACTCTTGCTCTCTGTTATATTTTATTAATATAGGAATGTTTTCTTCAAGTTCTTTTGTTGTTATATAATAATCTTGACTCTCGAAAACTATAAAAACTTTTGCAATTTTAGCTCTGGCTTTAAATTCTTCATTATTATGCTTTTCAGCTAAATCTAAAGTTTGTTGAATAAAGTCAGCTGAATTTGGCAATCCTTTAGCAGCATGATGCCAAGAAAGCAAAACCATACCTTCAAGTCGTTGTTCTTCTGTTTCAGCATTTTTAATAGTAAGCTGTAAACTATCTATATTAAGTTCTGATGCATTTATGTTTGAAATAAAAATCAAAACAAAAACACAGCAAAGCATACAAAACCTTAAGAATTGATTTGCAATAGGTACTTTTGTATAAATAATTACTTTTTTCACTTTTAAAGAATGGCGAATTTAAGCGTAAACATAAACAAAATTGCACTTATCAGAAACTCAAGAGGAGGAAATAATCCTGATATTATTCGAGCGGCAGTTTTAATTCAACAATCAGGGGCAGATGGAATTACTGTTCACCCTCGTCCTGATGAAAGACATATTCGTTATAATGACATTCCAAAACTAATGGAAATAACTCATAATGAATTAAATATAGAAGGAAACCCTAAGGAGGATAAGTTTATTAAAATGGTACTTGAAAACAAACCAGCACAAGTAACTTTGGTACCCGACAACAATGACCAATTAACGAGTGACCATGGTTGGGACACAATAAAAAATAAAGATTTCTTAAAAGAGATGTCCGAATTATTTACAAATCATGGAATTCGGTGTTCAATTTTTGTTGATCCTGATTTAAAAATGATAGAAGGAGCTAAAGAATGTGATGCGCATAGAATTGAACTTTATACTGAATCATATGCTCAACATTATTCAACAAATAAAGAGTCGGCAATTGCACCATATGTGCTTGCTGCTAATTTAGCAAAAGAGCTAGGATTAGGTATCAATGCGGGTCATGATTTGAACTTGGAAAATCTTGCCTATTTCAAAAAATGTATTCCATTTTTAGATGAAGTTTCTATAGGTCATGCATTGGTTTGTGATGCATTATATTTGGGACTTGAAAACACTGTTTCGATGTATAAAAGAGCATTAAAATAATAACATGAAAACTAAACTAATTTTACTTTTATTGATTATTTCAGTAATCAATTTAAATCAAACAAAAGCACAAAATACTATGGTTCCTCACATTCAATTAAAAGGTGAATCAAACATCAAAATTCTTCCTGATTTAGGCATCTTTTATATTCAAATTAGTGCTACTGCAAAAACTGAAACTGAATGTAATGAACGTTTAAATAAATTGAATGATGAACTCATGAAAAGGCTGAAAACAGAAGGATTTACAGCCGAGCAAATTAAACTTACCAATTATTCTATCTCTGCTGAATGGGATTATAGCGATGGTAAAAGCAAAAAAACTGGCTACAAATCTTATCAAGATTTTAGAATAGAATTTAAATTGGATAAAAAGCGAATACTTTCTGTCTACAATAAACTTAGTGAAAATAAAAGTGAAAATGTGAGCATTAATTTTGGAACAGATTGTTCAGATGAATTAAAGAAAAAGACTAAAAATAATTTGATAGTTTTAGCTATTAAAGATGCAACACAGAAAGCGCAATTGATAGCAGAAACTACAGGCAACAAATTAGGTAACATGGAATTTATCAGGTATGGAATTGTATCAAATGAACAAAACTATCCTATGCATATGGAGAGCAAAGTTGCATTTGCACCTATGGTCGATTCAAATGAAGAAAGAGCGGAAAATTTCTCTATTAATGAAATTGAATTTACAGAAGAAATTGAGATGTCGTTTATGATAGTTAAATAACATTACTTTCAATTTTCAACCAAGTTAATTAACAAAAAGAAAGCCGGTGAATCAAAGATTCACCGGCTTTCTTTTTGTTAATAGTATTCAATTATCTAATGATGGTCTCTTCTCTATCAGGACCCACTGATATTACATTCACAGGAACTTCTATTTGTGATTGAACATAATCCATATAGTTTCTAAATGTTTCAGGTAATTCATTATAAGTTTTGATTTTACTTAAATCACCTGTCCATCCAGGAAAACTTCTGTATAATGGTTCCAATTTAACATCCTGCATGCTGTATGGAAGTTCAGAAGTTTCAGCTCCTTCAATCTTATATCTATCACAAACCAAAACCTCTTCAAAGCCGCTCAATACATCACTTTTTGTACAAATTAAATCTGTAACCCCATTTAACATGATAGCATATTTTAATGTAGGTAAATCCAACCAACCAGTTCTTCTCGGCCTACCAGTAGTTGCGCCAAATTCATGACCTAATTTACGTAACATTTCACCTGTTTCATTTTCCTGTTCAGTAGGAAATGGTCCGTTTCCAACACGTGTACAATAAGCTTTGAAAATTCCGTAAACCTTTTGAATGTGTTGAGGTGAAATTCCTAATCCACTGCAAGCACCACCTGTAATTGTATTTGAAGAAGTAACAAAAGGATAAGAACCAAAATCAATATCAAGTAAAGTACCTTGAGCACCCTCAGCTAAAATCTTTTTACCACTTTTAATTAAATCGTTTACAAAATACTCACTGTTTATGATTTTGAATTGTTTAAGAAATTCAACTGCTTCAAAAAAAGCAGGTTCATGATCAGCAAGGTTGTATTCGAAATTTAGTGAGTTCAGTAACTCACAATGAATATTTGTTGCATTACGATATTTTGTAGCAAAACCATCTGTTAATATATCGCCAACTCTTAAACCACTTCTTCCAATTTTATCTTGATAAGTTGGAGAGATTCCTCTTAATGTAGAACCAACTTTATGTTCACCTTTTTTAGCTTCAGAAGCAGCATCAACCAAACGGTGAGTTGGAAGAATTAAATGTGCTTTTTGACTAATATAAAGGCTCTTTTTAATATCTACTCCAGTAGCTGAAGCCTTTTCAATTTCTTTCTTAAGTTGAACCGGATCAATAACAACACCATTACCAATAATATTGGTACAATGTTCATGAAAGATTCCTGAAGGAATTGTATTTAGAACATATTTATTGCCACCAAATTCAAGTGAATGTCCAGCATTTGGACCACCCTGAAAACGCGCTACTACGTCGTATTGTGGGGTTAATACATCAACAATTTTTCCTTTTCCTTCATCTCCCCATTGAAGGCCCAATACTACATCTACCATATAAAAATTCTAATCTTGTTTAACTATTTTTTTGCAACTCAAACAATGTTGATTTGCATCTACTTCAGGCTGTCCGAATAAATACAAAGAATGATTGGTAATTTTAAACTTCATGAGTTCACCCATAGTTGTTTTTATTTGTTGAATTCTAGGGTCACAAAACTCAAGAACCTCATTACAAACATTACAAATCATATGGTCGTGTTGTCTAAATCCATAAGCTCTTTCATACCTCGAAATATTCCTTCCGAATTGGTGTTTAATTACCAAGCCACAATCAAGTAATAAATCTAAAGTATTGTATACAGTTGCTCTGCTCACACGATAGTTTCTATCTTTCATGTGTTCGAAAAGCGTTTCAACATCAAAATGTTCTTTATTCGAATATATTTCATCAAGAATTGCAAAACGTTCAGGTGTTTTTCTTTGTTGATGAAATTCTAAATATTCAATAAACTTTTGACGAACCTCTTCCTTAATTGGGTCGCTTACAGCATTATTCTCCATTTATTCACTAAGTGTGCGAAGATAAAGGAAGATAAAAGAATGAAAAAGGAAAAATCAAATTTGGGGAAAACCAATTAAACATTACTGAATAACAGCAATTTAAGTAGATTTAAAACACAAAATCATTCACAATTGAAAGAATTGACCTCTAACAAAGTATCGAATATTTGTCGGATTAATTTAAATCTACTCTACTAACACTAATTAATGGACTAGCATCCTTAATTGCATTCATTATATTTTCTAATTGCTGAGTATCATGAACTTCTAAAAACACTGAACCTTCAAAAGTTCCTTCATTAGAACTTATAGCAATAGACCTCATATTTACTTTTAATTGTTTTGAAATAATATCTGTAATGATACTAACAATTCCCACACTATCTATACCTGAAACTTTTATAGAAGTTAAAAATGCTTTACCTTGATTTAGGCCTTCTTGTGCCCATTTCGCACGAATAATTCTGTAACCATAATTACTCATCAGACTTACGGCATTAGAGCAATTTGTTCTGTGAATTTTAACCCCCTCGCCTACTGTAATAAAACCAAAAATTTCATCTCCAGGAATAGGATGACAACATTTAGAAAATGTGTATTCCATATCTGCTTCGTTATCTCCTAAAATAATAGCATCGGTAGCCACATTTTGTGTTGGAGTTTTTGGCTTGGTTGAAACTTGAATTTCTTGAGCAGGTTTATTTCTTTCTGCTTGTAAGATGGCAGAAATATCAAGTTTGGTTCTATCAATTTTCTCTGTTGCAATTAAATAATACAACTCCGAAACTGATTTCAACTTTAGGTTTTTACATAAATCTGATAATGCCTCTGAGGTAAATGGAACATGGGAATTTTTGAATTTTCTTTCCAGAATTTCTTTTCCCATTGAGGAGGCTTTTAATCTTATTTGTTTAAAATAATCGCGGATTTTTGCTTTTCCCTTAGCAGTTATAACAAAGTTTAACCATTCCTCACTTGGTTTTTGTTTGGCACTGGTTAAAATTTCAACCTGATCGCCATTACTTAATTTATGATTGATTGGAACCAGTTTATTATTAAGTTTTGCTCCAATACATTTAACACCAAGGTCGGAATGAATATCAAAAGCAAAATCTAAAATTGAAGAACCGGCAGGTAATTTTCTTAAATCGCCTTTTGGAGTAAAAACAAAAATTTCATCAGAATATAGAGCAAGTTTGAAATCATCTAAAAACTCAAGCGCATTTGAATCAGGATTTTCCAAAATTTCTCTAACTCTTGAAAGCCAACTTTCAAGACCATTGTCAGCATTTTGGTTTGAATCCTTGTACTTCCAGTGTGCAGCAAAACCTTTTTCCGCAATTTCATCCATCCTTTTGCTTCTTACCTGCACTTCAACCCATCTTCCTTTTGGACCCATTACAGTTGTATGCAAACTTTCATATCCATTTGCTTTTGGAGTACTTACCCAATCCCGCAATCTGTCTGGATTTGGCGTATAGTGGTCGGTAACCATTGAATATACTCGCCAGCAATCACTTTTTTCATTTTCATATTCTGTATCTACAATAATTCGAATAGCAAATAAATCATATACCTCCTCGAAAGGTATATTTTGCTTTTTCATTTTATTTAAAATAGAATGAATACTTTTAGGACGACCTTTAACCTCATAAACCAAACCAGCTTGATTAAGGTCTTCAACTATTGGTTCAATAAAGGTTTTGATGTATTTATTTCTTTGAACCTTTGTTTCATTTAATTTGTTCTTTACATATATATAATTGTCAGCCTCTAAGTATTTGGTAGAAAGGTCTTCTAATTCCGTTTTTATTGCATATAAACCTAATCTATGAGCTAAAGGGGCATATACATAAGCAGTTTCAGAGGCAATTTTAAGCTGAGATTTAGAACTCATACTATCAAGAGTTCTCATATTATGTAACCTGTCAGCAAGTTTTATTAGAATCACTCTTACATCATCTCCAAGAGTAAGAAGCATTTTTTTGAAATTCTCGGCTTGTATACTTCTATCAGGTTGATCAAAAACACCTGAAATTTTAGTCAGGCCATCAATGATTCTCATTACCTTTTCACCAAACTTTAACTTAATAAGGTCTAAAGTAATTTCGGTATCTTCAACGGTATCATGTAAAAGGGCACTAACTACAGAAGTTACACCTAAACCAATTTCTTCAGCACAAATTTGAGCTACAGCAAGAGGATGAAGAATATAAGGTTCACCGCTTTTCCTCCTCATATTTTTATGAGCTTCTAAAGATAAATTAAAAGCTTCCCTGATAATTTTCCGGTCGGCAGCATTTAAACTTCTCTTTATGCTTCTAAGTAAAGTTCTGTATTGTTTTACAATCAGCTGATTTTCTTTTTC
Organism: Bacteroidota bacterium; assembly: GCA_027487625.1. Taxonomy (GTDB): domain Bacteria; phylum Bacteroidota; class Bacteroidia; order UKL13-3; family UKL13-3; genus CAISCU01. The sequence goes on from JAIYDG010000641.1 coordinate 43,818, forward strand.
TAATGACTCTTGCTGCAATTCCATTCGGTAATCCTATTCTTTTGCTGTGAAACTAAACAAAAAGTTTTAGAAATGAAGAAAAATTAGCTTTGAAATTTCTAATAAAATAAGGGCTTGAGCAATAAATTACTAAAAAATACTTGATGAAAATGAATAAGTCTTTGGAAATCTTAATTAGAATTATACATTTGCAGTCCTTTAATTTTGAAGGAAAAATACTGTTCTTAATTAACTATGCGGATGTGGCGTAATTGGTAGCCGTGCCAGACTTAGGATCTGGTGCCGAAAGGCGTGGGGGTTCGAGTCCCTCCATCCGCACGATTTTCAATCAACATGAACGTTACATTTGATAAAAAAGATGAGCTAAATGCTAGCATTTCAGTTTCCATCGAACCAAACGATTTCACAGCATCTTACGAAAAAAAGCTTAAGGATTATGGCAAAAAGGCCAATATTCCTGGTTTTCGCGCAGGACAAGCACCCAAAGGAGTAATCGAAAAAATGGTAGGGCAAAGCATTTTACTTGAAGAAGTAAATGGTTTAGCTAGTAAAGGTCTATTCGATTATATCGAAGAAAACAAATTACATGTATTAGGTCAACCAGTAATGTCGGAAGACACTAAAATTGATGAATTAAGCAAAACTGCTTCTTATACATTTTCATTTGATATCGGTTTGGCTCCTGAATTTGAATTGAATATTTCATCAGCTGATTCATACCCTTTTTATACAGTTAATGTAACTGAAGAAATGGTTAATGACGAATTAAATCGTTTACGTAAACAAATGGGTGTTTTAACCGATGTAGAAGAAGTTGGTGAAAATGACATGATTTATGCTCAGTTAAATGAACTATTAGATTCTGGTGAAGTTTTAGAGGGTGGTGTAAATGCTCCTTCTGTTCCTTTAGCAATTAATACCATTAAAGACGAGGCTTTAAATGCTCAAATTCGTGGATTGAGAAAAGGTGAAACTGTAAAAGTTAATATCTTTACATTATTCAACCATGATGAAATGGAAATGAGTCATGCCTTAGGAGTTCAAAAACAAGGTGTGCCTGATTTAGGAAAAGAATTCAATCTAACTTTAAATGAAATCAAAAGAACAACAGAATCAGAAATGAATCAGGAATTCTTTGATAAAATTTATGGTAAAGATCAAATAACTACTGAAGAAGAACTTAGAACTAAACTAAGTGCTGAAATCAAAGGATATTTCGACCAACAAGCCAATCATTTATTAGAGCACGAATTATTTGATAGTTTAGTAGCTAAACACAATATTAGTTTACCTGATGCAACTTTAAAACGTTGGTTATTAGATAGACATGCTGATAAATTCAATGCAGATAATATTGAAGAAGGTTACATTCCTGAAGCAAATTATTTGAGAAATCATTTATTGGAAGAAAAAATTCTTGTAAGCAATGATTTAAAAATAGACGAAGAAGAAATTCGTAATGCAGCTAAAGCTTATACCATGCAAATGTTTGGTGGTTATAATATGGGTAACTTAAGTGATGATATTTTAAATAGCATCATTGAACCTCAAATGCAAAAAGAAGAATTTAGAAGCAGAATGATTAATGTAGCAGCAAGAAATAAAGTAAATGATTACTTGTTGAATACAATTACAAAAGATATCAAAGAAGTTAGTGTTGAGGAGTTCAATGCAATTATTGCAGAACACAACGGTAAACACCACCACAATCACTAAGATAATTTTATAAGTAAAAGGCCCTGAATTGGAAAGTTCAGGGCCTTTTTTTATTCTTTATTTATGGTTTGAATAAATCTACATTACTAAGAGTATTCCAAATTGAAGTTGGAACTTTTTAAAGCAGCAATAGACAAAAGGAATTGACATTTTAACTAGTGAAGCTTACTTAATTAAGAGAAACTGAATTTAGGTCAAAATTTCAAAGGTATTTTACTATAAAAAAAGTTAATTCATATTTAAAGTTAAAACAATAGAAAAAAAATTGGGTTACAAAATATCAGGCATTTTGTCAGCACACAAATTTGGCACGGCTATTGAAAAATAAATGGAAGTTCGAGGAATTTTAAAAACCTCTTCTATATTTGACCAAAGGAAAAACGATTATGAATATTGGAAAAGAATTCCGCAATTACGCGGTAAAACACAAAGGCTTTAGCAGCCTTAAAGTAGATGCTTATATAGAAAGCTCTATGGAAAATATGACCAGAACTGTAATTGAAGAACGCCCGATGAACTTTAGAGAAATCGACGTATTTTCAAGGTTAATGGCCGACAGAATTATATTCATGGGAATGCCTATTGATGATTATGTTGCAAATATTATTCAAGCACAATTGTTATTCTTAGACTCAATGGATGCAAGAAGAGATATTCAAATGTATATCAATAGTCCGGGTGGTTCTGTATATGCAGGATTAGGCATCTACGACACTATGCAATGGGTTAATCCAAGCGTAGCAACTATTTGTACAGGTTTAGCAGCATCTATGGCAGCAGTATTGTTGTGTGCTGGTGAAAAAGGAAAACGTTCAGCTTTACCTCATGCAAGAGTTATGATTCACCAACCATTAGGTGGAGCTCAAGGACAGGCATCTGATATTGAAATCACAGCACGTGAAATCCAAAAATTAAAGAAAGAATTGTATGATATTATTTCAAGCCATAGTGGTCAACCATTTGATAAAGTACAAGCAGATTCTGACAGAGATTACTGGATGATAGCAGCGGAAGCAAAAGAATATGGAATGATTGATGATGTTTTACTAAAGCATAAGCCTGAAGTAAAATAAGCTTAAATATTTAAAATCACACCGTGTGTATAATATTAGCATCAACTTAAAGGTATAAAAAGCAATTCATCACATAAAATAAGGCAGAAAACCGAGGTAAAATTCAGTTTTCTGCTTTTTTTTTGATAGCATAAAATTAACAATTGCGACATTTAAAAGCCTTTTAATAAGCTGAAAACCTACTAATTATAAGAAATTCTTCAAACGTATAATAAAGAGTACAATTCACACATATCAACAATGAATTGTTAGTATTACAAAAAATCTATATGAAAGGCTGAAATTTTGCCACAGAATGTAAATATCAATGATTAAAGGTTTAAAGGGCATTTAATTTGAGCAATGCCAAAATATTGCTATCTAATTGTAATAGAGCTTCAAATAACTTCGCAAGTGAACCTTTAATTAAGATTATGGATAGAAATTTTTACAACATCACCAAAATTTGCCTTGCACTATTTATACTAATGGGCAATTCATGTAAAAAGTCGCTTGATGACACATCTTCTAACACAAGCCAAACTAAGTGTATCCCCAATAATCTGCCCGATCAATTCAAAGCAGTTTTTGTTTCAGAACAAATTCCAAATCAAGTTGAGCCTTCACCTATTGCAATTTTCCAGTTTTCACAAGGAATGAAAACATATTCAAATACGAATTGCAAAAATCTTCCAAATACTTGCTCAACAAGTTTAAAAATTCAAAACATCAGTGGAAGAAGAATGAAAATTGCCTATACAATTGAATATTTACAAGGAAATAACTTCTGGACATCGGATGGTTATGCTGATATTTTAAAAGACAGTAGTTTTAATACCGGCATTGTTTCTACTAATTGCGGCTGGATAACTACAGATGGATTAAAAGTAATTAAAAAGAGTGCAATTTTTGAATAAATTCTAGCCATTTAAAAGCCAAAAAATGATTGTATCTTCGCAGTCTATATGGCGAAAAAGAAAGAAGATAACTGTTCATTTTGTGGCAGACCAAGAACTGAAGTTGAATACCTTATTGCAGGTTTAGATGCACTAATCTGCGAAAATTGTATTTCTCAAGCTCATAAAATAATTAACGAAGACCAGGAAAGTTTCTCAAAAAATGACAGTAAAAAGTCAAGTGGATTTAATCTACTTAAACCTACTGAAATAAAGGCCCACCTCGATCAATATGTTATTGGTCAGGATGAAGCTAAAAAAGTGCTTTGTGTTGCTGTTTACAACCACTTCAAAAGAATAAATGCGAAAAACAAAAGCAATGAAGTTGAAATTGAAAAATCAAATATTCTTTTAGTTGGAGAAACCGGAACCGGAAAAACATTATTGGCAAAAACATTAGCAAGAATTTTAGACGTTCCATTTTGTATAGCAGATGCAACTGTTTTAACAGAAGCCGGATATGTTGGTGAAGATGTTGAAACAGTTCTTACTCGTCTACTGCAAGCTGCCAACTATGATTTGGAATCTGCTGAAAGAGGCATAATTTATATTGATGAAATTGATAAAATTTCGAGGAAAAGTGATAATCCAAGCATCACCAGAGATGTTAGTGGAGAAGGCGTTCAACAGGCATTATTAAAAATTCTTGAAGGAACAGTTGCCAATGTACCTCCTCAAGGTGGAAGAAAACATCCTGAACAAAAAATGATTCAGGTGAATACACAAAACATTCTTTTCATATGTGGTGGAGCTTTTGATGGTATTGATAAAATGATTGCCCGTAGATTACAAACTCAGGCAATTGGTTTTAAAGCCAATGAAATTGAAGAGTTAAAAGAAGGCAATAATATATTGGAATATGTATCACAAGCTGATATCAGAACCTTTGGATTAATCCCTGAGATTATTGGACGTTTGCCTGTATTGTGCCATTTAAATCCTCTAGATAAAGCAGCTTTAAAAAGCATTTTGCATGAACCTAAAAATGCACTTATCAAACAATATCAATACCTATTTGCACTTGAAGGAATTGAATTGGAAATTAAAGATGAAGTAATTGATGTAATAGTAGATACTGCTTTCGACTTAAAGTTAGGTGCTAGAGGTCTTAGAAGCATCTGTGAAGCATTAATGATGGATTATATGTATGATGCTCCGGAAAGAAAATCTGGTGATAACATACTTATAATAGATGCCAAAGGAGCAGAAGAAAAAATGAAAGTAATTCGATTTAAAAATCATACTGCAGCTTAATAAAAAATCCTACTCCTTAAAAGTAGGATTTTTTTTATTGGTGATTTTCACGAATTGCATTTGAATGTTTGAGCAAATGCATAAACGAAGCTCTTAATAATTCACCCATGTTTTTAGCTTTTGGAAAACGCTGACTACTGTAATAAACAGATAGCTCCTGCTTTAATCTATCTACATGATCTTTGGGAGCTAATTCCTCCTTACACATCGCATCCAATAAGCGAACCAATGGCCATTTTGCTGCTTTCATTCTACTTACCATCATTGCCCTTTCTTCTCTTTGATATTGCTTCATCGACTCCACTGAAATATGCTTCATTCCCAATTCTACATAAGGAAGATTCTGTTTGTAAAACTGTGGCAAATAAACATTCTTTTTACCTTCATAACATTGTTGATCGAAGTCGATAGCCCTTATTCTGTAATGCACTTCTTCAAAATCTGGAGTAAGTTGAATTACAAAATTACTTGAATGCATATCACCTAATAATTTAATAAAACATCGTTCATTAAATTTCACAAATTCTTTGGCCAAACGTATCGGATTAAAATCGGGATGATCAACATATAATTTCAGAAAAACATCACCTGGAACACCTGCAATATGTTCTTCAATCAAAGTATCACGGTATACTAAATATGATATACGATTTGGAGATAAAAGATGCTCAAGTTCAAGTCCATAAATCCTAGATGCATCTGCCTTCTTCACATAAAAATAATCAAAATTGTCATTCATTTTATTAACAACTCTAATTCTAAAAGGAGAAGTATTTCCGTATAAACAATTATCTATTCTTTCTACAAAAAGGTGATCCATTACTTCCATATCACCACCAGCTTTCATTAATGAATATATCTGTAGTAAATTCCTTTGTATTTCATTAAAAATATCAGGCTTGTAAATGCAGGTTTCCCAAAAAGTATCCTTACCTTTTTTATCATAAAGGGTAATTGTTACATCAAAATCCAATAAATCTTTATATTGAAGTTTGATCTTACTTTCTCTATGATGATGGCGTAAATACTTTCTTAAATGTTCGCCAACTGGCACAGGGATTTTCTTTTTTGAGATTTCAGGCATGCTGCAAATTAGGAATAAAGTCATTAAAAAAGTCTGACTAAAAATTTAAACAAATGAAATATTCATACCTAAAATAATGTAAGCTAATCCAAAATTTAGGAACATAAAAAATAAAAACATATTTTGGCATGAATGAAAAAAGAATTAAATAACCCTAAAGTAATTCGTGCCTGGACTATGTATGACTGGGCTAATTCGGTTTTTTCACTGACCATTGCTACAGCTATATTCCCGCCTTTTTATGAAAGCGTTAGTAAAGCAGCATCAATTGCCCAAGGAAATTCAGTAAATGCACCTTATTATTTAGATATATTAGGTTATAAAATTGTTAATACTGCATTGTATTCATATGCATTATCACTTGGGTTTCTTTTAGTGGCTTTTAGTTCTCCAATTCTTTCTGGAATTGCAGATGCAAGAAAAAACAAAAAATTCTTCATGCAATTATTCTGTTACCTAGGAAGTTTAAGCTGCATTCTTATGTATTTTATGTCGCCTGAAACAGTTTACATAGGAATTCTACTCTTTGTTTTAAGTCTATTTGGTTTTGGAGGAAGTTTAGTTTTTTATAATGCATTTCTGCCAGAAATTGCAACTGAAGATAAATATGACGAAGTGAGTGCAAAAGGATTTTCAATGGGATACATTGGTTCAGTAATCCTATTGGTAATAAACCTTCTTGTTATTTTAAAACACGATTTATTCTTCCCTTATCATACAAAAGCATATGAACTAAATGCAGCAGGTATGAATATGACGGAAGCTATTCAAACTGCAAAATCATATTACGAAGTATTAGCAATCAAACTTAGTTTTGTTATGGTTGGTTTATGGTGGGCAGGATTTGCTCAAATTACCTTTAGAAATTTAAAAGAAGACAAATCGAACGTACTTAATATCGAAGGAAATATTTTCCATAAAGGTTTTACTGAAATCAAAAAGGTTTATAAAGAAATCATGTTACCTCATAATAATCGAATGAGAAATTATTTATTGGGCTATTTGTTTTCGAGCATGGGCGTTCAAACTGTTATGTATGTAGCTAGTTTATTTGGTTCACAAGAACTAAAAATGGAAACATCTGAATTAATTCTAACCATATTAATCATTCAAATTATTGCGATTGGCGGAGCATATATGTTCTCAAAAATTTCAGGCTTAATTGGAAATATCTATACTATACTCATCATGCTTGTTATCTGGATTGGAATTACTGTTGCGGCTTACATGGTTAGTTCATCTGAACAATTTTATGCATTAGCAGTGGTTGTGGGAATAGTAATGGGAGGCATTCAAAGCATGTTTAGGTCGACATTTGCCAAACTAATACCAGAAGAAAGTAATGAAACAGCATCATATTTTAGTTTTTTTGATGTGAGTGAAAAAATCGCAATCGTGCTTGGGACATTGGTTTACGGCATTTTAATAGACATAACCGGGAATATGCGAACATCGGTATTAGCATTGATGCTGTTTTTTTTAGTAGGTTTGTTTTTCATTTCAAGAATAAAAAACTTCAAAGGACAAACCATTTAAAATGGCAGCAATAAAGGTTGAGATTTTAATTCCATGTTTTATAGATCAGTTTAAACCAGAAACAGGTTTAAATATGGTAAAGGTTTTAGAAAAAGCCGGATGTATGGTACATTATAATCCGGAGCAAACTTGTTGTGGCTTGCCTGCTTTTAATGCTGGATATTGGGAAGATTCAAGACAAGTTGCAGAAAAGTTTTTGAATGAAATTTCAACTGATAAAAACTTAGTTTGTGGCGCTGGTGCTTGCACTGCCATGATAAGAAACTCATACGACCTGTTATTCCAAAACTCGAGCTACCACAATAAATACAGACAATTACAAAAGAAATCGTTTGAACTAAGTGAGTTTTTAGTAGATGTTTTAAAAGTCGAAAATCTGGGTTCAAAATTTGAAGGTAAAGTTGCTTTTTTTGATTCATGTCAAGCATCTGAACATTGCAAAATTAAAACGCAGCCACGTTTATTATTACAACAAGTTGAAGGAATAGAACTTGTTGAGTTGCCAAAACAAGGATTGTGTTGTGGGTTTGGTGGAACATTTTCAGTGAATTCTGAAGCCTTATCAGTATCAATGGCTAAAGAAGTGATTGATCAAGTAATTGAAAGTGGTGCAAAATATTTAATCTCTACTGATTATTCTTGTTTGATTCAGATAGATAGTGTTTTAAAGAAACAAGGTAATACCCAAATAGAGGTATTACATATTGCAGATATTCTTGCTTCAGGAATTTAATTAATCAAAAAAAATATGGTACTAGTTGTTTTAGCTCTGATTGTTTTCGGAGTTTCGTTTGCGTTGGCTAAAAATATCCAAACTGCAAAAATCGCGCCTTTACTTAGAGGCTTATCGCTGGTACTTGCTTTAGTGGGCATATCTACCGCATGTTTTAAGCAAATTGACGCAGGTCATGTTGGCGTAAAAAGCTTGTTTGGAAACATTGAAGATGATGTTCTTCAAAGCGGATTACATTTTGTAAATCCTTTAAAAGAAGTAAAAGAAATTGATACCAAAACTCAAAACTATACCATGAGTGGTGTTCATGATGAAGGAGAAAAAGAAGGTGATGATGCCATTCGGGTTTTAACGGCTGATGGATTGGAAGTAACAATTGACTTAACTGTTTTATACAATGTAAAAGCCGACAAAGCTCCCTTTTTACTAAGAGAAGTTGGAATAGATTATAGAGATAAAATTGTTAGGCCAATAACTCGCACTAAGATTAGAGACAATGCAGTTTATTATGATGCAGTTGCCTTGTATTCATCAAAAAGAGATGAGTTCCAAAACAGAATTTTCAAAACTATTGAAGTTGATTTTAACAAAAGAGGTTTAGAACTAGAGCAATTATTGGTTAGAAATATCACATTACCACAATCGGTAAAAGGTAGTATTGAAGAAAAAATTAGAGCTGAACAAGATGCTCAGAAAATGCAGTTTGTTTTACAAAAAGAAAGACAAGAAGCAGATAGAAAAAGAGTGGAAGCTCAAGGTATTGCCGATTATCAAAAGATTATCAGTAGTGGTTTAGGAGATAAACAATTGCAATACGAAAGCATCAAAGCTAATTTAGAACTAGCAAAATCACCGAATACAAAAGTAATCATCATGGGAGGAAAAGGCGGTTCTCCTTTTATTATTGATACAAAATAATTTCTTGAAATGGATTTGATTTACAAGCACGAAGATTTATTTGCTTTCACAAAAACCGTTTTTACAAAAAGCGGTATGAACGAAAGCGATGCAGCCCTTTCTGCAAAGGTTTTATTGGAGGCTGATTTAAGAGGTATAGATTCGCATGGCGTTGCTCGATTAAGCGGTTATATCAGACTTAAAGATGCAAATAGAGCCAACATGAATGCAAACTGGAAAGTAATTCATGAGACCCCATCAACAGCCACTATAGATGCAGATGGAGGCTTGGGTTTAGTTGTTGCTAACAAAGCTATGGAGATTGCTATAAAAAAAGCCAAAGCTGTTGGAACAGGATGGGTTGCAATTCAAAATTCAAATCACTTTGGCATCGCAGCAGCACATGCAATGATGGCTTTAGAACATGACATGATTGGCTTTGCCATGACGAATGCGAGTCCATTGGTTGCACCCACGCATTCTAAAGAAAGAATGTTGGGGACCAATCCAATTTGTGCCTGCTTCCCAACCGCAAATGAGTTACCATTTGTATTAGATATGGCAACGAGTGCTGCAGCTAATGGCAAATTAGAAATCGCACAAAGAAAAGGAAAAGACTTACCTAATGATTGGGTACAAACCAAAGATGGATTACCAAGTAATGATGCACATGAATTAAAAAATGGAGGCTCTTTACTTCCATTAGGCGGACATAAAGGTTATGGATTGGCGGCAATGGTTGATATCATGAGTGCAGTACTTTCAGGAGCAAATTATGGACCATGGGTACCTCCATTTGTTGCATTTTTAAATCCGCTTGAAAACTTACCTGGCAATGGAATTGGGCATTTTGTTGGAGCTATGAGAATTGATGCATTTAGACCAGCAAATGAATTCAAAACTCATATGGACAATTGGATAAAACGATTCAAAGAATCAATTCCTATTGATGCAAATCAACCCGTTTTGATACCTGGTGAAATTGAATACAAGACCAAAAAAGATAGATTGCTTTCTGGAATTCCTTTGAATGAAAATGTGGTGAAGGATTTGGAAGCATTGGCGAATTCACTTTCGATAACGTTTTAATGTAGATTCTATTGGGAGTAGATATAGAGTAAATTGATGTAGCAATTAGATAGGAATAACTAATTTTTATTGATGATCCAACATTTAAAGTATTACAAAATATCTTCTAGATAATGTTGATTTAGACCTCATTTATTAAAAAAATTGAAAAAAATTGTATTTATAATACTGTTAGGTTTATGGGGATGTAATATAAATAACCCTTTAGATGAATTGCAAGAGAATGTAGTCTTTTCAAATGAAAGTAATTGTTATTTAAACCTTGACTCACTTGGTTCTATGGATAACTATATACTATTTTATCGAGCTGCGAAAAGGAATGGACTTAAAACAATTAAACCTTACATAAAAACAGTTCATGGAAAACGCATAAGCCTTAGAGAACTAAGACCTAAAACCGGAAGAGGTTATTTTTTTGATGGAAGGTCGCGGTTTATAATGAACTAGATTTCTATTGTTATTGGAGTACTGGAAAATCAAATAATTTCATTGACAAAATTTCAATAAGTAAGAAGTTTAATTCTAAAGAAGACTTAATGAATGAAATTATAAAATTCTACACTGAAAATTCTTCACTAAAAATGGCAAATGAACCTGATAAATCTGAACTAGAAATTTACATTACACCAAATGATGACGAATTATCAAAATGCAAAGATTTAATTGAATTATCAGCTATTGCATATCAAAGATTTCTAAAAACTACAAAAAAAAATGGAATTCCTTTTTCTGTTGTATTAAGTCCAAAAATTGACAATAATAGAATGAAAAGAATAATCGAAAAAGAAAACAAATGATTCTCATTTTTACAATTTTTAATGAACCAATTTCAATTTAAAAATCATTATTATTGACGATTTTAGAAAAGGTATTTAAATTAGTTATAAAATTAAAAATCCTTTTTATCCAGTATCTATTCATTTGCAAGCCGCAACAAATTCAATTCTATATAAAAACGAATCTCAAGCCCTTTTTAAAGAAATCACTTCAACAATACCATTGTAAATAAACAAATATTCAGGAATGGTTGCTACTTGCATTTGATACCACTTTAAATCGAAATGTTTATGCCATTTAATATTCACCATGACGAATCGCGTTGTTAAAGGATGAGGGCGGTGTGCTTATTTTATAACAATTTAATATTATCTTAAAGGCAATTAAATGATTTGAAGAAGGTTCTTGTCCATAAAGAAGCTTTTGTTATTTTTGGTAAATACCTCCACCCTTATGAATAATTTTTCAAGGCTTTTTTGTTTGATGTCAGCGCTTTGGTGTTTAACAGCATGCACCGTTAGTAACAATTTATATATCGCCAATCCAAACCCAATGGGTAAAGGAAACAACATGGCCTATATTGGTGTTGGCACAGGTGTACAGTTAAAAATAGATTCAGTAAACAAGGATAATGGTAATATCAATTTCTCAAATAAAATAGCAACTGCACCTATTCTGGCAATTGGAGGTCAATTTGGAATTTCAAAGAAAACAGACATTCGCTTGGCTGTTCATTTTCCTAAAATAATCGGAGGTTTTGGTATCCGTGCAGGTTTACAACATAGTTTTTGGGAATCAAATTCCAAAATAAATATTGCTTTAGGAGTTGATTTAGGCGGTGTATTTTCCAGAGATTCAATAAAAATTTTAGGTTCAAAAACATCAGTAAACAAAGAAACCAATGGGGCTTTAAACGCTGATTTCTTTATCCCATTTTCTGTAAAATTGAATACAAACACATCATTGATTATAACACCTAGATATAGTTTTAACACTTTTTATATCCGCAGGAACCAATTATACAATGAGGCTAACAATTTTAACTTATCCTATCCAGCTTTATCACTAGGGATTAAAAGTAAGAAAATGTATTTTGAAATTACCACGATTTCGTACGATAATAAGTTATATCCCCATTTTGGATTTGCTCGATTATTAGATTTTTGAGGTCGTTTTTCAAAAATAAATCGCATTCTAAATCATTAAAACAAATGGACGATTATCCACATGTATACCAGAAGAATTTTTAATAAATACAGCATCTGTATTGAGAATTATTTTCAAAAACTTTTTGAAATTAAATTGCTCTATTCAATGAAATTAATGACCCCGAAGGCGGTCAAATGTTTATAGAAAAATGCCGTAAACCAAATTCCCCCAAACGGACGCGAACCTTTGGTTCGCGTCCGTTTGGGGGTGAGGGCAATTCATTCATTTTTGTTTACTACTATAATGTCATCCCTATGGGATTTTAGGAAATTTCG
>JAIYDG010000432.1 GCA_027487625.1 Bacteroidota bacterium
CATGGTCTTCGTGCGGTCGTGTTCTCGGTTCTGGACTTGGCCTTGTACGCCTCAACTTGCCGCGCATTACGCAAATATTTGCCTCCATCAACACTACAAGAATTGTTCGCACACATGACGTTTCTGCTGCTGCTGGAGTCGCAACATTTGCATGGATTTCAGTGTCGGCACTTTTCGAAAATGGAGTTAGATCCGATTACTCTCTAGACTCACGTACAATCTTTGATGCAGAGACTGGTGATCCCAACAATCTCATCGAAGTGCAGATCGCTGAATCAAACGGTATTCGAATCCGTGTGGGCGTGATAGCGACTGGTCGGGGAATAGGGCAAGCAAGGCTGTACATCCGCCTCAGCAATGCACCTGATATCCCTGCCTTATACCTTGTCGTTAATGTTGTAGAGTTTGATCACTTGGAGCTCATCCCAAGACCGTATCCTGCTTTCCCTGGTTCCGAATCGATACGAGAGACATTGCTCAGTCGCATTCAGTGCACATCAGTTTTTCAGAAAGCAACACTTCAGCTCTACATGCATTTGTCTGACGGTTACAAAATTGACATCTCAACAAACCCTGAGAGCAGGTATGAAACAAATCAGGCAGGAAGCGATGTTGTTTCCATTAGCAATCGGATTGTAACTCCTTCTGGTGCGCGATTCCAATCCGTGAGTCTGATTGCATCATTCATAACAGAGTCCACAACACTTGACATTCAAGTGAGCAATGACCATGTTCAAGTAACCAGTGTCTCTTCGTCATTTCCTTCCACATTCTCTGGCATCGTTGGAACCACACGACCACTTGAGGTTTCTGCGGTGTTGTCTGACAATACACAGTTCTTGGATGCAAGACCGCTCGGCGGTTTACTCTCCTACTCCAGCTCCAGCAATCAATCGATCAGTATCGACCTTGTCACAGGTTTTGCGCTTCTAAAAGCCAATTCTCATCAGGCTGTGGATTTAGTCGCCACCACCTGTGCTGGTGTCCAATCTACATATGTAACTTTTGGAAACCTTCTGCCCGATGTTGGAGATGTTGATTTTGGAAGTGGAAGTGGGGCTCCGTTTTCTGCGCTTTCCATCGGAACAACCAGAGCGGTGGAGGTGAGGGTCAATACAGGATCAAATTCCTTGGGCAGCATCGACTTTACAATGACCTACAATGCGGAGCTATTGTCGGCAGAGTCTTATTCTATCGGAAGCGATTGGCCAGGCGGTCAATTTGAAGTGACCTTAAATGATCCTCCTGGAATCGTTCGTTTTGTTGGTGCTGCCACACCTTCATCAAGCAAGGCTGGAGCTTCTCTACGATTAGCATTGGTTACATTGAAAGGAACAAGAAATGGACAATCAATTGTTGGTGGGTACATATCAAAGTTTGTTGCAAACAACGCTCAAAGCACACCGATTGGAAACCCTATTCAGATTGGTGAAAGCCGTGAAATAGTTGCTGGCTCCTTTACTGCTGTGACTGGAATTGTGACTAGATATAGTGATTCAGTACTTGTCCCGCCACACATCCAGAAACCTTTGAGTAAGCGTACCTCTTCCTGCGAACCCTCCTCCATACGAGGCAATGTAGATGGAGACTGTGAGTTTTCTGTGCTTGATGTTCAATTTGCACTTCGGATGATTGCTGGCCTCATTTCTCAAGATCTGGCACCCTGGCAAGTCAATTATCTCGATGCAGATAATAATGGAGAGATTCAAGTGACTGATGCTGTATATCTCATCAGAGTCCTTGCAGGAAAATGGAGATTCTTTGATGTTGGTATTTCTGAACCCACTTCCTCTGACCCAAAGTTCAATATCTCTCTTGTCGCCCAAGATTCCAGTGGTGCACAAATCTACGAAAGAACGCAGTTTGAATTCATCATACTCACATCCAAAAACAAGCAGCTCACGATTTCGACAGGAAGCATAAAAAACCATGTTGATTCTGGAGTTGCTGCAGTGTCAAAAATCACCAATGGTACCTTTGTATTGGCTGGTGAAGTTGTCGAAGATGAGGCTGTTATGGGTCTCTCCATCAGGCAAATCACGTATGATTCATTCAACCAGAGTGCTGTTGACCGTGATGTCACCTTTTATCAGGGCGTTGGAGGGGTTCTCATTCCATACATTTCTTGGAAATCATTGTTCATGCCCTCAAAGAAAACTCAACCGTTCATGCATTCTGCCACCTTTGATAATTCTGCACAAATAATTTCAGTCACGCTATCACATCCTGCAAGTCGTGGCTCATTATCAGTGCAATTTGATTGTGGTTCCCTATTCTACGGACTCAATGGCCTATCTTGTGAATGGTCTTCGGACACGGTTATTATTGTCAGAACTAATTGTACAGGGGTAGTCACAGTTGGAGAGACATTGACCTTGCTACCAGATGTCCTGAGGATTAAGGAATCGAATACTCCTTCCTTACCATTCGCGGGAAGTGTGGCTACCACGATTGCTCCTGGGTCAATCACTGTGAATGTCGTGCTAAGTGGGCCACAGCGTGTAGGCAAATGTTCCAAGATTGTCATCGACGCATCACAATCAATCACAGCAGGAAATCGGTGTTCTAATCTGAAGTATGTTTGGACCCTGGAGTCAAGCACAGCCACCGAATCCCAATTGGCCCAATACTCAAGTGTTTTAGAGAATGCAAACAGTTTGTTGGAGCTCAGTGAAGAACTACCTGCTGGCCATACATACACAATCAAGCTTAATTTGCACCTTCCGTCAGGATTTTCGGCGACCGGCTCGATAGATGTTATTAAAGTTGACATGGCGATTCCAGAACTTCAAATAGATGGACCCAGTGCCCGAAATGTTTATCCATCACAAACATCGACGATTAGTGCAATTGCAAAACGTCCTTCTTGTCTTACTGGGTCATCCTTTCAGTTCCAATGGACCCAATCCTCAGGACCCAATATCACCCTTAATGCGATCACAGCCAGTACCAGGTCTCTTACCATCACTCCTTTCCAGCTTTTACCTCTGCAAACCTATGTTTTCCAAGTGGAGGCATGTGTTCCTCTTGTAGAGGGTGCATGCAACACGGCTTCGGTGACTGTTCGTGCTCTTTCCTCTGGGTTGCGTGCAATTGTTGCTGGAGGATCAGCTAGTGTCTACGGAACGAAGCGTGATTTCCAAATAAGTGCCGATCCATCCTTTGATCCGGATGTTCAAATACAGGACAAGTCGAAACACGTTTTCACATGGACTTGCCAAACAAGGACAGGAGGTTCTTGCATAAACGCGAATACTCAACAAGATTTGCAACTTCCTCAAGCACCGAACATTTACATAAGGCAAGGATACTATAGGCAACTTGCACCCGGATTCTACACCTTCCGTGTTTCTTTTTCCATCAAATATGCAGGATA
>JAIYDG010000422.1 GCA_027487625.1 Bacteroidota bacterium
AAAAAAACATCAGGAAAAAGTAAATTCATTATTGCTTACTGGAAGCTCCGGCTTGTATGAAAACGCCTTTGGTGCTTCTTATCCAAGAAAAGGTGACAAAGAATATTTACGTCAAAGAGTTAGTCTTACATTTTATGATCCAAAATCAACAACAGATGAATTAGTTGATGAAGTGTATGAAACAATTCAGGATAAGGGTAAATTACTACGAATATTAACAATGGCTAAGTCTGCAATTCGTCACAATATGCGTAAAGATTTGCCAGGTTTTAAAATGCCAGTTTGTTTAATTTGGGGTAAACAAGATACCATTACTCCGCCGGAAGTTTGCGATGAGTTTCATGAATTATTACCAGATTCAGAAAAGCATTTTATAGACAAATGTGGCCATGCTCCAATGATGGAACAACCATTGGAATTTAATAGAATTGCTGATCAGTTTTATCAAAAAATATTAAAAGCTTAGTGTTTGCATCACAACTGATATCACAGGAAATTTTTCCACTTAAAAGAGCAGATTCTCCGGAAACTGCTTTGATGTTTTTTGATGATTGGCAAATTAAATATTTACCAGTTGTAGAAAATGCAAGAGTGGTTGGTTGGCTTTCTCAGGAAGAAGCTTCAAAAACGCAATTGGATAAAATTGATAGTATTTTGTTTCCTCAAAATCCATTGTTTGAAATGAGCGAAAACACACATGTTTTTGATTTACTTCAAAAGTTCAATGGATTGGTTTCAGATACTATAGCAATTAATGATAATGATGGAAAATTTGTAGGTTTAATTTCAGCAAAAGAAATTGGTGCTGCTTGGCATCAATCTTCAGCATTGATGCAACCTGGCTCGGTATTGGTATTAGAAGTTCCAGCAATTCAATATTCATTGGCAGAACTATCTAGAATTTCGGAAAGTAATCAAGTGAAAATTTTGCATGTGATGATTGAACCTGCAATTGAAGACCCAAATAGGTTGTTTGTAAGTTTAAAATTCAATCGTGATGACATTTCGTTTGTGATATCAAGTTATGAGCGTTTTGGCTACCCTGTTTTGTACACCAATGCGCAATTTGGCGATAACCAATCTATGCAAGACCGATACAAGTGGTTGATGAAGTTTATTCAAAGTTAAATCATGAAATTAGCCATTTACGGAAAATATTTTAAAGAAGATAGATTCAACGAGGTTCAGGATTTTTTTGATTACCTCGAAAAATCCAAAATCTACTACATCATCTACAGAAAGTTCTATGAGGATTGTTTAAGAAAGGGCTTAAATCTATCTGCTAAGCTTCCGAAATTCGATAATTTTGATGATTATTCTAATTATGATATAGACATTGTTATAAGTATTGGTGGTGATGGAACAATATTAAATACACTGGAATTTATTCGTGATAAGGAAACACCTGTTATTGGAATAAATACTGGTAGATTAGGATTTTTAGCAGGAGTTGCTGTTGATCATTCCATTCAAATGGTAAATGATTTAGAAAAAGGTCATTATTATATAGATTCCAGAACGGTGATGCAACTTGAAAGCGATAAGTTGATGTTTGGAGGAGTGAATTTTGCTTTGAATGATTTTGTTATTCATAAAAAAGATTCATCAAGTATGATTACTATTCATACATATATCAATGGCGAATTTTTAAATTCTTATTGGAGTGATGGATTAATAATTTCATCTCCAACCGGTTCTACTGGATATAATTTAAGTTGTGGTGGTCCCATTTTGTATCCAGCTTCAGCTAGTTTTGTAATTACTCCGATTGCACCTCATAATTTAAATGTGCGTCCAATTATTATTTCCGACCAAAACGTTATTTCATTTGAAATAGAAGGCAGAAGCACAAGCTTTTTAGCTACCCTTGATTCGAGATCAGAATCTATTGATAATAGAACCCAACTGGCCATTAGAAAAGCGAATTTTGAATTTAAATTGCTTCGTTTAAATCAGGAAAATTATTTACAAACCTTGCGTGAAAAATTGATGTGGGGATTTGATAACAGAAATTTTAAAGTTTAAATGATTCCTTCTGAATTCAAAAAACGATTGTATTCCTTCAAATATGCCGGAAGAGGAATTCAGGAAATGTTTAGGAATCATGCAAATTTTAAAATTCAGCTCTTTTTTGCATGTTTGGCTTTTATTTTTGGTTTGATTTTTAAAATAAGTCCTGTAGAATGGATTATTTTATTGTTATGCATAGGAATTGTACTTTCATTAGAAACAATCAATTCATCTATCGAATATTTAGTTGATTTAGTAAGTCCCGATTTTCACCCAATTGCAGGAAAGATAAAAGATTTGGCAGCAGCAGCAGTTTTAATTTTTAGTTTGATTTCCTTAATTATTGGTTTGATAATTTTTATTCCACATTTTTTTTGAATACGCTTTTTAATAATATAGCGTTTCTTTAAGCATTATCTGCCTAAAAATCAGTTAATAATATAGTTTGTTTCAATGAATAATTTTATTGAAACTTTGTGGTTCAAGCTTTTTATATATTTTTGCTAATATGCGATTGAATATGCGTTCCATTTTTCTGTTATTTTCAAGCCTTTTCACAGGTTTGGCTTTTGGTCAGCAAGTTGAAGTTGGACTAATGTTAGGTGCTTCAAATTACAATGGTGATTTGTCGAATGAATCTTTTCTAATGAAAGAATCACATTTTAGTGGATCTTTCTTTGGGAGATATAATGTAAATAACCGTTGGGCAATTAAGGGAATGATTGGCTATGGAAGGTTATCCGGTAATGATAAAAATTTCACTGAAGATTTAAATAAAAAGAGAAATCTAAATTTCTACAGTGATATTTATGAGTTTTCAGTTCATGCTGAATACAACTTGGTAAAAAACAATTTAAATTCAATTTCTGCTCGTCCGTTTTTGCCTTATATTTTTGGAGGTATCGGAGTTTTTAACTTCAATCCTAAAACTTCTTTTGGAGGTAAAACCTACGAATTGCAGCCTTTAGGTACAGAAGGACAAGGAACAACATCTTATAATGAGTTAAAGAAATATGATTTAACTTCAGTTTGTATTCCTTTAGGTTTAGGCTTTAGACAAAAAATTGGCGATGATTTTTTCTTAGGAGTAGAAGGTGGAATTCGTTTTACTAGGACTAACTATTTGGATGATGTAGGCGGATATTATGCAAGTCCTGAAATTGTTAGAGCTGCCTATGGAGACGTAGCTGGTTATTTATCAGATAGATCTTGGGAAATTGTTCCTTTGAGTCCAACAGGAACCCCGGTTTATCAAAATTCTGATGGTGATCCAAGAAGTTTCAAAGAAAAATTCAAAAACGATGCCTACTTTTTGTTTGGAGTAACTTTTTCATATGTTATTCGTTCAAAAGGTCAAGGATGTCCTCAGTTTTAAAAGAGGAATTCATTAATAATGTTATTTAAGACACAGAAAAATACTTTGATAAACAGCCCTTTTGGGCTGCTTGTTTTTTTGTGTGCATTAGTTTCGAGTGAGAATTTATTTGCTCAGGCTGAAAGATATGAGTTTGGGATTCAAGGTGGAGTTTGTAATTATTGGGGTGATTTATCTCCTAAAGTGGTTTTGAAGGAAACCCAAGCTACAGGAGGAATTTTTGCTAGAATAAATTTTAACTCTAGTTTAGCTTGGAAGAATGAACTGAATGTTTACAAAGTTTCGGGTACTGATAAAAACTTTGATTACAATGCCGGTAGAAACTTGAGTTTTTCTAGCCAGATTAACGAAGTATCATCTGTATTGGAATTTAATTTTTTCAAGTACGGACCTTATGTACTTGATAAAAAATTCACTACATATTTTTATGGAGGTTTGGCTGGATTTATGTTTAATCCACAAGCAAGATTAAATGGTCAAACCTACGATTTGATTGATTATAAGACTGAAAATGTTGCTTATAGCACCATTTCTGTAGCAATTCCATTTGGAATGGGCATTAAATGGATGGTAAATAAGAATTTGGCTTTAGAATGGCAATTTGGTTTTAGAAGAACTTATACAGATTATTTAGATGATGTTAGTACTGTTTATCCAGATATGGATGCTAGATTTAACGATGGAGGTTTGATTAGTGCTACATTAACAGATAGAACAATTGAAACATTTGGAACACCTCAAAACAAACTTGGTTACAGGCGTGGCAATCCTGATTACAAAGATTGGTATATGTCGAGCACAATTTCATTAGCATTTAGGCTGAATAGTAAGGTAAAGTGTGGAAGATTTTATTAAATTCGCCAGATTCATTATATTTTTAAGGACGTGAAGAGTTTGAAAGAACAAATAGACCCCAAAAAGCTACCAGCACATGTTGCCATTATTATGGATGGCAATGGCCGTTGGGCTAAGGGGAAGGGGAAGTTCAGAATATTTGGACACCAAAATGGTGTAAATACTGTAAGGAAAATTACTGAGGCTGGTGCGGAATTGGGTATTAAATACTTTACTCTTTATGCCTTTTCAACAGAAAATTGGAGTAGACCTCAGTTTGAAGTAAAAGCATTAATGGAACTTCTTGTTGATACAATTGGCAAGGAAACTCCAACTTTAATGAAGAATAATATTCGACTTCAGACCATTGGAAATAGAGAAGATTTACCTGCAAAATGTAATCGTCAGCTTGATGAAACCATTGAAACTACTAAAAACAATACAGGCTTAACTTTAATATTGGCCTTGAGTTACAGCGCAAAATGGGACATGATAAATGCTGTTAAAGCAATTTCGGAAAAAGTGAAATCGGGGATATTAGATTCAAATTCAATTAGCGATTTAACAATAAATGAGCACTTGTCTACCGCAGCATATCCCCATCCGGAATTGCTAATTAGAACAAGTGGAGAACAAAGAATTAGCAATTTTCTTTTATGGGAAATTGCATATAGTGAATTGTATTTTAGCCCCAAATTGTGGCCTGATTTTACCCCTGAGGATTTATATGCTGCCATCTACGATTACCAAAATAGAGAGCGCAGATTCGGAAAAATCAGTGAACAAATTGCAGAGAAAGCATGAGTAGAATAAGAATTATTTTTTTTAGCATTTTAAGTTTTTGCGCCTTAGCCTCATCTGCTCAAGACAGCACTAAAACCTATTTTAATTACAATTACAACAATCCTAAACAATATGTTTTGGCAGGTATAGACTTAATCGGAACCGATTATTATGATAAACCAGCCCTGATTATTATTTCCGGATTACAAGTAAATCAAAAAATTAGAATTCCTTCAGAGGACATTTCTGCAGCTATTACCAAACTTTGGAAGCAAAAGTTGTTTGATGATGTAAGCCTTAGGGTTACCAAAGTTGATGAAGATAATATCTGGTTGCAATTTGTTGTAAAAGAAAAACCAAGACTTTCAAACTTCACCATTAAGGGCTTAAAGAAAGCCAAAGCAGAAGATTTAAGGGAAGCAATGTCTATCCGTTCTGGGCAAATTATTACCGAAAACATGTTAAATGCCACTCATAGAGAAATTGTAAAATTCTTTTCTGAGAAAGGCTATGTTGATGCAAGAATCGACTTTCAACAAATACCAGATGATGTTAAGAAAAATACAGCTAAATTAAAAATTACTGTAAATAGAGGAGAGAAGGTGAAAATTGGAAAAATTGAATTTACCGGAAATAAAGCATTAGCTGAAAAGAAGTTAAGGAAATTGATGAAGGATACCAAAGTGAAAAGATGGTTTGTAAAATCAAAGTACATGGAGGATACTTATCAAGATGATAAACAGAAAATTTTAGATAAATATTTATCGCTTGGATATAGAGATGCCCAAATTGTTTCTGATTCTATTTGGCGTGACGAGAACAAAAATTTCGCTATTAAAATCAACCTTTTTGAAGGCGAAAAGTACTTTTTTAGAAAGATTGATTTTATCGGAAATACCAAATATTCAACTACTGATTTAAATAAAGTACTTAGAATAAAAAGAGGTGATGTTTACGACCAATCAATTTTAGACCAAAGAATGAATGGAAGTCAGGATGGAAATGACATCACTACAATTTACATGGATGATGGTTATTTGTTTTTCAGAGCTGAACCAATTGAAGTTTTAGTTGAGAACGATTCAATTGATTTGGAAATTCGTATATCTGAAGGTCAGCAAGCTAGAATTAATAAAGTTACTGTTAAAGGAAATTCCAAAACCAGTGACCATGTTGTTTTACGTGAATTAAGAACTAAACCAGGCCAGTTATTCAGTAAATCTGATATCACACGTTCATTGCGTGAATTGTCTCAAATTGGGTATTTTAATCCTGAAGCATTAAACGTAAATCCTGTACCAAATCCGGTTACAGGAACCGTGGATATTGAGTTTAAAGTAGAAGAAAGAGCAAATGACCAGATAGAATTGTCTGGTGGTTGGGGAGCTGGTTTTGTAGTTGGTACTTTAGGATTATCCTTGAATAATTTTTCAGCCAGAAAAGTAGCAAAAGCGAAGTACTGGAATCCAATTCCTAGTGGAGACGGACAAAGAATGTCGTTGAGGGCGCAAACTAATGGAAGTTTCTTTCAATCCTATTCGGCATCTTTTACAGAGCCTTGGTTGGGAGGTAAAAAGCCTAATGCATTAACTTTATCTGTTTATCACTCTATTCAAACAAATGGTAGAACAGGGCAATTTCGTTCGGGATTATATACAACTGGAGCAAGTGCAGGTATAGGTAAAAGATTACGTTGGCCAGATGACTTTTTTACTATTCAGTATGCATTATCTTATCAGTATTACAACAATGAAACTGATGCAGCTGGAAATTCATTTTTTGCATCAATTCCTGTTGGAGGTTCAAACAATTTTAGTTTTAAAGTTGTATTAGGCAGAAATTCAACTGACCAACCAATTTACCCGAGACAGGGTTCTAATATTTCTTTATCTTTACAATTTACACCTCCATATTCATTATTGGATGGCAGAGATTATTCAAAATTGGATGCATTGTCTAAAACTAAATGGCTTGAGTTTTACAAATGGAAATTTGATGCAACTTGGTTTAATAGAATTGTTGGAAATTTAGTTTTAATGACCCGAGCAAATTTTGGTTTTATTGGCTCTTACAATTCTGCAAAAGGTGTAACGCCATTTGAAAGATTTTGGGTTGGTGGTTCTGGATTAACAGGTTTTAACTTGGATGGAAGAGAGCTTATCGCATTGAGAGGATATCAGGATAATTCATTAACACCTTATACCGTAAGCGAAACAACTGGAACCTATACTCAAACTGGAGCAACTATTTATAATAGATATACCATGGAATTAAGATATCCTGTATCATTAAACCCGCAGGCCACAGTATTTCCATTGATATTTGCTGAAGCTGGTGGTGCTTGGATGAATGGAAGGAATTTTAATCCATTTGATGTTAATCGTTCTTATGGAGCAGGTGTGAGAATATTTCTTCCAATGTTTGGTATGATTGGATTGGATTATGGATGGGGAATTGATTCAGCACCTTATCATCCATTTCCTGATAGAATTAACGGTGGTAACTTCCACTTTTTGTTAGGACAACAGTTTTAAATAAATTTAATATTGAAGCAAACATGTTAAAGAAATTATTGACTATTATTTTGTTGGTTGTTGCAGCAGCAACTGATTCAAAGGCACAGAGATTTGCTTATGTTGATACAGAATACATTCTTGATATGCTTCCTGAGTACAAATCTGCACAGAAGCAATTAGATGTAATTGCTGAAACTTGGCAAAAGGAAATTGAAGCGAAAAGACAAGAAATCGAAAAACTACAAAAAGATTACCAAGCAGAACAAATTTTATTGACAGAAGAGTTAAAAAAGAAAAAGGAAGCTGAAATAAAACAGAAAGAGTTGGAGTTGAGGGAGTTTACGAATAAAAAGTTTGGTTATGAAGGCGATTTGTTCAAAAAAAGACAAGAATTAATTAAACCAATTCAGGACAAGGTTTTTAATGCTTGTCAAAAAATTGCAAAACAATCTGCGCTTGACTTTATATTTGCCAAGAGTGCAGAGATGATTATGATGTATAGCAATGCTAAATATGATAAGAGTGATGAGGTTTTGACCGAATTGGGAGTAAACGTAACAAAAAATAAAAATACCAAAGGGGGAAATGCCAACCCTGAACAGAAGTAATTGGCACGATTTTAGATTATACGCAAAACAAGAAATAAAAGATAAAAATGAAAACCCTAATTAGATCAATCGTAGCGCTTTTTGCAGTAATTATTCTTGCAAGTTCAAGCGCAAGTGCACAGAAAATTGGATATGTAGATTTGCAAGAGCTAATGCAGCTGATGCCTGAATACAAAAAAGCCAATACAGACATGGAAAGTTTTGGTAAATCTTTAGAAGATGAATTGAAAAAAATGTCTGATGAATTCCAAAAGAAATTGTTGGATTACCAAAAAAATGAAAAGACTATGCCTGAAGCTATCAAAGAAGTAAAACAAAAAGAACTTCAAGATATGCAAAACCGCATTCAGGAGTTTCAACAATCAGCTCAGGAAAATATGCGTAAAAAAGAAGCTGATTTATTGAAACCAATCATTGAAAAGGCTAAAACTGCAATTGCACAAGTTGCAAAAGAAAGTGGATACAGCTATATTTTTGATAGTAGCATTGCAGCTTTCTTATACAAACCTGAAACTGATAATGTAATTGCTTCAGTTAAAAAGAAATTAGGAATTGTAGCTCCAGCAGCTGGTGCTGGTCAATAATTAATTTAATACTTGCGATAAAAAGAGAGGCCCGAAACTTTGTTTCGGGCCTCTCTTTTTATTTAAACTGTTAATGATTTTTAGTTACCGGCAAATTTTGCAGGACGTTTTTCTAAAAATGCTTTTGTTCCTTCAATAAAATCTTCAGAACCAAAGAAATTACCAAATTCGTTAATCTCTACATTGTTTCCATCTGCACGTTTTTCATAATAAGCATTTACACATCTTATTACACTGGCAATAGCCATAGGAGCCTTATTCTTAATTTTGTTTAAGATTTCTTCTGCTTTTGCCATCAATTGATCAGGTGCTACAACATGATTTACTAAGCCATAGTTTAATGCAGTTTGAGCATCCATCATATCACCAGTCATTAAGAACTCTAATGCTCTTCCTTTACCAATTAATTGAGCTAATCTTTGGGTTCCAGCATAACCAGGAGTGATTCCTAAGTTTACTTCAGGTTGTCCAAATTTTGCTTTTTCAACTGCAACTCTAACATGACATGACATAGCTAATTCGTTTCCGCCACCTAGAGCAAAACCATTGATTGCGGCAACTACTGGTTTTGGACAATGATCGATAGCACGAAGAACCGCATGGCCTTCTTCACTCATTTTTGTGCCTTCTTCAACACTAAAATTTGCAAACTCAGCAATATCAGCTCCTGCTGCAAATGCTTTTGAGCCTTTACCTGTAAGGATTACCCCTCTTACAGAATTGTTTTCATAAATGCTTAATACTGCATTTTTGATATCAGAAAGGGTTTGAATGTTTAGGGCATTTAATTTGTCTTCCCTATTAATGGTAATGTAAAAAATCTGATCCCTGATTTCGGTTAATATGTTTTGGGACATGGTTGCT
>JAIYDG010000416.1 GCA_027487625.1 Bacteroidota bacterium
GGTAAGGATATATCCATCTTTTAATTCTTTTTCATCTAGAACCTGGTTGTTTTTCATGATTACTTTTCCTTCACTACATTTCATCTTACACATTCCACAGAGTCCGCTTTGACATGAATAAGGCAGCGGAATACTTTGGTCTAATCCGCTTTCTAAAATTGTCTTACCTTTCGGCGTTTCAAATTGATAGTCTTTCCCGTTTATTCTAGCCGTAATCTTCGCGTTCAGACGTAAACTTTGCTTGTTATTTTGTGTTTTAATAAGAAATAGTTCTCTGTGAATTTTACTCGATGAAATGCCTAAGTAAATTAAATCCTCAATCACTTTAGTGGTCATGATTTCTGGTCCGCATAAGTAAAAGTCTATTTTGTTTTTGTCGTTTTGATTTAAGACTTCTTCCAAAGAAATTCTAGTTATATAACCTTTGATTGCATGTTGAGGATTTTCTTCTTCACTTAAAAAGTGTTTGATTTCTAGTTGATTAGGAAATTCATTTTTCCAATTTTCTAGTTTGTCTTTGAATATGATGCTATTTAAATTTCTATTGGCATACATCAAAGTGATTTTACTTTTTGGTTCAAATTTCAGAATGGTTCCAATCATACTGAAAATAGGAGTAATGCCACTTCCACCAGCAATCATTACATAATGTTTTTGATTGGCTGGTTCTGGATTCAGATAAAATTGGCCAGATGGAGCTGTAACTTCTAAGGAATCGCCAACTTTTAAGTTTTCGGCTAAGTAATTGGTAATCTTACCACCAGTAATTTTTTTTATGGTTAGTGTTAAATAATTAGAATCGTTTGGAATAGATGAAATTGAAAATGTGCGGTAAAAGATTTCTTCTTTAACCATTACTTTTATGGTTAGGTGTTGTCCTGCAGAGAAATCCCTGAAAATTGAAGGCACGTTGTTAAATTGAATAGTAAAAGCATCATTGGCCTCTTGTCTAATATCAGAAACAGTAAGTGTATATAAACCTTCGCTTGATTTTTTAATATTTTTTCTCTCAAAAAGTTGTTCATGACGAGTTTCATAATCTATAAATTCTGTTCCCATCCATTTGTCCCACCAAGTAAAATACAATGAATAATTGCCATTAAACAATTGGTGGTGCATATTGTGATGGGTAGAAGCAGTTTTGAATTGAAGTATTGGAAGTTTTACCCATCCTTTCGGATAAATTTCATATCCTAAATGAGCCAAAACATTGTTAAACATAGAGAAGATTTGCCAAGCAATTATAACTCCAAAATTAAGTGGAAGTAAAAAGGGCAATACAAATCCCATCATTTGTTCGATTACCGCCTCAGAAGGATGAAAGGCAAAGGCTGTTAGTGGCGAAGGGTCGGTACTTTCATGATGCACTTTATGGAAAAACTTATAGAAGCGAGGTAAGTGCATTGCTCTGTGGCTCCAATAAAAAAACATATCATCAATAAAAAGAACAATAAAAAAACTAAGTACTAACCACAGAACACCGTAGTCGTTTACATTAAAATAAAGTAAGGTATAGCCTTTGTTTTCAAGGTAAAGAAGACATACATCAAAAATGGCAAAAACAAAAAAGGTACTAGTTGAAAAACCTAAATCGTGTTTAAAGTGATGCGAATTGGCTCTTTCGGTTTCTTGTATTCTAATTTTTTTGAAATACTTTTTTCCTATCATCCAAAAGATAAAAAAGAAGGGAAATGCAAAACTTGCATACCAAAGTAGCTGCGAGCCAAAAGCGGCGATGATGTTTTCGAAAAGTGTTTCTAGGTTCATTTTATTGCGTTTTTAAAGTGTTGAATTTTCACACTGCAAAACTGCAATACCTTACTATGAAAGCTTTTGATGTATGGTAAAAAGGGTTTTGATCTACATCAAAAAGTTCCTTATAACTTTCCTGCCCTAATTCTACTGAGTGTTTCTTGGGTGATGTTTAAAAATGAAGCAATGTTACCAAGCGTAATGCGATTGGTAATATCTGGATAGGTGCTGAGTAACTTTTCGTAACGTTGTTTGGCATCCAGAAACTGTAAATCGTTTATTCTGTCTTCTATTTGCGATACATAATGGATTTCAACTAACTTTATGTACCATAGTGCAAACGAATGGTGTTTTTTAAGCAAAGAATGCAAAACATCATATTCAATTGCATACAATTCACTGTCTTCCAAAAGCTGAATACTTTCTTGAGATATGGTTTTATTAACAAAACTAGGAGCATCTGTAACAATTTGTTCATCTAAGCTAAACCAGGTATTCATTTCTTTTCCTTCGTCGTTGGTGTAAAAATAACGAACAGCTCCTTTTGTCATAAACCAAATGTATTTACAAGGTTTGCCCTGTTTGTGTAAATAGTAGTTTTTAGGATATTCCATTTGTTGAAATTCACCTAAAACCTCCTGCAATACTTCATTTGGCAAAACCGATATTGATTGTATAATGTCTTCTAAGCTTAGTTTCATTTTAGTGAATTGAATTGGAAAAAGAATGCTTGTAAAACTAGCCTTAATTTTTGTTGGTGCAAAAGTGAATTTACCTTTCCTCGGCATGGCGCTGCGTGGAATTTTGGAAAACTAAATTGTCAACAAGCAATGGTTTAAAATAGTAGATTAAATTTTTAATGATTGATGATAACCTACATTTCACCAAACGTGTTTTAGCGGTTGCATATTCTGTTGTTATTGTTTAGTTTGATATAATGCAATTCTGTTTCCTTCTGTGTCTTCAAATTCTGCAACAAATCCAATTCCATTATTTGTTTTGGGATATAATATTTGTCCACCATTTGAGGTAGCTAATTTCAGTGTTTCATCAATATTTTCTGTCTTGAAATAAATCACAACTCCAGCTTTTGTTGGTTTGTAGATTTCTCCTTTTGCTAATGCACCTGAAATTCCTGAATTTCCTTCTTCAAAGTGAAACAAAGCCATTTCATTGTTATCAATGTTTTCTTTGTCGAAGTCATAATGAAAAACTTCCTTGTAAAACTTTATTTCTCTGTCAATATCAGTTACTGGGATTTCAAAATAAACAACGGGGTTTGATTTTTTTATCATAACATTTTTATCAGTTTGCATAACTGTTGTTTTTGGATTGTCGTCGCAAGAAGTTA
>JAIYDG010000335.1 GCA_027487625.1 Bacteroidota bacterium
ATACTCAATCAAAGTAGATAAAAGTCCAAAAAACACAACAACCCTCATTTTCTTTTGGATGATGATGTTTATCATTCGTTCACTTCTGCTCCATCTGGTTGTTGTCGTCGTCGTCGTTGTGGACCCAAAAGCACATCTTCAAGCTCTTGCACTTCAGGTGTCAGATTAGGAACGCTCAATTTCAGCAGCTGAAAGTAATTCATTGTCGTCCACATGGCTCTCTCCTCGCTCAAGCAGTCCACATCATCAAGAATGCTGTGAATGGCCCTTGTTGTAGTTTGGAGATCACCAAGTTGGGTAGGATTCAATTGAGAAAATTCATTAACTAACTCAAGAACCTCAGCTTTTTTTAAAACTTCTCCAGTTTTACACCAAAACCAACGCCTCTGCGAATCAGTGATCATATTGAGTTGATGAACAGTATGCGTACTTATTTGTCAAATATCTTAAATCTTCTTTGAGTTTTAAACAGTTCAAATGTATTTCTAGAGCCAAACCGATATTACTTCTTATCCACGAATTTTCAAAAATAACTTTCAATGATTCAAATGTTCTGTCCACTTTTAATCTTTCTTGTTGTGTCACAATGTTTTGTCTAAGATATGAAACAAACCAGGAGTGTTCTAAATATGAAAAATATGTTGAACACATAAATAAAATAGAAGCATCCTGTTCAGACATCTGCTATGCTACAAACGATGTGTAAGATCTTCGAATGCGTGATAAACGGGGGATAAAAAAGAGTCTCTCTTATCACTTATATCATCTTCATATCCCCTCAATCGCTTTTCATAGCAACGTACACACCTGCACCATCTATTATATTCGTTTTGTAATTCTGCAATATGCCTTAAAACAAAATCTAAATTTTTTAATTCAGATTGAATAAATTCTTCTGTAAACATATCTTGTGGTTCGCCCAACAAACACGAAGAAAATCGGTTGAAAAATTCGTTAAATAACAAGGTAAGTGTTAAGTTGTTTCCTCGACGCGTGCACCGACTTATTTTTGATGTTAACCACAAAAAACGAATAGCACTATATTTTCGACCGACTTCAAATATTGATGAACTTAAATTTGACATTTTTTATATTTTCAGGTAATGAATACAATGAACGAACAAATTGCGATTGACGAAATTCTGCCTGTTTTTAAGCGCGCTCTAAGTCTATCTAAACTGTGGTATGATCAAACAAAAAACCATGCACAAGAAAAGCGCTGGGGTGAAGACTTTCAAGCTATCGAGCGCAAATTACTTCGCCTACACGAAAAATTCTTGCCTCACTTAAACATGGGATGGACTTGGACACGTCTTAGACTTTTAGAAACCCAACAAATCTGCGACGATGTTTCTGCCGCAATTATAGATTATGTGTGGCCCTAAAGCTCTCGTAAAATCTTAACTAAAAGTTTTTATGCTTAACTAAAAGTTTTTATGTTATAATCAGCCTTGTTGGTAAATAAAAAAAGTTTTTTCGAAAAAATAAGAATTATATTTTTTTTTTTCAATCACAAAACAAAACAAAACTTAATATCAGCAGTCATTTTTCAATCAGATTACAAACTTTTAAAGCCAAAACAAAAAAACCAGAGATCTCTTATTTCAATCTAAAGCCAAAACAAAAAAATTACACATCCGTCGAACGCTTTTCGTTCAATCTTTCTTCCCTTTCATATTTCATTAACAAACATCTGTCTCTTCTCAGTTCCTCGTCTGTAAGAGAAAAGTCCCCAGAAGGTTCTTCCATGGCATCTAGTTCTTTCCGACATTGAGCGCATTTTTCGCACTCACATCCATATCCATGATAGTCTTCTAGAATGAACTTTTGGTCATCTGCATCATCTTCAAATGGTGCGTCGTACATCTTGTCCAAATTTCTCATAGATCTCTCATACAATTCATGACTTCTGACCACACTAAAATGACTTTCGATAGAATCAATCCCATTCAAAATTTTTTCCATATCTTTTTTTGGCATTTTTTTCTCATTCTCAAGAACAAACTCGTCCAAATGCTCAAAGCTCAAAACACATGCCACATTGCCATCTGCATCCAATTTCAACCCAGAAAAAGCCTCTGTTAAAACTTTTTCTATTGATGAATCAGAATTCATTTTTTTATCTAACAAAATTTTCTCATTCACAGAAGAAATTTGGGGTTCGTCAATAAACTTTCGATCTGTGTAATACAATTTGACTTCTTGAACCGATGGTTCTAAATAAATAAAATAATTAAATTTTTAAAATTCAAAAACAAAAAAAAAGCTTTTTTTAGTTCCCACAAAATTTTAAGTTACCAAAAAACGAAAAAATAGATGCCTGTTTTCAAAAACACCTTTTCTCTGTCAAATGGTTGAAGAAACCAACAGTTTGTTCCTCAACTTCGATCACAAAAGTAAGTCATTTTTTTAAAAATTCACAAAAAATATCATAAATTATAAAAATAAATAATAAACAAACCCATGATGAAATCTGTGTGTGTGTGTATCTTTCACCGGTTAAAGTTATAATAACGCTAACACCATATGTTTTTCCTGAATATCGAGATACAATCCCCCACCCTCAAAACATATGTTTTCTTATTTTTAGTGAGCTTACTAAGTGCGGATGTTATGGCCTTCGTTGATGGCATGGGAAATGTCTTAAAAAACAAAACCATTGTCGACAGAATGATTGTCTATTTCATCGAATCATCTGATATGTACGACGATGACGAACTACCAGAAATGAAAGAAGAAATTCTTACGGCTTATTCCACTATCGATCGGGAATACGTGACTCGGTCTCGCTTCGTAGGCTTGAGCGGCTCGTCTTGGACCGTCCATACCTTAGAATTGATCAACGGTCAACTTCTTGACTTGGCTGAAAAAATGATTATCTATCAACAAAAATCAATTGAAATATTTCAAAGACAGCTAAGAAAAACAATTCGTCATGAAAATGGTGTACAAGTTGCAATGGATCCCGATCAACGTCATGAAAATGGTGTACAAGTTGCAATGGATCCCGATCAATAAATTGTAAGTATCTTTTTTATATAGAAACGATTACATTTTTACAATCTATTATGAATTTATTACGAAAATAAAAAATAACCACCAATCTCTCCTTTGTCGCAAAACTCTGACTGTTATTGTGAAGTTAACGCCCCTCGAAACTCTGAATAATCTCCTTTGGCGTCTCCTTTGTCGCAAAACTCTGACTGTTATTGTGAAATTAACGCCTCTCGAAACTCTGAATGTCTCCTTTGACGTAGCTTTCTTTTTAAACGTATCCATTTTCGTTAATTTTCTACGTAAGAAAGAAATTAATTTGTGCTAGTTACAACAAAATTAAAAATGGCGCCTTTACTTAGATATATATCTTTGACTATCTTATAGATATCTTTGGAAAAATAAGGTGTGGCAAATAAAAACAACAATTGAAGCTAAACGCGAAATCAAATCAAAAAGTAATTACTCATAAACTAATTTATTCTTAAAGCTTATTTCGAAAAAACTAATCGAGATTAATTAATTAATTTTAGAAATTCAAGTATATCTAAAATGTAAAAAATGCTAATTAAGTTAACCAATATTTTTAACTAATTGCAATACAATATTTTTTACAGATGTCCAACATTCTTCCACCCTCGCCACCCCCATCTCCAGGACCAACACCCCCGCGACGGCGACGAGGAGTTGTCAAAAGACTTAAGAAAATCCGGAAACTCCAGAAACATCGCGAACAGCTGCTACAATTGCTACAACTTCTTCAAGAAAATACTGCTTCTGACGAAAATTCATCAGCTTCTTAATTTTTTTAAGTCTTTTTTGATTATAGTAGTCACTAAGTAATAATAAACATTTTTTTTACCCATTTTTTCAATGTCTTAATTTTACATAATCTTAATAATAAAAGGAAAAACTATTACACCACCGAGAATCGAACTCGGATTTTACGCTCCACAGGCATACGTGATGACCATTACACTATGGTGTATTTAAATATTTTTTACTACACTAAAAAATAACTTATATTAGTAAAAAAGTTAATAATATATATTAATGCGGACACAAAAATGTGGAACGCTTCACGATTTTGCGTGTCATCCTTGCGCAGGGGCCATGCTAATCTTCTCTGTATCGTTCCAATTTAATATATGTATAAACTAAAAAATCGGAACATTTTCACGGAACATTTTCATTGCATTTCAAACACACAACCTCGAAGTATAACATAAGCCAAAAATTTACTACATAATCCCAATTGCACCGAAAAATAAGCTCCGCCCCCTCAAAAAAACGAATTTTTCAGTATCTATGGAAAAAATTTATAACATAACTTGACAACTTTCACAGATTTAAAGGTGTTTTTGAAAACAGATGAACACAAATACTTATTTATATCATAGATTAGCATCTTTACATCATAGC
>JAIYDG010000564.1 GCA_027487625.1 Bacteroidota bacterium
TATCAGACCAAGCTTCTATAAAAACCTTCTTATAAATACCGCATGTAATCAAACGGGGACCCCAATCCCAGCCAAATTGATATTGGGCTTTACGAATCATTACTCTTTCATCATTTGGTAATTTTGCACCTAAAGTTTGATACAATTCCTTTGCCTTTTTGGCATCTGATTTAAAGACAACTTTTAAATGATTAAATCCAAGTTTAATACCCTTTTTGATGTTTAGTTTCCAACTCCTAAACATGTTCGTAGCTGATAATATTTTTTTATCATTTAAATAAACATCAGCATAAGTATCAATCCCTTCAAAAACTAAATTTATGTTTTGTTCTGAGTACAAATTTGAATCTACCTTAAACTTACATTGGTAAACCCAATCTTCATTTTCAACCCATTGAACCAATTCTTCATTCTTACCATAAAAAGGATCTGATATCAATTTATTCTCCAATAAATCGGTATGAATGTTTCCAGGAACCTTAGCTGGTAGCCATTTTGATTTTTGATTGGCTTGTTTAAAATACCATTGATTATTGCTTAAATCAATATCTCTTGAAAAACCTGCATTTAATACAATGATGAATATTAAACTAAAAATAATACGCTTAATCATGATTTAAAATTTCTCTAACTAATTTCACTATATTCTTATCACAAACAAAATAAGCACAATCATTATCCCCTGAAATACTGCTCATTTTCACATTGCTTTTTCTATACAACATAGGGCTTTCTTTAAAGCTTCTCAACGACATATGAAATGAGCTAAAATAGGGCTTCAATTCAGCAATATTACTTTCGTTGATTCCAGCACCAGGCATGATGGTAATTCTATTAGCAGCTTGATTATTTAGGTTCTTCAAAAGCTCTATGCCTTTTAAAGCAGAACTTTCTTGACCAGAACTCAATAAAACATGGAACCCCATTTCAATAATTTCTTCTAAAGCCTTTTCAGGATTAGCGCACACGTCAAAAGCTCTATGAAATGTTAGTTGAAATGGAAAACAAGCATCTATCAATCTTTTACATGTTTCAATATCAATATCACCATTGGGTTTTAATGCCCCAATTACAAATCCTTTAACACCTGCAATTTCTTTGATTCTTTGAATATCACGTAACATGATTTCAATATCTAATTCAGAATAAACAAAATCTCCAGGTCTTGGTCTAATTAAAACATGAATTGGAATATTCAATTTAGAAGCACATATTTCAATCATTCCAATTGAAGGAGTTGTACCTCCTTCTGCTAAATTTTCACACAATTCAATTCTATTTGCTCCACCTAGTTCGGCTTCAATAGCTGATTCAACAGATGCTGCACAAATTTCAATTAAGTAAGTTTTCATTTGTATACTTCAATATTAATTAACCTAAAATAACATTCAATTAAATTAACGATTTTCAAATCCTAAAAAACAAAAAAAGGCAACAAAAGCTGCCTATTTTTTATGTTACTTTATACAAATAGTAAAAATATTTAAAACCTAAAGTTGATATTTTACTTGTGATGGAATAAATTCTGAAACATCACCATTGTTTCTGATTAAATCTCTAACTATTGATGAACTGACAGGTGTATAAGCAGGATCACACATGATAAAAATGGTTTCAACTTTATGAAAAACAATTTTATTCATTTGAGCGATGTTCTTTTCATAATCAAAATCCGACATGGTTCTTAAGCCCCTAAGAATATAACCTGCTTCAATTTTTTCGCAATAATTCACTGTTAATCCCTCATAAATGGCTGCACTTACTTTGGGCTCATCTTTAAAAATATCACGTATCCATTCCAACCTTTGTTCTAAGGGAAACAATGTGTTTTTACTGCTATTATGACCAATTCCAATCACAATTTCATCAAACAAATGAAGGGCTCTTTCAACTATATTTACATGTCCAACTGTAATGGGATCAAATGTTCCGGGAAATAATGCAATGCGTTTCATAAAAGAGTTTTAATTAAATGTTTATTCCGGATTTTTAAAAAATGAAAAGGTTGATTGTCCGTATTTTCTTTCCTCAAAAAAACCCTTTTGTGAGCTTAAATCCAAATGAGAGCCATGTTCAATAATTAACATTCCGTTTTTAGCCAATAGTTGTTTTTCAAAAACCATGATTGATAAATCAACTATTTTATCTAAAGCATAAGGTGGATCAGCAAAAATTAAATCGTAAGAATTTGAATCGTTTTTTAAGAAAACAAATACATCTTGTTTACGAACTTGTATTTGATGAAAGGCTAATTTTTGTGCAGTTTCTTTCACAAACTTTACACAGCCAAAATCTTTGTCGACACTAGTAATTTCAGTAACTCCCCTGCTTGCCAATTCGTAACTTATATTGCCAGTTCCTGTAAATAAATCAAGTGTTTTTAATCCTTCCCAATTGTATTTGTTTTCAAGGATATTAAACAAACTTTCCTTCGACCTATCTGTGGTGGGTCTAACAGGCAAATTTTGTGGGGCATGAATGATAATGCCGCTTTTGTCACCACCTATAATTCGCACAGTAATGTACTACTTTCAATTAAATACTGATGTTCTTCGAATTGATGGAATGAAACTGGATAAGTAAACGATTTTGATTTGATTCCAAATGAAACCGATTTAACATACGACTTTAACAAGTTCTGTAATTCGTTCATCAACAAAGCTTCACCATATAACAATACCTCTGCATCCTGATTTAATTCCATTTGTTTTGCAACAGCTAAAATAAAATAGGTGATATCGTTTTCGTTGCCAAATGCAAATGTATTATAGAACTTAAGTTGTTCATCTAAAACAGCAATTTCAATAAAATGACCATGCACATGCACATGAATTTTTGATGCTGGATTTGGAAAATGTTGTTGATGGATGAGTTTTATAAACAACAATGAACTATGAATCATGTCAACCATTGGCATATTAAAACGAATTAATTTTACCAATTCGTTTTTAACATTAAACAAGGCTGCTGTTTTTAACACATTCATTTTACAATCTAGCACCTGCGAATTGTCGTACATTTTGTGTGTTAAACAATAATAGGCTTCTGTTTCAATGATGTTTAAAAGCGATTCCGGCACCAATGTACAAGCTTCATTACTTACAAATACCTTTTTCGAAGCATATTTTTTAGTGATTTCATTCATC
This sequence comes from Bacteroidota bacterium, assembly GCA_027487625.1. Classification (GTDB taxonomy): domain Bacteria; phylum Bacteroidota; class Bacteroidia; order UKL13-3; family UKL13-3; genus CAISCU01. Next base: position 3,147 of record JAIYDG010000564.1, read on the forward strand.
AATAACTCACTTGCCTTTAATTCATCATACGACAATTCAAAAACACCTTTACCAACTGGAAACAATAATGACAATTGCATTACCTGTTTTTTGCTCGTATCTGAAATTACAATGGCAATATGGTTATCGGCAAATACCAAATGCTGGGCATATTTAGATGCATCTCCTTCCTGAAACAGATTATCTGTAAAGGTTTTGATTTGATATTGAATGCTGATTGCGGCCATAACTTAATTGATAGCGCAAAGTAATTATTGAATTCGTATTTTAAAAACCCTCTTTCACCAGAATAGCTTATTGTGAACACTAAAATAGACTTATTTCTGTTTAAGGCTTTTTCCAAAGCAGAAGTTAAACCTATATTTGCTCGATGTTTACACCAAAAGACCCGAATTTTAAAGAACGTATTCAGCACAAAATGCTGGCAAATAATTTCATGCAATACATTGGTTTCAAGGCAACTCAAATTGAAGCTGGAAAAATTTCAGGTGAATTAATTCTCGAAGAACATCATTTGCAACAAAGTAAGTTTTTACATGGTGGTGTAACTGCTACTTTGGCCGATTTAGTTGGAGGTTTTGCTTCTTTTACTTTGGTTAAAGATAATCAAACAGTAGTTACTTCAGATTTAAAAATCTCTTATTTAAACCCTGGTATCGGACAAAAAGTGCTAGCAAAAGGTTGGGTAATTAAGGCTGGAAATACACTCCATTTTGCCGAAGCCGAAATTATTTGTGTGAACAATGGCACAGAAACCTTGGTTGCCAAAGGATATTTAACATTTGCAGTTGTGAATATTCCGTAGAAGGAATATTAAAAAACAGAAAATCATATAATTCGAGTTAATCAGTAATCACAAATACCATAAAAAATTATCTTATTCTATATTTATTTACAAATGATAATTTATTAAATTTGGAATATGTCTAACACTTCACTTAAAATAGATATCGACTCTTTGCCAATATCTCTTAGAAAAGAGGTAGCTGATTTTGTTGCTTTCCTGAAAATGAAAAGCAAAAAAAAA
>JAIYDG010000072.1 GCA_027487625.1 Bacteroidota bacterium
GAGGTCGTGGTGGATGTAGTTGCAGGTGTTGAAGCCAAGGCCCGTAGGGGAACTGGCAGGGGAAGCTCTGCACGAGAATCTTGGGAGGAATCTCGTGCTCCCTCACAGCAGTTGCGACCGCGAGGTCGACCTTTGGACTTCCGCGGAGGGACCACACTGGCAGCCGGAGTAGGAGTGGGAGCCCGATAAAGGGTCACCGTCTGCGGGCGATCCTTCCGAACCTCCCGCAAAGATTGTTCCCTGCAAAATGATTGACACATTAAAATTTCGTTAACACTTTGATACATTAAAATTTTGTTGCAACTCTGCTAATGGCTTAAAGCCACTACCTAGTGTTACTCAAAATGGTTACCAAAACATTTTTATGCGGAAAGCCACAATGATAATATACAATATAAAAACAATCACAGAATTGAGTAATTTTCACCTTTGTTGAATAGTCTGTATCTGGTGTTCCTTGTCCATGTTGATGGACATCGCGGCCGCCTCCAGTCGCCTCTTTTGGGCCCCCATGTCCATCTGCCCGTTCGGGCTCAGGGCTCCCGAGACCAATCGACTCATTGACTGATGATATTCCGTATCCACTCGGAACAAGTCGAGTCCCCCTGGCACCCCCTGATAAAACGTTGGACTTGGAGGTGGCACGAATCCGATCGGTTCAGTCACTGCCTGAAAATTGACCACCGGATGGTGGAGGTCTTGGGGCACAAACATCCTCAAGAGGCTGTGATTTAGCTGAATCGGGGTTGCCGACTCTTGGGCCATTACATTGTGCCTCTCCAGGGTTGCATGCCTTCGGAGACGAGCAAGCGCGGCCTCGAAGTTGATGCGCAATAGGCGACGGTAGAAGTCAGAGAGGTCAGTGACTGAGGGCACCAGCATAGCCTCCAGCGGGACGAAGATAAAATTGATGCCTCTGGCGACATCTTCGGCGGTGAGGCTCCGGGTGTCTTCAGCCAAAAGGACGAGCCGCTCCACCTCGGTGAAGCGAAGGGCGGTGTTGTAGTAACGCCTCTCATAACAGAAGGCTCGGACATCTTTTGGTGTATTGGCTTGAGACATTGTTAAGATTGTGGAGTTGGTTAAAATGTTTAACTGAGCCGGGAAACTTCTGATTCAGACGAAAGTCGGAACAAGAATGAGCAAACATCTCACTCATATTTCGAATGTGAGCAAGACATGCCTTATGACTCCATAAAATCACCAATTGAATTAAGCCTCTAGGACCTTTGGTGTCCTTTACCCAATAAAACTGTGGTTTTTTACAACCACTGCTTTCCTCATCCAATTGGAATGATGCTTTCAGATTTCCCGTCTGACTTATGCAAAAAACGAGATTGCGCAAAGCAGATAAAACGGAAATGTGATTTTGCAAAAACCAGGTAGAGAAAGTCGTCAACGAACAAATTCGAGCTGAGTGATTCCTATTCCATATTTTTCACCTTTTTCAGGCAAGATGCGTTATCAAAGATTACTACAAATTTTAGTCAAAGAAGAATTATGTCGACCTGACTATGCATTACACCAAACTGAAAAAGACCCTGAACCCGTTTTCATGTCGGTGACCGGACATCGTTACACTGGAGGAAGAGAGCAAGTTGCTAAACAACTTATGAACTTAATTAGTACCCGGGTTCACAAGGAGTACTTGTATTATCAACCTTACACACGAATTACACATCAACCCCCTCTACATGACACCATCAACATAATCCATTACACGTTGGTGGGACCTTTGAATCTTAGGGTAACGATTCAGCCAATACTCGACAAATGGTTCGAACTTTTCGAAATGTTGGACCCGCCCCCCACTCCTCCGCGACGCCGTGCAAACTCGTGCTGAAGTGATAATGTTATTTAAGTATCACATTATGGTCGAATATTGACAATTATTAAATGAAAAAATGCGGAAACCACCCCGTAGGAGGGCCCATTTCACAAGAAAGCTAAAATTTCTCTTCGATGACATCTTAAAATGTGACTTTGATGTGATTTCTTGTGAAATAGTACATGCTTACACTGATTCGGACAACTTTGATTTTGGAATTATTATGTTTTCTAGTGGGAAGGACTTTCTTTGCCCAGTAAGCATCTTTGAGGAAGAACTATATCTACATGTGTTGCGTAAATTGTTTGAGAATTACAAGGAAGCAAAAAGTTCGGTCGACATTATCAATGAACCTTCGGGCTGCAAGAATTTCAGACAGTTTCAGCGAATTGTTCGCGACTACATACCCTATGACTCTTTAATGAAAAACTATTACCAGAATAAAATAGTGCCTGCGCTTAATAGCAAAATTGTGACTGAACTCACTTCCATTTTCGGTGAAGAAGTTTAAAGGTAATGAAATAAAAAATAAGTCCATAACAGGTTAGAGTAATATTCTATTGTTAAATAGATCGTAATTAATAACATTTTAAGGATGAAGATTTCAGAATTCCAATACGTTTTGCTAATTCCGCCTCGCATTATCAATCACATAACCGAGGTGATAAAATTCGAGCATGGCCATACTAAGACCATACTCCGAGTCTTCGAATTCTTCTTCGAGACACTTCATTTCGAGAGTCTGCAATAACCGGTCGATGTGATCGCGATCTTGGTCCACTATCCTGTGTCGCTCCGGTCCAGAGTACCAAGAGATGTGCACGGCATTTGCCAGAAGCTTGAGCCAGTTAATAACCTTTAACAAGATATATTTTCTATTTTAGATTAAATTATCGAGACCTTTTAACAATTATCTAAGTAACTATCCATATCGAATTTTTGTTGATGACTAGTGGTGTCGTTACTTACAGACATTAAGTCCATTTTTGCCGACTTTGAACGATTTTAAAGATAAGATTTCAGTTTGTCTCGATTCACGAGTAGAATAAGTAATACTTTCTTCTAAAGTTCAGGAAAATTTTTTCCTATACACGTTTGCAACTTAAGCCATATGTTTTGCTACAATAAACTAGTTTTGCATTAAATTGCAATGGTCAGCAAATCTAACTAGATCTATACTTACATCGACTTATCAATCTAATTTGATGTCATTGACTAATACGTCACATTCCCCTAACAAGTATTGAAACGTAGTAATTTGTGTCATTTTTAATTAAAAGTAGAACAACGATTCATAATTTAGCAGTCAAAATAGTTATGGTCAATAGTTAATTTGCTTGATCTAATTATTTTTGCTTTCCTTTCATACAATTCAAAACAAATTTTCTTAAATTATTCTATCACTCTAAGTGGGCGAAAGTTAAAAGTCTAGGTTGAAAACTCAATGGGTCAATACATTAACCAAAATACAGGATAATGTACAATGTAGTCGACCCAAAAATTAGAAAGTTAATAATCAACCAATGACAACATATTACAGCAATTTTGCCTTTATGACAAATTTTATTAAGCAAACATGATTACTCAAATGCAATTATGCCCAATTGTTATTATACCTCTGGGTTCCGGTCTACTCGTCAGGAGTAAGTATGATGTGACAGGCCACTAGGGAGTTGATGAAATGTCTACCACCATCATCGGGATAGGTTTCTTGAATGTAATCCAGGATATCAGGAAACTCAGGGTTAAGGAGAATCTCGGAAATGAAGTTCTTCCTGACTTCCTCCTTCATCAACCGTACTTTTTTCTCTGCGCTTTCTCGATAACGCTGATTTAAATACAAAGCAGAGAATTCGGCCTCTCTTTGTGGGATTGCTTCTACTTGCAAAAGAAGGTTGCGGGGCCCGTCAGCTTCGGGTTCATCCACCTCGTCACCTTCAACATCAGATGACTCAGGAGTCTCCACACAAGTTAAAACATCCTTCATCTCCAAATCTAAAGTTTTTAGTTGTTGTTTGATATCACCGATTTCATGATTAAGTTTGTCTAGAACGATTCGATCCATTTTTTGTTACACGAATTTTCAAATTAAATTGAGATAGAAATTTAAGAAGAATCATAAATATCAACCCTTCCTTTGTTTGATCTCACAAGGCATCGTCACACCCTAGAAACGAGTTTGCCCTTTTTAGAAAAACTTCACTTTTTCTATTGTTTTCAACATTTATTTACCATCCTTAAGTCGGGTAAATTCCTGTTTCGTGTGAAATATCAGAGTAAATTATTTTTGTTTTTGCGAACCACTAATTAAATAAGTACTATAACGAACTTTTAGGAGAAAAGGGCATTCACAACTCGTTTTATGACGTGCGTGGTGATAGCCGACCCTACCCCACGGGTAGTGCATGCAGTACAATGTGCTTTGTTCAGTATCTAGAGATCTGTGACTGATATTTTCGTTACATCTCTTCTCTTCTTCAGCTTCCCCACTCTACTTTTTCGTTTGAAAAATTTCAAAATCAATCACACAGTTTAAAAAATGAATCCCTTTGCCGGAAACTTATCTAAAGAACTGCAAGAACTAGACCGACAAGAAAGGCAACTCCGAATGGAATTACTCGACGTCCTCACTGACATTACGACACCAGATAACTCTGACGTCGAGGGTGAGGAAGTTGAAGACCTCACAATGCCAGCTGCCAAGCAGGCTCTCTTGGACGCACGATCATTCCCGACCAGGTGGACCCCTTATTCGGAGCTGTATCGTTCACAAGTCTACCGAGAAAAGGCCGCTAGGAAGGTCAGGGTAATGAAGAAAATGATCAAGAGGCATACCATGGCCGAACTTTTGATGAACCAGCATTTCACAACCGCGCTGAACCAGATTGAGCAGGTGTACCCAGATGACGGAGGCCGGACTGGCCTCAACTCGTTGGTCGCATGCCACCACGTTATCAATCCCAACGACTGAATGAGAGTTTGTGGACAGGAAGGAATTGTACATTTCTGAATTACATTTATCCTTGGAAGTAGTCGTTTTAGTCTTGAATCTAAAATAATAGTCGATCCTAATAAATAACCTCTTTCGTACAATCTTGTTCATTTCATCCAGTATGGTAATATTTCTCATCGGGATTAAATTATGGATATATAAAAAAAAAAATTTTTTATCACTGGTTACCCACCTAAGAACCATTTCATCTGAACCATTTAATGGGTATAAGAATGTTAATTAATTTACATTTTTATAGTTGTACAGTAACTCTAGGCAAACTTACAAAAGAAAAAATACACTACAACAAGTTCTAGCTGATAGAAAGGTTAGTTAAACAACGAGATAGCGATTATGACAATAGCTATTAGTATAAAAATATAAGACGATAAAAGGTTGATTTTGTTTATCCCTTTATTTCTTTATCAGGCAAATATTAAAAAAGGCAAGGATATTAATACTTAGGTTGGTGAATAAATCAAATTAAGTAGTGCGAGACTTATCCGAATCACACACTTAACAAAAAAAACACCAAGTAATGAAGTTTTACATAGGAAAAATATTAATGATATAATTTTTGTCGCTAAATAAACTCTTGCTATTTTTCTCAATAAAGTTCTAGACTAGAACCTAGAGCTAGTTTACTTAGATTATTTCCAGTCGTAACATAAAAAATCTATTCACTTAAGTAATCTATTAATCCTAGATTCCTACTCACAAAAGTATAAGATAAATATTAAGGTAAGAATAAAAATCTTAGGGAAGCATAATGGTATGATAAGTTTATCATTACCTAAAATTCTAAATAAGTAATGATTTGTTCAATTCAAATGGAACTGGAATACGAATTATTGCAACTTTAGATCTCAACCAAGTAAATGAATTTAGTTTAGGCTAGAGCATGAAATCTAATCCCGCTGAGATCTAATAATAATGAGGATAAGAGTTGAGGTTCGCATGTTGCGGAGTTCGGCGGCTTGAACTAGAGCCCGGAGTTCATCTTGAGAGAGGATTCCGGCATCCAAGGCCTCAATGATGAGGGGGCGCGATTCCCGATAACGGAATGCAGCACCCACAGAACGAACAAGACGTTGGTCCATTCCTTGAAGAACGATATGGGCCTGTGCCCTACCCATAGAATTGGGGTTAAGCTCTGCCAAAGGGGGAGATGAGACCCTGGCTGGTGAAGATAGTGGTGGTGGCATAATCGTCGGGTCAACCTGAAAATCAATTTTAACCCAAAATTTTCGGGAAATAGTTTTTGCACCTGTAAACCATATTTTATCGTCACTTTAATGTTAAATTACTGGTTCCACTTACAACGACTGTAAACTTATAACTTGAGTAAGTAAACTTATATATTATTAACCTGAGAATTTCGGGTTGGCGTAAGAGGTGATCTGAGAATGTTTGGCACGATTGGGACAGCCATGTGATGTCGCCGGATATGAGCCACATAATCGCGCTCATCTGAGTAGGTGAACGAACAAGGGGCACATCTGAAACCCCATGTGACCTCCGAAACCTGAGCAAAACGTAAATGATTAAATGCAGACGTTAATGTTATTCCGGCTCTTAATTGTGGATCACTTTGGCACATGAGAAAATTTTTGAAGTAAATTGTAAAGTTACCTGGCCTAAGACCGGCCGACGAACTGCCAAACTACTGTCCGGGTCCTTTGCAATCGGAACAACCGTTCCTAAATTTTGTATTCCAGATCCGGAGGGAATGTTACTTCCAGTAGAAGGTGTAGTAGTCGGACGCGGCGGCGGACTCTTCATGGTATTTTTCTTGCGTGGACTAACACGAACTTGAGCCGAATCTTCGCTGTCTGAAGATAGTCGACTAGAACCGGACCTCTTTTTTCCGGAAGACATCGAACTTGCTCGAGATCGGTTACTTCCAATACTAAAAGATATGTTGAACCATTCTTCACAACTTGCTATCTATAGCCAATTATTTTAGTTAATCTGAATGTTTACATCCTCATTTAACCATATCAAACACCATTGGTTTCATGAGTAAATCACTAAATGAGACACGACAATTTAATGGTCGGAATCTAACTATAGGAGCAATTGACGAACCTTAATGGAGTAGTTTGTCGAGAGGCGACCTGTCCGGTAGGCGGAGTCCCGAATGGTGACGGAGGCCTAGGGCAATTAAAGTAGATCCCATATAGTAGTTTCCCACCTTACATTAATTTCAAAATTTTGAGAGATAAACCGAACTTAACGCAAATAATATAAATTGATCAAGCAAAATTCATGAAAATATAAGTTGTAGATAACCTGTTGTATGGCATTGGAGTAACATTGCCGGCCCGGGAAGTCGCATTGACGGAGGGGGACCCCACAGTCAAACTAGGAGATCTAGTAGGTGTCCTACAATGACAAATAATTTCTCAGGAATATCTTTTGTCTTCACTATAATGAACGTGCATTACGTGCTTGTTACCAAATATTAAAAGTCATTAATAGTAACATACACGAACCTATTTGGGGTAACCTGCATAGGAGACAAGGTCAAATCCGGCCTTGTAGGAGTCCTTTTGAGTATCTGTGGGCTATAGGAAATTAATAAAAATTTAATTTTCTGATAATTTCTTGACAAAAAAGTTACACTGCTAAAAGAGAAAAATGGACAAACAACCCTATCAGTCGACCTCCTAAATCATATAAAAAACGATTTGGAAAATAAAAGGCTCACCTAATTAGTCAAATAATTACCTAATGGGTGTGGCTCGACCGGAAGGAGGTTCTGACCGAGGTCCGAATATTGGCAATGGTGGTGTCCGAGGTGATGACGAAGCTCGTCTTGATGAGGCTGTCGTTGACTTACCACATCCCTTATCTTTAACCCTTCGAATTATTAAAGATAAAATTAATAATTAAAAGGATGTTACTTTTTTAAATTCCAGTTCACAACATACATAATGGACATTCCAAACAACCCATTACTCCTGAAATATGTTCGTTTGAATGACCTAGCTAAATCTCCCTTCAAAGGCTCACCAAAAGCTGCTGGATATGACTTACATGCATCTTCACCAGCCACAATACCCCCTAGAGACAGAGCTACAGTCGATACCGGACTGATAATTTCAGTTCCATCAGGAACCTATGGGCGAATAGCACCCCGTTCTGGTCTCGCAACCCATAACATTGATGTGGGGGCAGGAGTAGTGGATGCCGACTATCGTGGCCAACTTAAAATACTTCTTGTGAATCATTCAAACGAACCATTTCAAGTAAAAGTGGGGGACCGAGTAGCACAGCTTATTTGCGAAAAAATTGTCTACCCAGAATTACTTGAAGTTGAGACCCTTGACGTAACCGACAGAGGATCCGCCGGCTTTGGATCATCAGGCATTCAATAATAAAATCCGGAAAGGTAATTTCGCAAAACTCCATTTTTTGAGATAAGAATTTTACCTGCTGGGTCCAGCTTGAGGTTCATCCGAACCAGCTCGAACTTGTTGTGCACCCTCAGGGGTCGGTAGCACTGTGGTAGTTAACCCAACACCCTGTTCCACTGGGCTAGGTAACCTATACATATAAACAAAACATCACATCCATTCTTACCCTATATATCAAAACACGTAACATACCAGAAACCTTATGGTTGATACAAAATCATGCTTATTTCTCGAAAAAATGAGGAATAAATATATATTCACTGGTTGTTACCTGTTCACCAATACAATAGGGATCCGGACAGTCGGACCAGTTGGGGGAATAGCTGCTGCGGCGGCCTGACGAACTCCGGGATTGATCCTCGGACCAGGACTTGGTGGTGGAGAAGTGTGCAGTGCAGCCACCATGTCCTCAACAGTCAGTAGAAGAGGTTGTGGTCCTTGAACCTCCTGCGCAACAGGAGGTATTTCAGCAGGTTCATCCTCCTCCGAACTTGAACTTTCATCAGTCTGATCATCCATTTCCTCCTCCTCATACACTTCTTCATCGTCATCGTCGTCATTGATTGCAGCCTCATCTCGTTCACGTTCAGAACGAGTCCGGCGGCGATAGGTAGATGGCAGGAGAGCGTCAATTTGGTCCAAGGGGACTCCATGAACTTTGTGAAGGTGTCGTGGCAACATGGTCTGTGGATTCGGGCACATCGGACACTGAGTTCGTGCCTTATACTCCCTAGAACACATAACATAAACTTTTTAGAATTAGAAAAGTTCCTTGATATATTTGGCGATAAAAATCAGAAATTTTTAACCTGAACTTACGGGATATATTTCCTCATGGCAGCAGGTTGTTCTAACCCAGGGTGTTTATCCCTCCAATGATGCTGCAGGTCGTGATAATACCGATAGCGAGCATCACAACCACGACGGAGACATCGAAAGTCCCCATGGGCATCTCTGGGGCCAACACAAAATCGGCGACGGTGCCTTTGCACAGTTTGTCCAGAACGCAAATAGGCGTTGCAAATATCACAATAGGCCCTGGGTTTTTGAGTCTTGTCCTTATTGTCGTCATCATCGCTGTCGTTTCCGGAAGGTTGGTCAGCCGGATCCCTTTTAGGGGGTCCTTTGCGACCTTCTCCGGACCCACCAGGAACAGATGCGGCCATTGTCGATAACAAATTACCAATTTTAGTAACTCTAATTAATTTCAAAATGAGAAGATGAAGCTTCTAAACTTCTTACTTTAACAAATAATGAAAACTTATGACTCGGCGTGATGCTCTAGTGCGATTAACTTGAAAAGCTCTCGTCAGTATCATATTACCTAGCTTGACCGCATTACAACTTTGTTTGTAAGTTACGGAAGTTATAGAAAAAACTAGTCCCTCAAATACTCATACACATTATATTATATTAATGTCGAAAATTGTAATCCAACTAATGTTTTAATCCCGATAAATGTGGCTCTAACCACAAAATACTACACAATTAAGTGATTATTTATCTAAAACTTTTGGTTCTAGTGAACTTCATGGCAATTCATGCGCAATAATCTGTCGCAAATTCACGATCAGCATGACCCACCCCGCCATAAATGGGGGGAGGAATTGGGTATACAAATGTGCATAATCTTTAGTATTAACGAGTTGTTCAACCCTAGCATTTTAAAACCTTTTCCTCTTAAATAGTTAAAAATTAACGATTAAACCAATATAGTTTTACTTTTTAATGAGGTTAACAAACAACATAATTCTTCTCTTACTTTTATAAACCCATGATTTTGTGAGATGAAACTACTCAGCATTAGTCTTTTCCACTTTTATCCTAAAGTATTTTTAGAGAAATGAAAAAATCGATTTGGAACTTGAATCAGAATTTATTTTTGATCTTACTAAAAATTAATACATACTACGGCAAGACTAAAATTTTCAACAGAACAAGCAGCAGAAGGAAGGACTCTTCAGTTGTTCCTCATCCTCTCCAGGACTTCGAGGGCCCGTGCCATCCTCTCATTTTCAAGTTGCCTTTGCTCTGTTTGACGTTGAATCAAGTTTCTCTTCTCCGTCATGATCGCCAAGATCTGGCGGTGGATCTCCAACCTCTCTTGAGGGAGTGCCCCTCTAAGCAGACGTTGAAAATATCGGAGGTCTCGGTCTAACCTCTCCAACCTTGATTCATAATCCGCGTTTTCCATTTTTTATTTTTTAACTTTTCAAATCGATTAAGTAATAAACCTTTGTCTTTGAAGCTTGGCTTTATATTGATGCCAAAACCTGTTTTCACTATGCACCCAAAGCACATATATTTACAACCCGACTA
>JAIYDG010000074.1 GCA_027487625.1 Bacteroidota bacterium
CAAGAGGTTTATGGCTGGAACTCCAGTTTTTATAAAATCAACGACAAAGCCATTCTCAGGGGCTTAAACTCGGAATATTTTGACTTGTTCAATCAGCAATTCTTCAAAATTCCACTTTGGAATGGCTCCATTCACAAACTTGCGTCTGCGCGAAAAGGCAATCGTTGGGGCTTGATCAAACATGATGCAAAAGAGTTTGTCTGGTGGGACAATGATCAAGGGAAAGCCATTTTTTCCAAATCGCCCAAAGTTTCCTTCCATGTTATCGCCATCGACAACCGGGACAGTTTAATTGCCTTGGGTGAAAAAAATCAGGTCTGGGTATTGGATGCAAAAACGGGTAAGGAGAAAGCCATTATTCCCATCGTGGCTGACAGCCCCGAGCGGGTCATTATCAAGTTTTCGACAGACTCACATTACCTCTTTATCGATAGCCCTATTGATGGTCGCATTACCATTTGGGATTTGAAATTGAATGTCCTGCTCCGCACCATTGCTTTACCTTATGGTGGCATGGAGATTTTTAGCATATCAGAGGACAATCAAACCATATATGGCCGATTGGATAGTTGGATTCTTGCTTACAACCTACAGGGGAAAGAATTGTATCGACTTGACCTCAAAATGAGAGACATTGACGTTGAATATTTTCCTGCCGACAAAAAAATCATTGCAGCCTCCAATCATGGAATTATTTTCCAAATAGACGCGGCATCTGGGAACCTACTCAAAACCCTTTACTTGGGTACAATGGACAAATGGATTTGTGTTGATCAAAACAAGCAGTTCAAAACTTCTGAAAATGCGGCCACCTATGTCCATTATCGCAATAAAGCTGGCAGCGTTGGTCATTTTTCAGCACAAAAAACAGGCTCATTAGCGCTCAAACCTGAGGCATTTCCAGCATTGCTGAGCCCCCAAAAAGTTAGTGTTGGATCGCCTACAAAATCAATTACTGGATCGAATAGCCCCTTTTCTTTGGCCAATGTAATATTGGCAAGCCAATTGAAAGAAGCCAAAACCATTCCAACAAAAATCTATACCAATCAGGTACCTCTGGGAAGCCAGATTGTCACTGCCTTGTTTACCAAAGACGATCAAAAAATCATCATTCAGGATATCGCTGGAAAAATTATTTTTCTTGAAAAGGCCTCTCTGCGTTGGTTAAAAACGATCCAACTTCAAAAGCCATCTCTGGTCAAATCGATCCTCTCCCAGGATGGGCAATATTTCATTTGTGTAGATGGGAGCAGTACGATTTCCTTAATTGATGCGAACAATGGGACGCTATTGCAGCAAAAAAAACTAGAAAATTCTTTTATCACGGCCCTGGCTATTGGTCCAGATGGTCGCACACTGGCCGTGGGCACCTTGCAGGGTTTTGTTCATTTGTTGCAGGTACCTAATTTAAACAGCCTTGAGCGCATTCGACCTACGGGTAATAAAATCCTGAGTTTGGCCATCAATCCAGAAAATGACCACCTGGTTTTTGCAGATATTTATTCCAATCTGTACGTCTATGGCATTAGCCCTCCTTACAAGGCTCTGAGTCCAAAATTGTTAGGAAACTACAATTCACATGGGCACATCCAACAATTGGAATTTGGTGCCGAACAGAGCCTGATTTTGAGGGTGAAGGATTTGATTTTTTCCATACCCTACAGGAATTCAGTTTCAAGCCCTAAATACTTTGTCATTCATACAAAAGCTCGTTGGATGCACATCGACCCATCTAATCCAGAGCATCTGTATTATTACGCCCAACCGACATACACCCACCGCTGTATGATATATGACCTTAAAAAGTTGACCTTAGTGGATTCCATCCGAGAAACAGGTAACATTTATGCCCTTTCCAATGATGGCAAGTCTGCATTATACGATTACCTCGGTACTTCATCGAACATTTCGGTTTACGATTTAGAAGCTCAAAAGAATAAATCCATCTCCTCCACACCAATGGCTTGTTCAAATTGGGACATCAGCGGAAACATTTTGCATTATCAATCAGGTGAGGGTGTCCATCGGATTGATTTGGCAAAGTCTCAAACCGAATCACTCAAAGGCCAGTACTATTATGGTAAGTTTCTAAAGCAGAGCGATAAATACTACTATGTAGGAAAATTTTATTTACCAAGAGAAGGTACTGGGAAAAAGTTACTGGGTGACACCAGCTACCTTTGGCAGCCTGACAAAAGACCGGGCATTTCTGCAGTTTCAAATAATGGCACGTATTTGGCGCATTGGCCCACCAGCAACGACAGTATTTTTGTCTATTCGGCTCTCGATCAAAAGCTGGTCTACAAACATTCATCGGCTAAACAAGAAAAATTCGGGCTGTATATTTCCAACAATGGCCGGTATTTGACACTGTTTAAAAGTAATTCGGGCTTTAATGTTTATGACCTGAGCAGCAAAAAGCTTATTCTTTCCGAAGAAGGATCGGGCAGCGACCCGGTTTACTCCAAAGATAGCCGGAATTTGATTGTGTCCTCCCCAAATGGATCTCGCACCTACGATCTGACGAGTGGCAGAATCACCCAAACTAACGCCTCTAATACACCTCAAAAGCAGTTGAGGATACCCACTTCAAACACTCGTTTCACCCTCCTGCACAGCCCTGGTGGTGCATTTCAATTATGGGATGTAAGCAAAAACACCTATCTGGGCGACTTTTACTTTTTTCCTTTATGGGCAGGCAAGGCAGCCTGGGCATTTGTCGGCCTGGATGGGCGGTACGATGGCAATGAAGAGGGGCTTAAAAACTTGTACACCATAGATGAAAACGCCTTAAAATCCAAAACACTAAGCGCTGATCCTGGCACAGGACACACTCCCGGTTTAGTGAGTCAATTGATCAAATAAAACAAAGCAAATGATTTACACGCGCATTCTAATTTTCTGCTTGCTCTCCTGGCTTACTTTTAAACTTTCGGCGCAGCAAAGCTTGATACCCGCTGTGAACTATTACCAGGAGATAGCCACTGCAGAAAAACATTACAAAAACAAAGGCTATGCCCATGCACTACACGCCTACGAACAGGCATTAAGTACCCCTAGTGCAAAAAAAGGAGACTACTACAATGCAGCCTGTTGTGCCAGCTTAGTTGGCGACCTGGACAAGGCCAATACTTACCTCAACAAAAGCATCGAATTGGGCTATTGGGACCTCAAATGGATGAGCAATGATGCGGACTTTGCCAACTTCCGGCAGGATCGGCGCTGGGAAAAAAACATTCAAAAACTCAACACGACGCTGAATACCATTGAGGCCAAGTTTAAACGCATTGAGAACATTCCCCGCACAGACCTGATCCCATACCAGGAAAATGGACTCTGGGGTTACCTGCATCGAGAAAGTAAAGAAATTCTGGTACCAGCCAGCTTCGACAAGGTGGGTTTTGCCGGGGATTGCCTGGAGATCAAATACAAAAACGTGCTGTTTAGCATTGATGACCAGACCAAAATCAATTTAAAATACCAGGATGAACCTTCCAATAGTCACCAACAAGTATTTAAAGTATTCAACCCGCCGGGAGTAGACAGCAGTGGGGCACTCAAGGGTTTTAAGGTAAATGAAAAAGGCAACGTTAACATGGTTTCCAAAGACTTTGACCAAGGGAGAGGCGGCCCCATTGTTTCTCCCATTAAGCCTTTGTCCATAGATGGCCAATCCTACATCATTGCCCGAAAACAGGGGAAATATGGTTTGGTGAATCAAGATGGAGTCACTCACCCCAAAATTGGATTCAACTACAAAAGTATAAGTCTGAACAACTGTTATGCCGGTTCAGAAAAGTGCTTTTTGGTGGAAAACGAGGCCAGCGAATTGAGCTTTGTGTTGTCCACAGGTGAGGTTCGGCTACAAAATGCAATGGACAGCATTTTCAACGACCAATTTGTCAAATTTAAGTTTGCCAAGGTTCGCAAAGGGCAACACGAAGGCCTGCTTGACTTGACCAACCTTAGCTGGGCCATCCCTTTGTCAGAAGGTCTCAATATCCTTGATCTGGGTTTCACCCACCGCGATTGGTATTGCAGTATTTCCAGTTCGTCTGATGTTGAGCAATCCAAAATCGTAGCCTTTTATTTTTTGGTCAAAAACGCCAAGGGGCAGGTTTATTACATGGACAAAAGTCAAACCGTTTTTTTACCCAAATCATAAGCATCACTTAAGATACTGAATCATGCACCCAATTAAGCCAATTCTCGCTCGAATAGCCTCAGCAGGTTTATTGTTGTTGAGTTTTTATACCTCATCTTTTGCGCAGTCATCATCTAAGTCACATATTGGTTGGCTGCGGAATTATACCCTTTCGGCCAGCAACAAATACCTGGTTACTGCGGGTACAGACGGGCAGTTGGGGGTTTGGGATTACGTGAGTGGAAAGCCCCTAATTTTTTTTCCGGCGCACGAAAAAGTCATTGCGGATGTAGTCATCAGTGCCGATGACCAATACGTATTTAGTGTAGATGAAGCCGGATGGATAAAAAAATGGAGCCTACTGAGTGGAAAGCTACTACAGCAATTCGAAGGACACCCAGGGCCCAATGTCACCAAACAATTGACTATTTTATACGCAAAACCGGAGAAATACATTGAGGATGCTACCCGGAATCAACTTAAGTTTCCGGAGCCAGGGGTGCTCACGCCACGTTTAGCTGTACATAAAAACGGAAACCTGCTCTCGGGTGGACAAGATGCTTTGGTGAAATTTTGGGATACCAACACGGGTAAATTGCTCTGGAGTGCTAAGGGGCACGATGCGTCCATTCTGGCCGTCGGCATCAGCCCGGATGGAAAATATTGTCTCAGCTCTGGGCAAGATGACGTTTTGAACATTTGGAATACTGCGGATGGGAAGTTGCTCAGTTCTCGTACGAACACAGACGCTCCCGAGCATCCCATGAGTTTTACAGCTGCGGACCAACAATTGATTACGATTGGACACAACTTTATTTCCTCCTTGAGCCTTCCCGAGTTGAAAGAAACCTCGCTTCACAAAACGTCCAAGTCACTATGGGCCCTGGCCAGCGGTACCATTCGCAACGAACTTTTTTATGCCCCAAGTCCTGATTCCATTGCAGTGTTCCAATTGGAGCAAAAAAGTATAAGCAAAAAAATTAAACTGGGCGATCAATCCGCTCGCTTGGTGATAGATCAACAAGGTCGAGTGCTTTTTTTGGGTAAAAATGAAAAACAGGTCAAGGTATTCGATCCTCAAAAAGCCAGTATGGTGAAGGTTTTTGAGGCCTCCCCCAACAACATTCAAAGCTTTAAATTTGGTCCGCAAGGAAAATACTTGCTCCTGAATGACGGGGAAGAACGGATTACAGTAATGGACTGGAGCAGTATGCAGATTAAACATTTCCCACTCAGTAACCCCTCCCGAAATCATTTTTTTTCACTGGATGATCAAAATCAAAAACTGCTCACCAGTTCAAGTCGCGGCGATATCGTGATCTGGGATTTACAGAATGATCAAAGCCAATCCTTTAAAAACGATCAAATCGAGGCGGCAGCGAATGTGGTTTGGATCAAAGGAACAAGCAATTTTGCGGTCTGGGACTTCTTAAACGATGCATTTATTTACACCGGAAAAAATTGGCTCAATGTCAAGCCTTCTACAAAACCCCAGGATGAAGCAGTTATTCGAGCAGGGAAATACGAGCTTCAAACATCTCTTGATCCTCAATATCAAAACATTAATGATCTTTTTCTTTCCTATACCGAGCGCAAAAAATTGAAAAAATACGGTATTTTCAACCACCTTGACAAGGCTGAGCCCATTTACAATCACGACAGTACCAAGGTGGCCTTTGTTTCTAAAGGCTCCACGTTAGGTATTTACAACTGGGAAACGGACAAACTTGAGCGCCAGGATCTACCCGTTCAATATTCGGCCTGGGTGGGCAATCAATCCAATTACCTCTTTGTAATTGAAAAAACCTGGGCTTACATCCAAGACATGGAGCACGGCGCAAAAATACTGCAATACCCCCTTCCTCCATCTAATCACCTCAGCATTTGCCCTTCAGGAGCCCATTTTTTGCTCCTGACTCCTGACCAAAACCTGGAAATCAGAGAGGTACTCAGTGGAAAACTTTTGGCTACCCTGAGTTGGAAAGTTGCAGCCAAAACCGCACAAATCAGCGTTAAGGGTGCTATTTCTTGGGCACAACTACAACAACTCACTACTATATCCGCAGCGACCAGTGTTCAGCAGCACCTGGATCAACTCAATCCCCATTCGCGCAATAAGGCTAGTGGCGTAGCTTCCCTTTTACCCAAATTCGGCCTGCCACCAGGGTCTATTTCTGACCTAATTTTCACCAAAGACGGCAAAACCCTGGTAGGCGCAGGGTATTCCACCTTGACGGTTTGGGATTTGCCTGCCGGGCGAGTCAAATACATCATCGAAGATGAATTCTGCAAAGAGATAGAGCAAATGTTGAGTACTGATGATCCGAAAATCGTACACATTCATTTTAAAAAACAAAGCCCTTATAGTAGTCGGATCCAAGAGGCTTTAAACACCACTTATTGGGCCTTAAACGTTGAAACGGGAAAAATCAACAGGCTTGACAAAAAACTTGACCAAGCCCTTCCTTCCAATCAATTGAATAGTAAAAGTCAGGATTTGGCCGAAAAGCCAAGTTTTATCCAAAAAGACTTAAACAAATGGATGGCCTACCACATGAGTCTGAGCCCACGTAAAACTTATTTTGCTTTTGCTTACCCAGGTTTTTTTGAACTATGGGACTACCCAAAACAGCAGTTGATTTATAAAAGGGCTTTACAAGGCAAGATCAATGATTTGCTTTTTGATGAAACAGAAAAACGGTTGGTGATCAGCACTGATGACCGAATACAAATCATCGATTTGAGCGCTGATAAAGTGGCGCTTGAGTTGGATAAGTTTGCGGGTAGTTTATCTTACGGGGGCACCGTCCTCGAGTCCGGTGATGTTCTCTACAGTTCAGGTTCTTTTACAAGCAGCTTTAATTTGCCTGCTGCCAAAATGAGCTACCAAGCAGGTAGGCCACTTGTTTCCTCCTGGTTTAATGGGCATGAACAAACGATGTATGATGATACAGGAGAAATTTTTTATACGGGCATCACCGAATCCAATGCTCGCCCCCAAGTAAGCAAAAACAAAAAATACCTGGTTTATATTGATTCCAAGGGTGAGATCGTTGTTTGGGACAACCAAACTCGGCAAGCCAAACACCACATTAAAACAAACGATCGCTACGAAAATGCGAGCTTTGATGAACGCGACAGTTTGCTTGTTGCCCATACCAAAAAGAACATTGAATTGTACCAAGTGGCAAGTGGCAAAAAAATCCACGACATTCCAATTAGCAAAAGCCTTCGCGCTCATTTTCCTTTTCACTTCTCGGCGAACTCCCGCTATCTGGCTTACCTCGACGCCGATTACCATCCTGTGATTTGGGACCTCAAAACTTTGCAACAAACTATATTCCTTTCTTATGCCAATAGCATCATTGGTTTATCAGATGCAAGCAATAAAATTGTAGTTGTTGAAGGAGAAAATGTAGCGGTTTATCCCATCAGGGGCAATCTTAATCGCCTTCATTTATTTAAATTAGAGGGGGCTTCTTGGAACAAAAATGGTCATTATTTCCCCGGAATTGAAATAATTGTAGTCCCCATCGCCCAAAAAATATGCGTGCTGGATGTCAAGACCGGGAAAAAATTAATGACCATTTACCCCAGCTCTACCAATGATTGGGTGGCCATTTCTGATGATGGTTTACATTTTGAAACCAGCGAAAATGGCCTACATCAAATGGCGTATCTCAGCACTACGGGACAGGTTGTGCCATTCACCAAAAAAGATACGGCATTTTACCGGGAAGGGATGGTTAAGTCTGCTTTCAAAGGCTTGCCCTACTCGCATAAGGTAGCCAAGTTTCCCGAGCGGACTGTAAATACCCGGAATGAATTGGATTATTTAAAATGGTTCTGGGAAGTCAATAAACCTATTGTTAGTGCACCAGCACTCAACACTCCACAGCTTCAATTTTCATTAAAGAGACCTAAAAACATCCAGTTTTTAGGTAAGGATCGTTTGATCCACCAAAATTCCGAAGGGCAAGTACAGCTATTAGAACCCGGCACGTTGCGGGTGATTAAAACCTTGGAAGGGGTACAAGAGCCTCTATCGTCGCAAGTAAGCAAAAACCAGCTTTATTGGGTTTTCATCGAAGACAAGAGCCAGATACGCTTGTGGAGCATACCTGAAATGCGCTCACTCAAAACCCTAAAACTGGAAGATGTCAAGGTTTCGACCCTACTCATTACCCCGGATAACCAAACGCTGTTGGCAGGCTGTAGCGACGGAAGAGTCCGTTTTTACAGTCTTCCAGATTTACAGGAAAAGCAAGCCATCAGTATTGGGAAATTTCCGATTACAGCCTTGGCACATGGCAATGCAGGGCCACAGGTTCTGGTTGTGGATGATTCCAAACGCGCCTACTTGTATAAGCTGGAAAAAGATCAACTTGACCTGCAATGTAAGATAGAAATTGTTATTAATTCGAGTGTGATTTCTGCTCAATTTAATGCCGACGATACTTATGCATTGATTAATATTAGCCAACATAATGGGCTTATGGTGATAGATTTAAAGACGAAATTGCCTGTTTTTGAAACGATCCGTATGTTGATGGGGCGGAACGATTTTAGTCTTTTTGATCCGGTCGATCCCCACATTTTGTACTTTACCAATACTATAGATTTTTCTAAACTAGATGTAAGAACTGGCCAAAAAATGGATTCTTTGTCAACACTGAATTCCACCCATAGTTATGACCCCTACCGGCAGCAATTGCTCGTTGACGATTACGATAATTCAAGCACGATTTTCGATTTGCGTTCCTGGAAAAAAACAAAAAAAGTGATTGAAAGAACACCCCCACAAATCCTCCGTTTTGGCGACCAATTGCAAAAAATCTACTATCTAGATCCGAATGAAAATGGTATTTACCATGAGTACGATTGGTCAAAAAACAGCATCACAGCCACTTCAGATCAAACTGCCTATCAAGAGAAAAGCAAAATCAGCCCTAGGCCTTTTCAGGTTATCATTAAAAAGGACTCAGTTCAAATCATGGACAACCAGATTGGCAAAATTGTAAAGCAGTTTTTGTGGTCGCGTCCTATGCCCAGAAAGATGAATATTTCCAAGTCCGGACGTTATTTGGCTTATCCGCTTGAAAATTCAAATACTACAGAACTGTTTGACTTGCAATTAAATAAAGCTATCCTAACGCTGCCCTTTGCAGCCATCAGTTATTTCTTTTCTATAAATGATCAGTATTTTTTTGCCAACAATCCGAATGACAAACAAATGCAGGTCGTTGAGCTATCGACCTTACAAACCAAGGACAAACTCTATCAGGGGTTCAGTGATGGGATTCAAGTCATTCCCAGTGTTGATTATAAAAACACAAAAGTATTGTTTTTTCATGATAAGCTTGCTTACCAGTTCATCAACACCAAGACTGGACAAAGTCTCGGTTTTTTTTATTTCTTATTTTCTGCTGAAGGCAAACCTGCTTGGGCTTTTATTACCCCCGATGGTCGTTTTGATGGCAGCCCTAATGCCCTCCAACAATTTTATGCGGTGGATGAAAAAAACCTACGTACAGTTGGTATAGATTACAAAAGCAACCCGAAATACCAACCAGGCTTGCTACAAAAACTACTAGAATGATGTGCTGTTGAATGTTACATTAAAACAACCTATTTTTGATCAGGCTCGATTGCCAGAGTAAACCAACCGTCACCTCAAAATTAGAATAGATGAAATTATCCGCTTTTTTATTGCTAAACTGGCTCCTCTTAGCCTGGAACACTCATGACGTCCCCCCCAAAGAAGTCCTGATCACCGGAAAAGTCAATTTGGGCACGATCAAAGAAGTGAGTTATATCATTCCCCATCGAGGGATTTTCCATTGGAGCTTTAAAGCAACAAGCCCAGTTGATCCCCACGGAAATTTTCAGATAAAAATTCCTTGTGAACAAACATCCACTGTGACCATTGGCGG
>JAIYDG010000181.1 GCA_027487625.1 Bacteroidota bacterium
AAAACTTCCTTTTGCAAATTAAATTGAGGTTTTAATCTATCTAAACCACACTCCCCTATAGCCAGAACTTTTGGATTTGAAATTAATTTAATAAAAGAATCCTCGTCAAAATTTTGTTCAATAAACCAGGGATGAAGTCCTTTTGAAACAAAATAGTTTTTTGCTTCCGGAATAAATTGATGCATATAAGCCTGTCTGATAAAAATTATATCATCAGTTGGTTTATAAGAATGGTGAGTATGTATGTCGATAAAGTTGATTTCCAAAAATAAGATTCAGTTTAGAATTATTGTTTTATAAGTTTCAATTGAAAAAAATAATAGATAGAAACTAATTTAAAGATTAAAAAAACGGATAATTTTCGTCCAAAAAATTATAATTAAAAAGAGTTCACTTCAAAAACAGGGGCAATCATCAATCTTCATAAGTTAGAAAATTAGGTCATGACATCAATTATTTATAAAAATGACATGTTTTATTTTGAAAGGTTTTCTACTTTTTTGAAAACTATTTTTCTAACAACCCATGAAAAGTTTAAGATAAATAAAGCGAAACCACTAAAAAACAATGTCTTATAATTTGAAGCCCAGTATGTAGCCTATTAATCCTAAAAAATTATTGTATAAAAAACCTTATAAAATTCAAAGTAAAAATCACTGCCAATGGTCAATTACTTTGGATACATGATAAAAAACAGGTATTTTTGACGTTTATATCTATATATGAATAATGCTTTAACACCGGGAAGAACAGAAGTAATGTTGCATTTAGGCTCTCAAGCTGAAACTTTTGCATCTGAATATTTAAAACCTGTTGAATCAAATTGGCAGGCTTCAGAATTATTACCATTAACTTCTGATGAATCATTTATTTCAGATTTAAAAACAATTCAAGAACAAGCATCTAATTTATCGTATGATTTATTGGCTGTTTTAGTTGTTGATACCATTACCGAAGAAGCATTACCTACATATGAAACTTGGTTAGCTGGCCTAAAAGGTGTAAGTCAGACTGAAAATAACAGTTGGATGAAATGGATACGTGCTTGGACTGCTGAAGAAAACAGACATGGAGATGCATTAAATCGTTATTTATATTTATGTGGAAGAATAAATATGAGAGAATTTGAAGCTTCAACTCAATATTTAATTCGTGATGGATTTGATAATGGTGCATCAGATGACCCTTATAGAAATTTCATATATACATCATTCCAGGAATTAGCAACCAATATTTCACATAGAAGAGTTGCCAGTATAGCTAAACAACAAGGAAACGCATTATTATCTAAAATGTGCGGTTTAGTTGCAGCAGATGAAGCTCGTCATGCCAAAGCGTATAAGAGTTTTGTTTCTAAAATATTTGAGATTGATCCAACTGAAATGATGTTGGCATTTGAAGATATGATGAAGAAGAAAATTGTAATGCCAGCTCAATACCTTAGAGAATTAGGAGATAAAGTAAATTCATTTTCTAGTTTTTCAGATTGCGCTCAAAGATTAGGTGTATATACTGCAACAGATTATGTAGATATATTAAAAGGCTTAATTGAAGAATGGAATATTGAGAACATCAGAGGTTTAAAAGAAGAAGGAGAAAGAGCCCGCGATTATTTAACAAAACTTCCAGATAGATTAACTAGAATTTCTGAAAGAATGAAAATTCCTGATACTGAATTTAAGTTTAACTGGATTTTAGCCTAATTAGATTTTTCTTAAAACAAATATTCGTTTTAATTTGGCGAAATTTTTGAAATAAAAGCTGTTTTATTTACACACAAACTAGTGCGTAAATCTTTATAAAACCTTACATTGCAACTGCAATTCGCAAAACATTTCAATCAAATTAACCTCAATTGGCCACGTCTAAAATAAAAAATAGATTATTACTTTTTGCAAGCATATTTTGTTTGTGCTTAACAAGTAATAATCTTTTTGCAGAGAAAATATGGCCTTACCAAAGAGCCACGGTAAAAGCTTATTCTCAGGTAGATGATAGTTTAAAACTTGAAACCTTAATTAAACTTAGTCTTGCATACCAATTCATTAATCCAGATTCATGCTTACCAATTGCCTTAAGAGCAAAAACATTACTCGAAAAACTTAAGGCTGAAAGTTATCGACCTTACTTGTATAATTGTTTGGCTTCCGCATATATCAATCTACAAAAGTCAGACTCATCTGTTTATTGGCTAACAGAAGCATTTTCGATAGGGAAAGAACAAAATAACCTTATACAAATAGCTCATAGCCTGAATAATTTTGGTGTTTATTATTCTAGTGTTGGTTACAACCAAGCTTCACTTTCATTTTATACTAAAAGTCTTTATATCAGACAAGCACTAAATGATTCAAATGGAATAGCAAGTTCTTTGAATAATATGGCAAATACCAATATGAAATTGGGAAATTTCCAAGAAGCTAGGATTCAACTTTTACAATCACTTGATATCAAAATAAAAAGATGTGATACAAATAGTTTATCGAGATCTTTCATGAATCTATCAAATGTTTACCTGTCTATTGGCAATTTTAACAAGGCAATAAGTTCTCTAAAACTAGCACAATTTTGGCAAGAAATATCAGGAGCAAATGCGGAATTTTTCAGTATTCATACAAATTTAGGAGGAACTTATTTTTACCAAAATAAATTTACAGAATCAAAAAAAGAGTTTGAATTGGCTTTAAAAAACTCAATTGAAAACAAACAAATTTTAAACCAAGCTATTTCATACAATAATTTAGGAGAAGTAGAAACCAATTTAAAAAATTATCAAACGGCTGAAAGTTATTTTAAACAATCAGAGATTATCTGTAAAATAGTAAAAGATTATGAAGCAGAGGCTGCATCAATTTTAGGAAGAGCAAAAATTCTTAGTTTAAAAAATGACCACGTAGGAGCTATCAATCTTTATAAAAAAGGAATTGAAATTCTAGAAAAATATGATTTTAAGCCCACTCTTGTTTTAAGCTATAAAGATTTAATTTTAGTATTTGAACAAATAGGTGATTATAAATCTGCTTATGAATACTACATAAAACTGCACAAAATCGAGGATGAATTGGCAATATCGAACTCCAATGAAAAAATTCAGAAATTAGAATACGAAAATACACTTGCTCAAAAGCAAGCTGAGATATCTATTTTAGAAAAAGATAAAGAACTTTCCGAAACAAAATCTTGGAGGAACAGATTAACAATTGGATCTTTAATTGTTTTATTAACAAGCATTTCTATCGTTTTATTTTATGTTTTAAGAAGCAGAAATGAAAAAATTAAAGACAATCAAATCATAAAAAAACAAGCAGAAAAACTTAGTTTACAAGCAGAACAGCTAATCAAAATCAATTCAATTAAAGATAAAACCTTTTCAATTCTTTCTCATGATTTAAGAAGTCCATTGGTTTCCTTACAGCAAACATTATTTTTATTAGATGAAAACCTCATTGAAAAGGAAGAATTTGAATTCATAAAAAACTCATTAAGAGAAAAGTTTAGTAACCTAAATCAGTTACTAGACAATCTTTTGAACTGGTCGAGATCAAATATGACCGGAGAAAATACTGCGAAACCGGAATCAATTTTATTGCATAATATCATTCAACAAAACATCAAACTATTTGGCCCACAATCTGAGCAAAAGGGTTTGATTATAGAAAACAATGTTGATTTGACACATATTGTATATGCAGACCATAATCAACTTGACTTAATACTTAGGAATATTATTATTAATGCAATAAAATTCAGTTTTGAAAGAGGTAAGATTCTTATCAATTCCATGATTAAAGAAAACACTTGTATTCTCACTATACAAGATTTTGGAACTGGGATGAATCAAAAAGAATTAGACATTATAAATCAGGGTGACTTAAGTATATCGAAACCCGGTACAATGGGAGAAAAAGGAACCGGAATTGGATTAATGATTTCTCGCGATTTTGCTATTCAAAACCGAGGAAAATTGCAGGTTAAAAGTGAGTTTGAAAAGGGAAGTACAATTGTAATTGAACTACCCCTTTCTTAAGCTAATTTCATTCATTTCTTAACTTACGTTCTAAAACGAAAGTTCCGAAAGGAAATAATCCTGCAAAAAAGGCAAAAGCAATTCTGCTAAATTTCCATGAATATTCTAAAGCGCATTGAAGCAATAGAATCATATAAAGCACAAACAACAATCCATGTGCCCAACCAAAATATTTTACAAACAAGGGCATATCAAAACCATACTTCAACGGCATGGCTATAAATACCAAAACAATAAAAGATATTCCTTCTAATAGGGCAATTAATCTGAATTTGCCGAGGTTGGTGCTGAGGTTGAATTTCATATGAAATATTAAAAAATCTTATTTTATCAATATCATTTAGAGACGCGGTAAAAATTACATATTACGACGATATTGTCCACCTACTTCGAATAATGCTGCGGTAATTTGTCCTAATGAACAATATTTTACCGTATCCATTAATTCCTCAAAAATATTTTGATTCAAAATGGCTTTGCGCTGTAATTTATGAAGCATCTCTTTTCCTTTGTCTTCATTCACTTTTTTCAACACATTTAACATTTCAATCTGGTATTCTTTTTCTTCAGTAGTTGAACGAATTACTTCTTTAGGCAAAACAGTTGGTGAACCTTTGCTCGACAAGAATGTATTTACACCAATAATTGGGAATTCTCCAGTATGTTTTTGCATTTCGTAATACAAACTTTCTTCTTGAATTTTAGTTCTTTGGTACATGGTTTCCATTGCGCCTAAAACTCCTCCCCTTTCTGTAATTCTATCAAACTCGGTTAATACAGCTTCTTCGACTAAATCAGTTAACTCTTCAATGATAAACGAACCTTGTAAAGGATTTTCATTTTTAGCCAATCCCAATTCTCTATTAATGATTAATTGGATAGCCATTGCTCTTCTTACAGATTCTTCTGTAGGAGTTGTAATGGCTTCATCATAAGCATTTGTATGCAATGAATTACAGTTATCATAAATAGCATATAATGCTTGTAAAGTTGTTCTGATATCATTGAAGTCAATTTCTTGTGCATGCAATGAGCGTCCTGATGTTTGAATATGGTATTTCAACATCTGACTTCTTTCATTACCGCCATATTTCAACTTCATTGCTTTTGCCCAAATTCTTCTCGATACTCTACCAATTACTGAATATTCTGGGTCGATACCATTTGAGAAGAAGAAAGATAAATTCGGTGCAAAATCATCGATGTTCATGCCACGACTTAAGTAGTATTCTACAAAAGTAAATCCATTAGAAAGTGTTAATGCCAATTGAGTAATTGGATTGGCTCCTGCTTCTGCAATGTGGTATCCACTAATTGAAACAGAATAAAAATTTCTAACACCATTATCTATAAAATACTGTTGAACATCACCCATTACTCTTAATGAGAATTCTGTACTGAATATACATGTATTTTGTGCTTGGTCTTCTTTTAAAATATCAGCCTGAACAGTACCTCTTACTTGTTTTAATGTTGCTACTTTTATTGATTGGTAAACATCAGCAGGTAAAACCATATCACCTGTAACACCCAATAACATCAATCCTAAACCATCATTTCCTTCTGGTAAAGTTTCATTGTATCTAGGACGTGGTGTTCCTTTGGCTTTATAAATGTCATCAATCTTTTGGTTGATTTCATCTTCTAAGCTATTCTTTTTGATATACAGTTCACATTGTTGGTCGATTGCAGCATTCATAAAGAATGCACAAATAATTGCTGCAGGACCATTAATTGTCATTGAAACCGAAGTTTTAGGATCAGCCAAATTAAAACCTGAATACAGTTTTTTAGCAGCATCTAAACTCCAAACACTTACACCAGAATTACCAATTTTTCCGTAAATATCAGGTCTGTGGTCAGGGTCATTTCCGTAAAGTGTAACCGAATCGAACGCTGTGCTCAAACGAGCAGCTGGCATTCCTAAACTTACATAGTGGAAACGCTTGTTAGTTCTTTCTGGTCCGCCTTCTCCAGCAAACATCCTGGTTGGATCTTCACCTTCACGTTTAAATGGATAAATTCCTGCTGTATATGGAAATTCTCCAGGGAAGTTTTCTTGTAAAGACCATTGTAAAATATCTCCCCAACCTTTGAATTTAGGAACCGCAACTTTAGGAATCATTGTGTGAGACAAAGATTCGCTATGTGTTTTTATTTTGATTTCTTTATCACGAACCTTGAAGATATAATATTCATCTCTGAACAATTTCTTCTTTTCTTCCCAAGTGTTTAAAATGATTTTATTTCTAGGATCAAGGTCTAATTCTATATCGTGATAAGCTTCTTGTAAACTTTTTACTAAGCGGTCTTTATCTTCTAATTTACCTGATGCTATTACTTCAATTGATGATTTTAAACTATACAATTTATCAGCAATTTCAACTTGTTTGTTTACCCACTTATCGTAGTTTCTGTTGTTTTCAGAAATTTCAGATAAGTAACGAGTACGAGCAGGTGGAATGATGAAAATCTTTTCACTCATTTCATCTGTAATCTCGTAGGTTGTTTGTAAATCAGCATTGGTTTTATCCTTTATGATTTCCATTACTGCTTTGTACAAACGATTCATTCCTGGATCGTTGAACTGAGAAGCGATTGTTCCATAAACAGGCATTTCCTCAGGATTGATATCAAATAATTGATGATTTCTTTGGAACTGTTTTTTCACATCTCTTAATGCATCCAAAGAACCTTTTTTATCAAATTTATTGATAGCAATGATATCAGCAAAATCGAGCATATCAATTTTTTCCAATTGAGTTGCTGCACCATATTCAGGAGTCATTACATACAATGCCACATCTGAATGGTCCATGATTTCAGTATCACTTTGACCAATACCAGAAGTTTCAAGAATAATCAAATCGAAGGCAGCAGCTTTCATAATATCAACTGCTTCTTTTACGTGTTTCGACAAAGCCAAATTACTCTGACGAGTTGCCAATGAACGCATATAAACTCGGTTGTTTTTAATAGAGTTCATACGAATTCTATCACCCAACAAAGCTCCACCTGTTTTTCTTTTACTTGGATCTACTGAAATAATACCAATTGTTTTGTTTTTAAAATCAAACAAAAACCTACGCACCAATTCATCAACCAAAGATGATTTACCTGCGCCTCCAGTACCTGTAATTCCAAGTACTGGAACATGCGAAACTGCAGCTGAATCAAGAATAGTTTTGTGCATATTGGCAAAAACCTCAGGATTGTTTTCCGCAGCAGATATCAGTCTGGCTATAGATTTCCAATCTTTATCTTTTAAATGAGTTGCTTCCCCATTTAAATTTTGACCTGTTGGAAAATCACACTTCTCAAGCATATCATTAATCATACCTTGTAAACCCATGCTTCTGCCATCATCAGGATGGTATAAACGGGTAATACCATAAGCATGTAATTCTGCAATTTCTTCAGGCAAAATGGTACCACCACCACCACCAAAAATGCGGATATGTTCACAACCTCTTTCCTTAAGCAAATCGTACATGTATTTGAAGTATTCAACGTGACCGCCTTGGTAGCTTGTCATTGCAATCGCGTTTGCATCTTCCTGAATTGCAGTATTCACAACTTCCTCTGCACTTCTATCATGTCCAAGATGAATTACTTCAGCTCCACTGGCTTGAATAATTCTTCTCATGATATTGATAGCAGCATCGTGACCGTCGAAAAGACTTGCCGCTGTTACTACTCTGATTTTGTGCTTAGGTGTATATTTTTCAATGCTCTCCATAATACAAGATTTTGGGCAAAAATAGGCTTTAAGACTGATTAAACAACTCTTTAAAACAGCTTTGATTTAAGCTTTTGAAAAGAATTGAAAATCAAACAAAAATTGCGAATCTAAAAGCAGGAAAAACAACCGAGATTGCCTGATTAATTAAGGAATAAAGAGAAAATAGTGGTTTGTAAAAAATGATTTCTAAAACTTGTAAACAAAAGCATTCCTGACATTTGCAATATTCTTTGGAATATTGGGAGGAGGAATGGAATTATAATTCTGACTGATACTAAATCGAAAGCTAAGATGATTTGTAAAGTGCATTTCAACTTTGGCTTCAGAGGAGAATCTAAAATTCGAGAAATCAATCAAATCTGGCTGGTAATAAGCTACCAAATCAAAATTAAAATTTCTGGTTTTGAAGTATAAAAACGATAAATAAAGGCTCAAACGATTGTGCACATTTTTGGCCTCAGTATCGGTTGTACTTTCGTATTCGTACATCCACATCGGGCCTAAAAACATTTTCATGCTATCTTCAAAAAACAATCTAAATCGAGGTCCAGCTCCCAATAACCCTCTGAAATTTAACCCAATTTGCTTATTAAATTGCGTTTGAGCGAAAGCCTCTCCACTTAACCAGGGCTTTAATTCCCTTTTAAATCTGAAATGCTGATAGCTAGCATAATCAAGGTTTCTACTATTTGATTGAAGAAAATTAAAGTCTGAAAGAAACAAGTAAGTATTAACATCTCTTTTAAGAATAAAATTGAGTTTATTCCCAAAATTAACAACTGTATTTCTGTTTTGAATATAATTAAAATTCAACTCAACATCGCCATGCCATGAAGAATCACGGGTATCATAACGTTTGGTTTCAATATTGATAACTTGCTGAGCATTCAAATCAAAAATTGAAATCAAGTAAAAGCAGAAAATGAGTATTTTTTTCAAAACGGGTGCAAAAATATTATTTGGATTGAATTGTGACTCTTTTTCAACGTTTTTTTAATTATTAGATGCAACTGTAAATATTCTAAGTTTATAAATAGCTGATTTTAAAGTCAAAAAAACATTTTTCCAATGAACCAAGGATTATAAACGAGTCTTACATTTTTTTTCTACATTTGCCCTCCTTAAAAAATTAAAAAATGGAATTAAAAGACGTTGTAGCAATTTCTGGTATGAGTGGTTTACACCATGTTACAGGCAGAAGCAAGAATGGTTTAATTGTTGAGACAATAGGTACAGGTAGAAAATTCGCAACAGGTTTTCATGATAAAGTTTCTGTTTTAGAAGATATTTCCATTTATACATTAGAAGGAGATATGCATTTATCTGATGTTTTTATCAAATTAAACAATTCTAGTAATTTACCGGAAGCAAAAGAAGACATTAAAAAAATCAGAACTTTTTTAATTGAATGCATACAATTAGATAGCGAGCGAGTATATGATAGTGATATCAAAAAACTAATGAATTGGTTTCATGCTTTAAAATCAGTTTTAGACTTTAATACATTAGGCAAAAAAGACGAAGAAACTGCTGAGGTTGAAAAAGCAGAAGAAGTTATTGAAGAAGTAAAAGAAATTATTGCTGAAGAAGTTATTGAAGAAAAACCAAAGAAAACTCCTGCTAAAAAAACTGCGGCTAAAAAGACAGCAGCTAAAAAAGCAAAAGATTCAGAATAAATTTATATCACGAATACAAAAACACGTAGACAATTTGTTTATGTGTTTTTTTTATGCCGTAAACATTTCAAAAACTATTTTTTTTAAATAAAAATCAGAGAAAAAGCTAATCTTAATCAAAACAAAATTTAGCTTAATACGTTTAAGTTTGCGAAGTGAAACAGAATAAAATTTTATTAGTTGAAGATACCCCTACAGAAGCTTATTATATAGAATCGGCTTTAAAATCAACTCCAAATTTAGAGTTAGCGAGCCGAGCAATGAATGGTAAATTAGCCCTGCAAGTGCTTACAAGAAAAAATTTCGACTTAATTCTTTTAGATTTATTCATGCCAGTAATGGATGGGTTTGAAACATTAGCCGCCATCAAACAAAAAAATCCAGAACAAAAAGTACTTGTTATTAGCAGTTTTAACTCAGATTCTTTAGCCGATCAATTATTCAAATTAGGTGCAAATGGCTTTTCATCAAAATTAAGGTCGTGTTTATTACCTGCCATAGAAATTTGCTTAAAAGGAGAAAGTGCGTTTGACAAAATTTACAGGACAGAAACACAAGATAATTC
Organism: Bacteroidota bacterium; assembly: GCA_027487625.1. GTDB lineage: Bacteria > Bacteroidota > Bacteroidia > UKL13-3 > UKL13-3 > CAISCU01. Next base: position 10,011 of record JAIYDG010000181.1, read on the forward strand.
TGAATTTAAATTAGCTGATTATCCTAAATTGATTTTTAATGAAAGAGACCTTCAAATCATTAAAATGCTATCAAAAGGCCTAGTAACTGAAGAAATTTCAGAAGCATTGAATCTTTCTCCTCGTTCTATAGAAACATATATAAGAAATTTGATAAGTAAATTAGGAGTAAAAAACAGAGTACAACTAATTAGTTTTGCATATGATAATGGGCTGTTGCCTTAGTTATTAAAAAATAAGTTATTCCCTATTTTTTCAAAAAATGAAATCATAGGAAATAACTTGGCTTAAACTATCTAAAAAGATAATATAGAAGAGGGCTACTTTCTAAGGTGTTGCAATTTCAACACTTAAATATTTACAAACAATCCATAAAATACGATAATTTCTGCTTAAATATTTACAACATCGGCTTAAAATCAAAAAAAGCTGATTCAAAGAGAATCAGCTTCAAAAAATTAAGCCTAATTATTAATCAATAATTGTCTTTTTTCTAATCTCATCTGAGTCGATATGACTAAATCTCGCACTAAAATGGCGTAATTGTTTTGGTTGCCAATTAATTTTCATTCCTTTTAAAGAATTCTTGTTTTCATTAATTTCAACCAAAGCTTCAATTACATAATCAATATGAGATTGGGTATAAACTCTTCGAGGAATTGCTAATCTAACTAAATCCATAGAAGCAGGAAGTTCAGTAACACCATCTGCTTGTAAACCAAACATTACTGTTCCGATTTCACAAGCTCTGATACCTGCGTGTAAATACATTTCACATGCCAAAGATTGTCCCGGATATTGTAAAGGTTGAATATGAGGCAACATCGCTCTGGCATCAATATATACAGCATGACCACCAACTGGTCGCATGATAGGAATACCTGCTTTTGTTAAGTGATCGCCAAGGTATTGGGTTGAAATAATTCTGTAATGTAAATAATCTTCATGAACAACTTCTTCTAAACCAGTAGCAATAGCATCTAAATCTCTTCCTGCTAATCCGCCATAAGTAGGAAAACCTTCTGTAAGAATTAATAAATTTCTACAAGTTAAAGCCCAATCATCATTATTCATTGCAAGCCAACCGCCAATATTTACTAAAGCGTCTTTTTTAGCACTCATCGTACAACCATCAGCATAAGAAAAAATTTCTTGAACAATAGATTCAATGCTTTGATTTTCGAAACCAGGCTCACGCATTTTAATAAAATATGCATTTTCAGCAAACCTACAAGCATCAATAAACAATGGAATACCATATTTCATACAGATGTATTTGGTTTGTTTGATATTATCCATTGAAACCGGTTGACCACCACCAGAATTATTGGTAATAGTAATCATACATAAAGGAATATTTTCAGCTCCTTTCTCTTTAATAAATGCCTCCAATTTTTCAATATCCATATTGCCTTTAAATGGATGTTCACTCTGCGGATTTTTTCCTTCTTCAATTACTAAATCCACACCAATTGCCCCAGAATACTCAATATTGGCGTGAGTAGTATCAAAATGAGTATTGTTTAAAATATATTTCCCTGGACCACCAATAGCTGAAAACAAAATTTTCTCAGCTGCTCTACCTTGGTGCGTTGGGATAATATGGCTAAACGGCATTAAATGTTGAACAGCTTTTTCAAATCTATGAAAAGAAGGACTTCCTGCATAAGATTCATCACCTTTCATAATAGCAGCCCATTGGTTCGCACTCATACTGCTTGTACCACTATCGGTTAACAAATCAATCAATACATTTTCAGAATCTAAAGAAAATAAATTGTAATGAGCATTTTCTAAATAAACTAATCTTTCTTCTCGGGTAGTCATTTTAATAGGCTCCACCGATTTAATTCTAAATGGTTCTATAATAGTTCTCATTTTTTGGTTTTTAAAATCCCATTCCTAAAAATGAGATGATTTGGTTTGGTTTTAATTGGTTCCCAAAAGTGTATCGGCTTACTAAAGAAAAAAATGATATATCTCAATAAATAATAAATTTACTTAAGAAAGATTGACAAAAATCTTAAGTAAAAAACGCTAAGTTTCTAAAAGAAGAATATACATTTGAGTTTAATTCTAAAAGTATGATTACAATAATAAAAAGACGTTTTTTACCTGATAAAATTAAAGTGACTTCATGGGATGTCATTCAACCTTATTTTGAAAGTCTTCAAAACAGAGAAATAAAATCTGTAAAAGAACTAGAGGATTGGTTGAAAGACCGAAGTGAACTTGATGCTTTTTTAAGTGAAGATTTAGCTTGGAGATATGTTAAAATGACTTGTGATACCGCAGCTAAAGAATTGGAAGAAGCCTATTTGTTCTTCGTAAATGAAATTGAACCCCAAACAGCACCATTCAGTGATTCATTGAATAAAAAGCTAATCAATAGCGAATTTTTAAATCAATTAAATGAAGAAAAATACTTCGTTTATTTAAGAAGCATTAAAAAGGAAATTGAAATTTTTAATGAGAAAAACATTCACTTAATGGCTGAAGTTGCTACTGAATCTCAAAAATATGGTTCAATAGTTGGCAGTATGACCATTGAAATTGATGGAAAGGAACTAACACTTCAACAAGCATCGAATTACTTAAAAAATCCTGATAGAACTGTAAGAGAAAATGCTTTCAAAACTATTCAGGAAAAAAGGTTTGCCCATGCAGATGAATTAGATAATTTATTTGATAAACTCATTGCATTAAGGCACCAAATTGCCGTAAATGCTGGTTTTAAAAACTACAGAGATTACAAATTCGCAGAATTAGGGCGCTTTGATTATAAACCTGAAGATTGTTTTGCATTTCATGAAGCAATTCAAAAAGAAGTAATGCCTTTGGTTAAAGAATTTAATGAAAAAAGAGTTAAAGAATTAGGGCATTCATTAAAACCTTGGGATACTGAAGTTGATACGCAAAACAGACCAGCATTAGAACCATTTACAAGTGGTGCTGATTTGTTAGAAAAAACTATCACTTGTTTTAAAAAGGTTGACGAATATTTTGCTTGGTGCATTCAAACTATGGATGATATGGACAGGCTTGACTTGGAAAGCAGAAAAGGAAAAGCACCTGGGGGATATAATTACCCAATGGCTGAAACAAGTGTGCCTTTTATTTTTATGAATGCCGCTAGTAGTACAAGAGATGTTGAAACAATGGTGCATGAAGGTGGACATGCAGTTCATTCATTTTTGAGCAAAGACCTTGAATTGGCTGCCTTTAAAAACTGTCCAAGTGAAGTTGCTGAACTGGCAAGTATGAGTATGGAATTATTGAGTTATGAAGGACAAGATGAATTCTATCCAAATAAAGAAGATTTCAAGAGAGCTAAAGAAGAGCATTTAGAAGGAATCATTAAAATTCTACCTTGGATAGCAATCATTGATAAATTCCAACATTGGATTTATACCAACCCAACACATACTGCAGCAGAGCGCAAAAAATATTGGATTGAACTAAGTGATGAGTTTGGAACAGGAATGGTTGATTGGACCGGATTTGAACACTTTAGAACCATTTCATGGCAGAAACAATTACACTTGTTTGAAGTTCCGTTTTATTATATCGAGTATGGAATTGCACAATTAGGTGCATTAGCAGTTTGGAGAAACTTCATGAATAATAAAGAAAAAACCATTGAGCAATATAAAGCAGCATTGAGTTTAGGTTATTCAAAAACGATTGGTGAAATCTATCAAACAGCAGGAATTGAATTTAATTTTAGTACCGCTTATATTCATGAATTGATGAAATTTGTGAAAGACGAACTAAGTAAAAATAATTAAGTTTAAAATCAGGCAATCAAAATTTGATTGCCTGATTTTAGTTACAGAAAAAAAGAAAATGAAAATATTCTGTGTAGGAAGAAACTATAGTGAACATGCAAAAGAACTAGGAAATGCGTTACCCGAAAATCCTGTAATCTTTAGTAAACCCGATACTGCATTATTAAAAAATGGTGAGGATTTTTACCTGCCTGATTTTAGTAATGATGTTCATTATGAAGCTGAACTTGTTATAAAAATCAGCAAAATGGGAAAGAAAATTCAAGAGAAATTTGCTTCAAACTACTATTCCGAAATTGGGTTTGGAATCGACTTTACAGCTAGAGATTTACAATCGCAATTAAAGCAAAAAGGGTTACCTTGGGAATTAGCAAAAGCTTTTGATGGCTCTTCTCCTATTGGTGAATTTTCAAACGTTAAAGACTTACAAAATCCAATACAATTTTCACTTTTAAAAAATGGAGAATTGGTGCAAAATGGAAATTCTAATGATATGATATTTTCTTTCGACAAAATTGTAAGTTTTATCTCTCAATATTTCACTTTAAAAGTTGGTGATTTAATTTATACGGGAACTCCAGCAGGTGTAGGTGCAGTTAAGATAGGTGACAAACTGGAAGGATTTATTGGTGATAAAAAAATGTTGCATTGCGAGGTAAAATAAATTGAAAATAAACATTAACAAACCATACAAATTCAGCTTATTAAAAAGTGTGCTTTTATTCTTGCTTTTTGTTCTAAAAATTCAAGCAAATGCACAGGGCGATTATAAACCTTATTTCAGGTATCCGATGGATTCATTGCCTCACTTTGTTTCTCCATTTGGGGCTATGAGAGACAATCATTTTCACAGTGGAGTAGATTTAAAAACACAAGAAAAAGAAGGGCTTCCGGTTTATGCTGTTGCAGATGGTTATATTTCCAGAATTAAAATTGCATCGAATGGTTATGGTAAAGCAATTTATATTGACCATCCAAATGGTTTTACAACTGTTTATGGTCATTTACAATGCTACAAAGGTGCAATAGCCGATTGGATAAATAAGTATCAATACAAACAACAAAAATTTGCATTTGATACTGTTTTTAAACAAGCATTTATCTGGGTAAAAAAAGGTGATACAATTGGTCTATCTGGTAATAGTGGTGGCTCTTCCGGACCTCATTTACATTTTGAAATCAGAGAAACAAGAACTGAAGAAATCTGGAATCCGGGATTGTTTGGAATGTTACCGAATGATACTTTAAAGCCATTTCTTTCGGTTGTTCATTTTTACCAGTTTGTTCCTGAAGGATTATTGCTGCAAAAACGTATCCCAATTCAACAAAAGAAATTGTACTTAAGAGATAGTGTTTATTTATATCACAATCTTTTGGTATATGAAGATACTATTCAATTACCTCCTGAACAATATGGCTTAGGAATCGCAGGTTATGATTATATCCATCAAACAAGAGATGAAAAAGGCTTGTTTGATTATGGATTGATTCATCAAAACAGAAAAATATTTGGCTTTAAATTAAAACGTTTTGCTTTTAATGAAAGTAAATTCATCAACCAACATATCGATTACCCTTGGTATAAAGTCAATCAACAAAGAATACAAAAGTGTTTTAAGGATGATAATAATACATTTAGTATGATTGAAACGAACAAACAAAAGGGAAAATTTTATTTAAAGCCAAATCACCTCGATTCAATTATTTTGTATTTAGGAGACATCAATGATAATTATACCTATGTGATGATGTATGTAAAAACTGGAGAAACTGAGTTAAATACTGAAAAGGAAAAGTATTTCCAATCTATCCAATCGAAACCATTGTGGAAGCCAAATACAAAGAACAAATTTAGTTTCCCAGGATTTAAAATTGAATCGGAACCAGGAGATTTTTATGATAGCATTTATTTAGATTGTTATAAAACTGAATCAGTAAAAAACACCTTTTCTCCAGTTTATAAAGTTCATCAAAATTTAACTCCACTTCATAAAAGCATCAATATTGAAATAGACATAACAGATTATTCATTTAGTGATCCAAAATATTTATGTCTTGCAAGTGTAAACAAAGCAGGCAAACTAAGTTATGCAGGGGGAAAATTCTACAATAACAGGGTTAAAGGAGAAATTGGAAGTTTTGGTAATTATACAATAGCAGCTGATAGTATTTCACCAACTGCGAATTTGCTAAATTCAAAAGATACAACATCAATTAGAATTAGAATAGTTGATCAATTTTCAGGGATAGCTAACTATGATTTGTACTTAAATAACAATTGGGTTCTTGGTGATTATGATGCTAAAAATGATTTATTGATTTACTCTTTTGATGAAGTTTATTACAAAGAAAAATCGAATGGACTTTTAAATAATACCCAAGCAAACTGGAGTATCAAACTAGTTGATAAAAAAGGAAACAAGTTTGAAAAAACCTGGCAAGTAGATTGGTAAAAACAAAACTTTAATAAGTAGGTTTATTTGAAATGACAATAAAATTAAATATAGGAGATAAAGCTCCAAACTTTTCATGTAAAAACGAAAAAGGAGAATTGGTTTCATTAAAGGATTTTAAAGGAAAAAATCTGGTTTTATATTTCTATCCAAAAGATGATACCCCAGGTTGTACAGCAGAAGCTTGCGATTTAAGAGACAATTACCAAAGTTTTTTAAGCAAAGGATTTGAAATTTTAGGAGTAAGTCCTGATAGTGAAAAGAAACACCAAAAGTTTATCGACAAACACGAACTTCCATTTTCATTACTTGCAGATGAAGATCATGCAGTTGCTGAAGCATATGGAGTTTGGGGAGAAAAAAGCATGTATGGCAAAAAATATATGGGCATTTTAAGAACCACTTTTGTAATTGATGCCAAAGGAAAACTCTCAAATATTATAGAGAAAGTAGATACAAAAGCACATAGTAAACAATTGATTTAAGGGGATTAGTCTTTTTAGATATAATCAAAAAACCTTTAACTTAGAAAGTAAATAGTTTCCCTTAAGCACCCAATTAGTTTAGTTTGCTATACTCACAGAACAGCCCATTTATTTGATAGTTTGACCCAGATAACGAATTCCAATTCATTACCTGGGTTTAATAGTTCAATGTTTAAATTTTCAAAAAAAAACACCTAAGAAAACCAATTTATTAATATTGATTTTCTTAGGTGAATTTCTTTTATAAAGGAAATCTATTCCTTCTAAAATAAGGTTAAGTTTTTAATCTTACTCAATTATAAACTGAACTTTTCTATTCATTTGGTTGCTTCCTTTATCAGAACCACGTTTACCTAAAGCTTTAATAATTACTCGGTTACTTTCAATACCATTTTGTTTGAAGTATTCTGCAACCTTGTTTGCTCTTAGCTCAGATAGTTTCATGTTCCAATCATCAGAACCTGTATTATCAGCAGAACCAAGAATATTGATTTTGATATCTTTGTTTTCTTTTAATGTTTTGCTTGCACGATTTAGGATATCAATACTTTCAGCATTTAACTCACTTGAGTTTACTCCAAAGTAAATTTGGTTCATTTCAAGTTGTAATAATTGTCTGATTGATTTTACAGCTGGTGAAGGTGTTGGAGAACCCGGTGTTGTTTGAACCAAAACTTGCTCAGGACAACCATCTTTTGTTTTAGCAGATTCTGTTGGACAATGGTCTTTGATATCAGGTACACCATCTCCATCAGAATCTTTTGTTAATGATGTTTGTAGGTTTTGGATATCTGAATTAACTTGTACAAACTTAGCTTTTTCAGCTGCTAAACTATCATTCAAAGATTTAATAACCTCATCATAATCTTTACCACCTGCACTGCCTTGCCAAGCTAAAACTCTGTCTTGGTGCTCATTTTTTCCAAAACTATAACGTACAGCCAAAACAGTTTTCATCATGTGGTCTTTTCCAGAGCCATAATTGTATCCATCCCAATTGTCTGAATAAACTACATAAAATTCGCTTTGCAAGTTTATGTGCCAGTTTTTGTTGATATGGTAACGTAAACCTGCTCCCATTCCTGTTGTAAGACAAGTGCCATTCGATTTGCTGAAAGTTCCATCATCTTCTATGAACTTGCGCTCTGTATCATAACTGCCTCTGCCCATTGAACCTCTTAAATAAGGTACCCATCTATAGGGCTTCTTACCATAAGGAGTTTTTAAATCGTAGTTTAATCCTAGGTTCCAAAAATTAACTTTCGATTCGTAATAATCAATTTGGTTAGCGCCTGTCATGTTACCAAAATCATAAGCCAAATCCATAGAAACCAATGGACTAAAAAAGTAAGTTAAATCTGCTCCTAATGCTATATCAAATTTAGTTTTACTTCCTTTTAATCCTTCTAAATCTTCTCCTGCAAAACCATTACCTAATTGGTCGTAAGCTGTAAATCTTAAATCATATAAATGATTAAATCTAAGTCCTATTGCCCATCTGTTTAATTTAGGTTTTTTGTTAGTTATTTCAATTGGAGTTGAATTGCTTGCTGTCCCCGTCCCTGTTGCAGTTGCTGTTGCTGTCTGTGCATTGGCTCCTTGCAGCATGAGTAAACTCATTGCTGCAAGTGACCATACTTTTATCTCTTTACTGATTGAAACGATATTGTTTATCATGGTAATGTTCTTTTTTGTTTGATTTGTTAAATTTTGATTCTTCATTTTTCTTTTCAAATCTCTTTTACTTTTTAATAAACAATGGTTTCACTCCCAACTTCTTGTCAGATTTCACTTTTACATAATAAGTACCACCTGCCCATGTTTCAGAATTGATACTTGTTGTAAATCCATTCAGTTTTTCTGAGTAAACCAATCGACCAACACCATCATAGATTTCAATTTCTGTGTCTTTACCATTTTCATTCATTACATCGATTGTGAAAGTTGTAACAGTTGGATTAGGGAATACATTGAACTCCAATGCTTGTTTAACTTGTCCATTCACTCCCAATGAAACTCCAACTCCTAATAAATCACTTTCAGTTGTACATCCTTGATTGGTTCCAACACGAACACTGTAAATACCTGTTCTTGTCATCGTATAAGCTCTTTGGTTTGCACCTGGGATATCTACTCCATTTCTAATCCATTGGTAAAAATCAAATGTTTGAACTACTTGTAACACATCAGCATTCATTCTTTCAACCATTGGTTTGTCTGGTGAACGATATACCGTTACAAAGAAGTTTGCTTTTGTAGGACAACCCATACTATCAATAAATGTTAAAGTGATTGGGTGATTTCCAGGTCCAGACAATGAAGGATCAAATGACAATCCATCTAAAGTTACTCCACTTCCTGTCATGGTTACATTTGCATTTCCTTTTGTTAATGTAAAGATAGGAACACTGCTACATACCGCGATATTAGGGAAGGTATCAGGTAAATAAGCAGGTAGAATTCTAACTGTAAAGCTTCTTGTTACAACATTACCCGATCTATCTGTAAATGTGAAGGTATTGGTTGTAATGCCAACTGGGTATTTCAATCCATTCACAACTCCTGTAGTTTGTTTGATTCTTACATCTGAGCAATTATCACTTGCACTTGGAGTAATAAACTGATAATCCGAACCACAATGTCCTAGAACAATATCTGTTGGGAAACTTGTTACAACTGGTAAGATGGTATCCAATACCGTTACTGTTACAATTGTACTTGTTTTATTTCCACTGATATCTCCTACTGTAAATTCAACAAAGTTGGTTCCTGTTTCATTACAATTGAACAAGGTTTTGCTGATGCTTAAACTTGTTACGCCAACATTGTCTGAGCTTCCATTGTCAATTTCTGCTGCACTTATAAATGCCACACCATTTGAACCTAAATAAATAGTTCTGTTTTGAGCTCTTAAAATTGGACGAACTGTATCAATAATATTTACATTGATTAATGCAGTGGTTATATTATTACTTGCATCAGTTGCTGTAAAGGTCACAATGTTTAATCCAAGGTTAGTTCCATTGAAGCTCGTTTTACTTAAACTCAAATTGGTAATCGCACAATTATCCGTGCTGCTATTGTTAACCTGTGAGGTGCTTAAACTTACATTTCCACTTGCATCTAAATACAAGTTCAAGTTATTATTCACTACAACATTTGGTCTGATGGTATCTAGAACATTTACAGTAAAGCTAACTGTTGAACTGTTGTTACTTGCATCACTTACTGTCAGATTAACTGTATTGTTTCCACGGTTTGCACAAGTAAATTCAGTTTTACTTATACTCAATCCATTGACTGCACAATTATCAGTTGAGCCATTGTTTGCTTGTGAAGCGCTAATCTGTGCTGAACCTATTGCATTCAAGTAAACAGTTAGATTCTGAGCATTGGCAATTGGTTTAATTGAATCCAATACTGTAATCAATACATTTTTAGTACTGCTATTATTACTGAAATCAGAAGCTGTTAATGTAATTTGATTCACACCTAGGTCTGAACATGTAAAATCAGTTTTGCTCAATACCAAATTGGTAATGCCAACATTGTCTGAACTTCCATTATTAACCTGATTTGCTGTTACTGATGCTTGACCAGATGCATTTAAATAGATGGTTCTATTTTGAACAATTACATTTGGTCTGGTTGTATCCAATACTGTAATAATAACATTGGTGCTTTGCGAGTTGCTGCTATTGTCTGTAGCTGTGAAAGTGATATTATTGATTCCTAAATCAGCAGCTGTATAATTTGTTTTTGAGATACTGATACTACTAATCGTACAATTATCTGTGCTACCATTGTTTACCTGAGCTGCTGTTAAAGTTGCAGTTCCTGTAGCATTCAAATAAATCGTTCTGTTCTGAGTAATCAATACAGGTTTAATTGTATCAATTACATTTACCACCACATTCACAGTTCTGCTATTGTTGCTTGCATCTGTTACTGTAAAGTTCACATTATTCAAACCTCTATCAGCACATGTAAAATTGCTCTTACTTAAACTCATCGATGCAATTGCACAATTATCAGTACTTCCATTGTTTACCTGAGCGGTTGTGATACTTACTCCACCCAATGAATTGAGATAAACACTGATGTTTTGTGTTGTAACAATTGGTCTGATGGTATCTAAAACTGTAACTGTTGCTTGGTTACTTGCAAAGTTTCCGCTTGCATCTGTTAAGGTTAATACAACTGTATTGGCTCCAAGGTTTGAACAATCAAATGATGTCTTACTTAAAGTTAAATTACTGATTCCAACATTGTCTGAACTTCCATTATTGATATCAGCTGTTGTGATACTTGCAGTTCCTATGTTGTTTAAATAAATAGTACGGTTCTGAGTTACAACTGTTGGACGCATACTATCGATGATGGTAACATTTACAGGTACTGTGCTAAAGTTTCCACTTGCATCGGTTGCTGTAAAGTTCACCACATTTAATCCCAAGTTAGTACCATTAAAGCTGGTTTTGCTTAAAGTTAAACTTGTGATTCCACAATTATCTGTACTTCCATTGTTTACCTGAGTGGTTGTTAATGTGATGTTTCCACTTGCATTTAAGTATAAATTCAAGTTATTGTTTACCACCACATTTGGTTTAATCGTATCTAAAACCGTAACGGTGATATTCGAACTTGAACTATTGTTACTTACATCACTTGCAGTTAAACTTACTGTATTTGCTCCCCTATCGTTACATGTAAATACTGTTTTACTTAAACTCAAGGTATTGATACCACAATTATCTGTACTACCATTATTTGCTTGGGCTGGTGTAATACTTACCTGACCAATTCCATTCAAATAAACAGTTAGGTTTTGTGCTGTAATCACAGGTTTAATGGTATCTAATACCGTAATATTAGCAGTTCCTGTTGAACTGTTATTGCTGATATCACTGGCAGTTAATACAACCTGATTTACTCCTAAATCTGCACAAGTAAAGCTAGTTTTACTTAATAAGTAGCCTGAAATTCCAACATTATCTGTTGAGCCATTATTAACCTGAGTGGCTGCGATTGTAGCAGTTCCTCCTGCATTTAAATAAATCGTTCTGTTTTGGGTGGTAACTATTGGTCTTACTGTATCCAAAACTGTAATCAACACATTAGCTGTTTGACTATTATTACTGTTATCTGTTCCTGTAAACACAATGGTATTTAATCCAAGGTCTCCAGCATTAAAGCTAGTTTTACTAATTGAAATACTTGATAAAGTACAATTATCTGATGAACCATTGTTAACCTGAGCCGCTGTTAAACTTGCTGTTCCACTTGCATTCAGATAAATGGTTCTATTCTGTGTTACAATTGTAGGTTTAATCGTATCAACTACTGTTACTGTTGCACTCAAGGTTCTAAAGTTATTTGATGCATCAGTAACTGTTAGGTTTACTGTATTTGATCCAAGATTAGCACATGTAAATGAACTAATGTTTGTAGTAGAAGTTAAACTTGAACTACAATTATCTGAACTAGCTAAAATTACCTGAGAAGCATTCAATGCTCCTAGACCATTTGAACCTAAGTATACTGTTGCAGGTTTAGTTGTTAGATTTGGTTTTACAGTATCAAGTACCATTACTGTAAATGCTCTTGAACCTTCATTACCTGTTCCATCTAATCCAATCAATGAAACTGTATTCATTCCTAAATTAGCACATGTAAATGTTGATTGACTTAAACTTCTGGTTGCCAAACTACAATTATCTGTACTTGCACTATCTGCTTGAATGGCTGTTAAGGTAGCTGTACCTGAAGCATTCAAATAAACATTCACTAAATTTTTTGGTCTAACAATTGGTCTAATTGTATCAAATACATTCACCAATACATTTACCGAACTACTATTTGAATTTAAATCTGTAGCAGTAAATGTGATATTGTTTGGACCTAAATTACTACAATCAAAGCTTGTCTTACTGATTGAAACACTTGATATACCACAATTATCTGTGCTATTATTATTAACCTGTGTTGCTGTTAATGAAACCGTTCCACTTGTACTTAAATATAAGTTTTGGTTTGATACAGTTGCTACTGGTTTAATCGTGTCAATTACCGTTACAATTACATTGGCTGCATGTGAATTTCCACTTTGGTCTTGAACCGTGAAAGTTACATTATTAACTCCAATACTTGAACAATTAAACACACTTTGACTTAAAACCCTACTTGTAATCGTACAATTATCTGAACTTGCACTATCCAATAATCCTGGATTGATAACCGCTTGTCCATTGGCCGATAAATAAATACTTACCCTTGCTTTTGGTCGTGCAACAGGAGCAATCGGATCTAAAACAACCGCTGTTGTGGTGGCTGTATTTGTGTTTCCGGCATTGTCAGTTACTGTTAGTGTGATTGTTTTTATTCCTAAATCTCCACATCCAATTGTACTTGGTGAAATTGTTACACCTGCAACACCACAATTATCAGCTGTTCCACCATTAAACATCGAAACACTTATTGGAGCTGTTCCAGATTGAGTTAGGTAAAGAACATTTCCCGAAATTGTACTTACTGTTGGTTTGATGGTATCCATTACAGTTACAATTGCAGTACCTGTTTTGAAATTGCTATTGTTATCAGTAACTGTTAAAGTAACTGTATTCGTTCCCAAATTCGAACAATCAAAACTTGTCTTACTCAAACTTAAACTTGCAATTCCACACGCATCACTCGAGCCATTATTGATTTGAGCTGCTGTTACGCTTGCTGAACCCGCTGCATTTAAGTAAATCGTTTTGTTTTGAGTTACAACTACCGGTTTAATGGTATCAAATACTATAATGGTAAAGTTTTTTGTAGCTGTACATGCGTTTGCATCAGTTACAGTTACTGTATATGTTCCTGTACTTAATCCGCTTGCTGTAGCAGCAGTTCCGCCAGATGGAGACCAAGAGTAAGTATAGCCACCAGCTCCTCCAGAAGGAGTAACCGAAGCTGAACCGTTAGATGCTCCAATACAAGACACATTGGTTTGTGCAGCAGTTGCTGTACTGATAGTCGTTGGTTGAGTAATTGTAAAGTTTCTTGTAGCTGTACATCCATTTGCATCAGTTACTGTTACTGTATATGTTCCTGCACTTAATCCGCTTGCAGTTGCAGCAGTTCCGCCAGATGGAGACCATGAGTAAGTATAGCCCCCAGCTCCTCCCGAAGGAGTTACAGAAGCTGAACCGTTAGATCCTCCATTACAAGACACATTGGTTTGTGCAGCAGTTGCCGTACTGATAGTCGTTGGTTGTGTAATGGTAAAGTTTCTTGTAGCTGTACATCCGTTTGCATCGGTTACAGTTACGGTATATGTTCCTGCACTTAATCCGCTTGCTGTTGCAGCTGTCCCTCCAGAAGGAGACCATGAGTAAGTATAGCCACCAGCTCCTCCAGATGGAGTAACCGAAGCTGAACCATTAGATCCTCCATTACAAGATACATTAGTTTGCGCAGCAGTTGCCGTACTGATAGCCGTTGGTTGTGTAATGGTAAAGTTGCGAGTGGCAGTACATCCGTTTGCATCAGTTACAGTTACTGTATATGTTCCTGCAGCACGTCCTGTTGTTGTTGCAGCAGTTCCGCCAGATGGAGACCATGAGTAAGTATAGCCTCCAGCACCTCCCGAGGGAGTTACAGAAGCTGAACCATTAGACCCTC
>JAIYDG010000696.1 GCA_027487625.1 Bacteroidota bacterium
TTCAAAATAAACACCGGATTTATAAAAAATTATATTTGGTAAGCATGCGGGAAATTGATTTATATTTTAATGAAGTTTATATTTTAAGAAAATCGAAGTTCTATTTTTGAATTTCTTCAATAAAATACCAATATGAAAAGTACGAGTCACCATGATGAGAAAATTGCAAAAATGAGTTTTAGCTCTGTATACCCTCATTATGTTACAAAAGTGGAGAAAAAAGGAAGAACAATTGCCGAATTACATGAGGTAATTGAATGGTTATGTGGATTTAATGAAAGTCAACTAAATGAAATGATTCAAGAAAAAATCAATTTTGAATTATTCTTCTCCAAAGCCACTCTCAACCCTAATTCGCATTTAATTACAGGAAGCATTTGCGGTTATAAAGTCGAAGAAATTACAAATCCATTAACCCAACAAGTTCGCTATTTAGACAAATTGGTAGATGAATTAGCAAAAGGAAAAAAGATGGAGAAAATTTTGAGGAAAGGGTGAAAAACAAAAAAGACGACCAATGCCGTCTTCTTATTATTCAGTGGAGAATACCGGATTCGAACCGGTCACCTCTTGCCTGCCAGGCAAGCGCTCTAGCCAAATGAGCTAATCCCCCAATAATTTTATTTGAACCAATTTCTTGATAAAATTTCATCATCAAGTTATAGCCATATTGGCAAATCACTCATAAAGAATTGAGATGAATTTGGTCTAAACAAATTGAATCCCTATCAGAATTCACTTTATCAACTTACATAAACGAAAAATACCGGATAAGAAACTTACCCAGTATCATTCATTTAAAATTTTATATTAAGCTTCTGCAAACGGTACTACCGATACAAAAGAACGATCGTTTGCTTTCTTTCTGAAAGCTACTTTTCCATCAACTAATGCAAATAAAGTATGATCTTTACCAATACCTACATTAAGACCTGGATGGTGTTTTGTTCCTCTTTGACGAACAATGATATTACCGGCAATTACACTTTGACCGCCAAATATTTTTACACCTAAACGTTTACTGTGGGACTCACGGCCGTTTTTGGAACTACCAACCCCTTTTTTGTGTGCCATTTATTTTTACTCCTCGTGATTAAGCGTTAATTGAATCGATTTTGATTTTAGTTAAAGCCTGACGGTGACCGTTTTTCTTGCGATAACCTTTACGGCGTTTTTTCTTGAATACAATCACTTTATCACCTTGTAAGTGAGAAAGTACGGTTGCATTGATTTTAGCACCGGCTACACTTGGTAAACCGATTTTAATAGAACCATTGTTGTTTACCAACAATACATTACTGAGTTCAACGCTGGCGCCTTCAGCTTGTGGCATGCGATGCACGTACAAGGTTTGGTCTTTTTCAACTTTAAATTGTTGGCCAGCAATTTCAACTATTGCGAACATGTTACAAAAATTTTAGGACCGCAAAAATATGAAGATTAGCCTAAATAACAAGCAATTCTGAAAAAAATCCCAAGATTTACCTTCCCCGGCCCTGTAAAATTGTTAAAACAGTATAAATCAATATCCTTACATCTACGGCAATCGACCTGTTTTCAATATATAAAATGTCAAATTTTAAACGCTCTACCATTTGTTCCACATTCTCTGCATAACCATATTTAACTTGTCCCCAAGAGGTTATACCGGGTTTCACTCTGTGTAAATGCCTGTAATGTGGTGCAATCTTAACTATTTGGTCTACGAAAAATTTTCTTTCCGGACGAGGACCAACCAAACTCATCTCCCCTATTAAAACATTAAAAAACTGCGGAATTTCATCAATTCTGTATTTTCTCAAAATTCTACCTATGGGCGTTATTCTTTTATCGTTATAAGATGATAATTGAGGTCCTAAATGCTCAGCATCAACGAACATGGTACGGAATTTCAAAATATGAAATGGTTTTCCTTTTAAGCCAAGTCGAATTTGTTTATAAAAAATTGGTCCTTTAGAACTAAAAGCTACCAATCCTGCCACAACCATAAAAAATGGAGAAAAAACAATCAGAACAAATAATGAAACAAATAAATCCATCAGCCTTTTTGCCACAATTTGCCATTGAGGCATTACATCGTGGTTAATTTCAATAAGCGCTGTTCCAATTACATTGTTCATTCTCACCTGACCGCTCATCAAATCAAACAAATCTGGAATGATTTTTAATGTAACCGGCTGGTCTTCTAAAACATTGGTAACTTTGTTGATTTCGGCATGTTTTGAACTTTCAATGCCAATAATAACCTCTTCAATTTTATACTCTGCAATTCTTTTAGGTAAATCGGCATAAGTACCTAATGAAGGAATGAGGTCTTTTAAAATATGGTCATCAGCATCACCATTATAACTAACAAAACCTTTAACTATAAAACCCTGGGTTAGATTAGGGTCGATTAGTTCTTTTACCAAATGAAGCGATTTCTCATTGTTTCCAACCACTATTGTATTAAAACCAATTACCTTTTTCCTCAGTAAAATTTTAACATAATAGGCTTGAAACAATCTAATTATAGTTGTAAACCCAAAATGTAAAACAAATAATGTAAGCGTACTTTTATAATACGACTGGTATGATTTTACCTCATCATCAATCAACAAAATAAAAAATAACAATACTACACCAACTACTGTTATTGAAAACGATTTTGAAATTTCATTAATCCTGGATTTCCTCCAAACGTCTTTATAATGACCTGATAAAAAGTACAAAATGAACCAATAGAAAGGCACAACCAATAAAGCTGTATAAAAATTCTTATCTAATTCTAAAGGGATTTTATATCCAAATTTATCTGGTTCGATAATAAATTTTCTGTAAGCAAAAAACAAAGTCCAGCTCAAAGCCGCCACAAAAGCGTCGCTCAAAACAAAAAGACTCGTATGTAACTTACGTTTATTAATCAAGGTGTATTAGCTTCAAATTATCAATATAAATTTCAGGATTGGCAATTGGAGCAGAAAGAATATTACTAAATCTTAGAAAAATTCTAAATTCTGTTCCAGCGTCTCTAGATGAAATTTCAGATTCAAGGTCGAAATATAGTTTATTCCATGTATCTTTTTCCTTGAGCACAATCAATGGAACCTGTTCAACATTTCCATCTATTTCAGTTGCATAGATTCCAATTGTGAAAGGCACGTTATTTTTGTAATCAATTTCGAAAAACATAGGCGTAAATTTGGGTAATGATTTAAAAACTTCAGAATAAATCTCCAAAATAGAACCATCTTGTTTTAAGACAACTTTTCCTGAAAATGAGTTTTCATCCCAAGCTTTACTTCCTTTTTCTCTAATGATGGTATCTCCTGCAAGTTTAAATGAAGGATTGTACTCAAACTGAACGCCATTTTTATCAAAATCTTCCATGAATTTGAAAACACAATTATCTAAATAAGTGAAATTTGGAATAATTGTATCGGTTTGATTAACCTTTAAATCGACATTGGTTGTATAACTATTTAAAAGCGGATAAATCATGCGTTCCTCTTCTTGTCCTGACCTTCTTATGCCAGCCGAAATTCTTATAGGAGTTTTACCACTTTTTTGAATTGGAATATCAGAAGGAATTCCAAAACTACCGAGTATTTTTTCGTTTTCAAATATCCAATAATCTTTGATATCGGAAGAAGGAGCACCTTGCGACTTATCTGCACTGGTGGTGAAGGTATATGGCTTGGCATATAAATAGGATGGCACAATTACTTCTTTGCTTTTGCAAGCAGAAAAGAATAAAATCCAGGTTAGCCCGATAATTACTAAAAGTTTGTATTGATTCATGAATCAGGAAAAAACGCTTTGCGGGCAAAAGTATTATCTTTTAGTGATATTTAACTTGTCAATTATTGCATGAGCAACTTCAAGTGTTTCAAAATTATCGGAGTGAGTTCTAAGTTGAAGTGAGTGATTATTAATTGATTGAGCAAAATATTCAAGCTCTCTTTTAATCATATCAGGTGCTTTTTTCGATTTCGCCGTTTTTAACACTTGTTCCTGATTATCAGGCACACTGGAATTTAACATTGAAATTTTAAAAGTATCTAAATCAATACCAAATGTTTGATTTTTTTGAAAAAACCTGATTTTACTTCCTTGTTCAGATTCAAAATTGCCACAAACCATATTAAAAACACAGCCGTTTGCAAATTCAATCCTAACATTTATGAAATCTACCAATGAGGAGTGTAAACAAGCTCCAGTTGCTCTTACTCGCATCACTTTTGATTTTACCATATTCATCACCAATTCCAAATCAGTGATTAACAAATCAAACACCAAATTTTCTGTGCTATAATTAATTACATTGGCATCAAAGCGACTTGATTCGATATAAAAAGGTTGATCGACTAATCTTTTTAATAATTGGTAATTAGGATGAAACTTTTGATGATGAGAAACATATAATTGAACATTTGCCTCATCAGCAAGTTTATTTAACTCCTTAGCTTCATCTAAACTTTCACTTAAAACCTGTTTTACAAATACATGTTTAAGGTTTCTAATGGCGCTTGAAGCATATTGATAATGAGTACCAACTGGAGATAAAATACTAATAGCATCAGCTCTTCTAATTAAGTCATCAAAATCATCGAATCGACTAATTGAGCAAGAACTTTCTAATAATTTGGAACTTTCTTCATCATGATCATAAAAACCAATTAGATTAAACTCCTTGATTTCAAGAAGTTTCTCTATTTGCTTTTTGCTTTTTTCGTTGGCACCAACAACAGCGATTTTGATCATTTTGGGTTTTATCTCAAAACAAAAATATCCTTACTAAACTCTTTAATTGCGACATTGTCAGATTAGATTTTAACAAGTTAGCATACGTTTATCAGATAAAATATACACTTCAAAGTGAAAATTCAGCTATTGTTAAAAATTCGGGACCAAAAATTAAACTTTGAAGGCTTTAATTCGTGGTATGATTGAATTGACGAAAGACCAAGATACATATAAAGATAAAGGAGCAAGAAAACGACTTATTGAGGAACTCAAACAAAAAGGAATTATTGACAAAACCGTACTTGATGTGATGTTAAAAATTCCTCGTCACTTATTCATTCACAAAGATTTCAGGTCGCATGCATATCAAGACAAAGCCTTTCCAATTGGGAGCGGACAAACAATTTCACAACCTTATACAGTTGCATTTCAAACACAAATTTTACATATAGAAAAAGGAGATAAAGTACTTGAAATAGGCACAGGTTCAGGATATCAGGCAGCGGTATTAATTGAAATGGGTGTTAACTTGGTAACAATTGAAAGACAAGAAGCACTTTATCTTAAAACCAAAAAACTACTAACTGATTTAGGAATGAAAGCCAATTTTATTTTGGGAGATGGCTCTTTAGGAAAATATGAAGATGGACCTTTTGATAAAATTATTGTTACTGCAGGTGCCCCAAAAGTGCCAATGGCCTTAGTAAATCAACTAAAAATTGGAGGAATAATGATTATTCCTGTAGGAAATGAAGAAGAACAAATTATGCATTCTTTGGTAAAAAAAGCTGATGGAGAAATTGAGGCAATTCCATTAACAAAATTCAGATTTGTTCCATTAATTGGTGAACAAGCTTGGTAAATTTAATTGATTTTAAATCATTGTACCTTTCAGAATTGTAACACAATGATATATTTGTGTTAAATTATTAATTGTAGCCAACAATGAACAAACTTTTCAAAAAATCTATTTTACTATCTGCTTTTGCTTTAGCAAGTACATTTGCATTTGCCCAAAAACCGGGTGAAGGAGAAAAAACAGCCGAGGTGCTTTTAAATCTACAAATTGGAGACAGTCCTCTAAGTTATGGTTTAAATAGCAATGGTGGCGGTGCTCCTGCTGAAATTCGCTTACGTTATTTTTTATCAGATATGGGCGCTGTTCGTTTACGTCTTGGTCTTGGTGGAGGCTCAACTACTACTAATATTGCCGGTTCTGGAGTAGATGCAACTGTAAAAACAAGTAATGGTTTTGGTTTAGCATTTTTTCCTGGATATGAAATGCATTTTGAAGGAACAAATAAACTATCTCCGTATGTAGGAGCGCAATTAGGTATTACTATGATTGGTGGAAGAACAATTGCAGTAACCAATGCTATCAACCCAAATCCTCAATTTGGAGATGTAATTGAAGGTAATAAATATGATGAAAAAACCGGTTCAACATTTGGATTTAGTGCAGGTTTAATGATGGGAGCTGATTATTATTTATTCGATGGAGTTTATATTGGAGGTGAATTTGGATTGGGATTATTCAGCATGAGCAGTGTTGGTGAAGGTGAAATTAAAACTACTTTAAGCGGTGGTTCACCAACAACAACCAAAATTTTAGGAACTAGCACTAACTCTTATTTTGGAGCATCTGCTGGTGGGGTTCGTTTAGGTATTAAATTCTAAAAAGTATCTTATTATAAACAAAAAAAGCCGGGAATGATTCCGGCTTTTTTTGTTTTATTCCTTATGTTAAAATCCTCTTCTAAACTAATTACTTCAATAGAAATATTAATTTTTCTGGATTTTGCCTATTATCCCATACTAAGAGAATAATAATAAGATCAGAATCAATTCTATAAAAAACTGAATTCCGGTCTAAAACTAATTCTAAGATATCAAAATAACCCGTTTGTTTTCCAGCTTTGGGGAACTTTTTTAGATTATTAACTCCATTAATAATTAAATCAAATAATTTTGAACTATAATGGTTGTTGCCATTTTGAATTATATAAAAATCAAGAACCTGAACTAAACTTTCATTAGCGGTTTTGTTCCATTTTATTTTGTACTCAACCATATTTTAGTCTGTTTTATTAAATCATCATGATTCAAAAAACTTTCTTCTGATTCGAGCAAACTTTTATCTAATACTTGTTTAATAATGGGATTTAATTTACTTCCGGCGTTAACCTTAATACCTAGTTCTGATAAAACTACAAGTGCTTTTTTTCCCAATTCAGTATTATCATCTATTTCAATTGTATGAATCATAATCCAAATTTAACTTTCTTACAAAAGAAAAACAATAAAATAGGTGCTATAATTTTAGCAAGATATTAACCTATTTCACTTTAAACAACCTTTAATACTAAAGAAATTTTACAAAAGTAAACATATTGATATTCGTGTAATTGAAATCGAATTGTTATAAATGCCTTACTTTTTAAGAAACTATTCTTTAAACAATACATCAAAAAATTATATTCGATTAAATATTCCTGTAATTTTTCTGGTCGGCTTGAATGAGCCTGTAAAAATTAAGGTAATTTTGTCGTAGGAAGAAGTCTTGTCGCGGCCAATATAGCAAACCTCCTTTTTGTCCTTGCTATGGTAAATAGGAACACCTGAAATAACGTCAATTTTAGTGTCGTCCATTACAGGATTTCCAATCAGAACCCATTCGTTTGGATAAAGATTTTTGATTTCCATAATGTTTAATAATTGTCCCACTTTACTGTCGTTTTAATAGTTCAAAAATACAAATTTAATTTGAATTTATAAATTTTAGCCCGCTTATAAAAACTTGACTATAACCTTAAAAGATTATCCTATTCCTGATTCCTTCTCATACTTCTTTCAACATCTCTTTCTTTGATACTCTCGCGTTTATCGAAGGCTTTTTTTCCTTGTGCTAATGCAATTTCTAATTTCAAAAATCCTCTTTCCGATTCAAACAATTTAATGGGCACAATTGAAAACCCTTTTTCTTTTGATTTGAATTGAAGCTTTGATAACTCTGCTTTTTTCAATAAAAGTTTTCTTACTCTTAATGTTTCGTGGTTATTGTACGAACCTTGTTTGAAGGTTCCGATATTCATTCCACGCACATACAATTCATCGTTTTTAAAGAAACAAAATGCTTCATTTAAATTCACATTTCCCAGCCTTGTCGATTTCACTTCTGTACCTGTAAGCTGAATGCCTGCCGTGTATTTCTGAAGAATATGAAATTCAAATGAGGCCTTCTTATTGACGATATTTACTCCTGTAGTTTTACTCACTGTCTTGTTTAATTTTTTCGAACAATTGTTCTAATCTTTCTTTTTTCAAAATTTTTTGTCCCTGTTCCCCACTTGCCACCAATCGCTCTCCAACTTTTGCTTCGTAAGTGCAAATGATTTCATTTTTTTGAACTGATTTCACCTTTGCTGTAAAATCAACCTTCGAACCAATATAAGCAGGAGAATGATGCTGGATAGAAAGAAAAGTACCAATACCTTCTTCCCCATCTTCTTTCATTTCCAAAACAAACAACCTGCAACACCATTCAGCATCTCTTCCCAAAGCAAAAGTTGCATAAACCGGATGCACTTCACCACTATCGAAACTGGCAGTATCGTTTGTTTGAACTGTTACTGAAAATTTCTTTTCATCACCTATTTCAAAAGGACAAATCATTTAGCAAATATAAGATGGAAACTAGGTTTCTTTTTGATTCCATAAAAATGAAATTGAATTTAGTTTGAAAACCTCGTGTTGTTTAATAAATTTGTTAACTATGGAAGCTGATAATATAAGAAACAATATCATCGATAAATTACTCACTATTTCTAATAAAGAATATTTGTCTGCATTGTATCAATTGGTTCAAAATAGTTCAATTGATAACGACATTGTTAAACTTTCAAAAGAACAAATTCTGATGCTTGAATTAAGTGAAGATGATATAAAAAATGGGCGGATTTTAACACAAGAACAACTTGATAAAAATGACCTAAAATGGCTAGAAGGGTTGTAGTATGGACTGAAACTGCCAGCAAACAAAGAAGGGAAATATTAAAGTATTGGACCCTAAGGAATGGCTCTACTGAATATGCGAAAAAACTTATAGAAATAACAAACAATAGGATAGAAATCATTATTGAAAATCCTGAAGCTTTTAAAATTAGTGAATTCCCTGAAACAAGAGAATCTGCTTTAGGAAACTTTAGTATTTATTATAAAGTTCAAAATGATTTTCTAATTGTAACTGCCTTTTGGGACAATCGACAAAACCCTTCAAAACTTTTAGAAATTCTATCAAAAAATCAAGATAAATAACGATTTATTTCAAATCGCAATAATTGTTGCTAAAAAATTACTTCACCACCAAAACAGGAATCTCCAATTTATGTCTTACAGATTCAACAGTTGAGCCAAAGATAAAATCCTTCATGGTTTGATGTCCGTGAGCTCCCATAATTAACAAATCTGTATTCTCTTCTTTTACAAATTTAGAAATGGCTTCTACCCTATTTCCAAATCCTAAACAAGGTTTTATGCTGTAACCTTTTTGACTAAGTTCATTGGTATACGACAATAAATATTCTCTATCTGCTTTGGTTTCTGAATCTTCCACTTGTCCTTCATATTGTCTAGCAGCAGCCGATTCAACGACATGGATTAAAACGTAATTGGCTTTGATACCACCTAAATGTATGGCATAAGAAATACTCGACATATCTGTTGATGTAAAATCAACCGCAATACCAATATTTTTAAACGACTCTACTTTTTTCAATTTCAAACTCATAGCTCCACCATGAGGTATGATTTGTTTGTGAATGATTTTTTTGAAAAGAGGTGCCACTATTATCCAAATTAAAAGAGAAACAGCAAAAACCACTACCAATAAAACGAATAGTTTTAAGATGAAAATATCTCCATAATCACTATCCAAAAATCCAGAAACTTCTTCTATCACCAGTTTCATATTCAAACCAATAATAACAATTGCAACTATCCATGAAACAATGGTCATCCATTTTGAAATTCTGAATTCACCCATAATTGCTTTGGATGAACTGAAGTGTATTAATGGAACAATAGCAAAACCCAATTGAATACTTAAAACAACCTGACTTAGAATCAATAATTCTCCCAATTTTTCTTCACCCAAATACAAAATAGTAAATACAGCAGGAGCCACTGCAATTGTTCTAGTAATAATTCTTCTAAGCCAAGGACTAATCCTTAAATTTAAATACCCTTCCATTACAATTTGTCCGGCCAATGTACCGGTAACAGTAGAACTTTGTCCGGCAGCAATCAAAGCAATGGCAAATAAAGTTGGAGCCAGATTTCCAAATAAACCTTTTAATAATTCATGAGCATTTGAGATATCAGCAACCTGGTTATAACCATTTTTATAAAAGGCAGATGCAGCTAAAACTAAAATTGCAGCATTCACAAAAAATGCAGCATTAAGAGCAATGGTTGAATCAATAAAATTGAACTTTAATGCTGTTCTAATTCCTTGTTCATCTCTACTAAATCTGCGTGTTTGAACCAAAGATGAATGTAAATACAAATTATGTGGCATTACAGTTGCACCAATAATTCCAATAGCAATGTATAAGGCTTCTCCGCTTAAATCTCCTGGAATAAATCCCTTCATTAAAGGAACAATTTCGGGTTGAACAATGAACATTTGTGCAATGAAAGACAAACCAATAATTGCTACTAAACTAATGATAAAAAGCTCTAATCTTCTGATGCCTTTATTAAGAAGGAAGAGTAGTAAAAAAGTATCAAAAACGGTAATCACAACTCCCCATAAAAGAGGTAAATCAAACAGCAAATTCAAACCAATTGCCATTCCAATAATTTCAGCCAAATCGGTAGCAGCAATTGCAATTTCAGCAAAAGCATAAAGTGAAATATTTACCCAAGTTGGATATTGTTGACGGCTTGCTTGCGCTAAATCCCAACCTTTTACAATTCCCAAACGAGCAGCTAAACTTTGTAACAACAAAGCCATTAGGTTACTCATTAAAAGAATCCAAATTAAACTATAACCAAACCTGCTTCCACCTGCTATATCTGTAGCCCAGTTACCTGGATCCATATAACCAACACTCACTAAATATGCGGGACCAATAAAGGCCAATAGTTTTCTAAATCTACCTTTGGTTTTATTTACATCCACCGACTCGTGGACTTCACTTAATGATTTTTCTGACATATTAAATTAACCTCACCAATACATTTTTAGCAACCTCCACACTGATGTGCAGGTTTTCTGTTTCATTTAATAAAATCTGGTAACTTTTATCGAATTGATTTTGTTCTGTTACAAAAATTTGTTTACCCAAAACCAAATTCATTTTTTCTAGATATTGAAGAAAAACGGAACTATGATCAACAACTCCACTTACGATACCTTTTTGCCCATCAACCAATTCACTCAATAAAAAAAGACTTCTTTGTTTAATTACTCCATCACGTTGTGGTATAGGGTCACCATGAGGATCGTGTGCAGGGAAACCAAGAAATTCATCTAGTTTTTCAATGAGTTTTTCAGATTGAATATGCTCTAATTCTTCTGCTAATTCGTGAACCTCATCCCAAGAAAATTTGAGTTTTTCTACTAAAAAAGTTTCCCATAAACGGTGTTTTCTAACCGTATCAATAGCTATTCTTTTACCTAAAGCTGTTAATTGAACGCCTTTATATTTCTCATAAACCAATAAATCTTTTGCCGAAAGTTTTTTAATCATATCGGTTACAGAAGCTGCTTTAGTTTCTAAAGAAGCTGCAATTGAATTGGTATTAACTGCATCTTCGTTTCTTTCTTGCAGTTTATAAATGGCTTTTAAGTAGTTTTCCTCTGTAAATGAATACATAATGGCAAATATATAATTTTTAGACTAATCTAAAAATATTTTTAAGTCAACTTAAACCATTTCAAAAAACAATATGAGTATTGATTGTTTAATAGTAAAAAAGAAACAATAAAAAATTTTTTTTTCTTTTATTTACTTTCAAAATCTTGATCAAATTTCAATTGTTTGTTTTTTTTTTAAATAACTAAGCCAAAA
>JAIYDG010000139.1 GCA_027487625.1 Bacteroidota bacterium
CCCTTTAAACCATGCGACGTCATCGTCGCTAATAAGGCGATCAGAGAAAACACGGAACGACTCGTGCATCCACAGTCTTACGATTTGTGCCTTTGTATTTACTCGGGTAGGTTCTGCTGTCATGACTCCTTGGAAAACCTTGCTGAGGTCACGCAAATTATACAGATAATGCGATTTTGCCGGTGTTGGTAAGAGTTCGCGCGTAATGGTCAAGTAAATATCAACCGTCGCTTTTGTGATATACTCGCGAATACTTTGGATCTCACCACTGAAGGGACTTAGGAACCATGTCAATATCACATCAAATATTCGCCTAAAAACACGATAAAAGATCATGAGTGGCCTTCAAATAAATTATTCAAGAATAATCTCGATTCAGTCGATTCATGAGGGTCAATGCCAACTTGGGAGAATAGGGGAAGTCATCAAAAAATAAAGATTTACGTACTGAAGACTTTTGTCGTCTTGCTCTGTGAATGACATGACGTTAAAGTGCCTCATGAAACGGTTGGTCAAAAAGGTGCGACCACCACCCGGTGGACCCATAGCGCAAACAAGCTGGATATCGATGATTTCTCTGAGTTGAGTGGTTTTGCGGTCATACCATCCTCCATGATCAAGCCACTGGCGTACAAGCTCGATAGGTGGCTGGGCACCAAACTTTTCCTTCGCTGGCATATTCACATCATCGATAAAGATGATGCAGTGCTTTCCTAAGGGAGGTCCAAAGATACCTTTGCGTCGTTTGTCGAGTTTTCCATCGATAATGTCTTGTGTCTGTGCTGCTGTGGTCTGTCCGCTGAATTGCATCAGGATGGATGTGTATTTTTCTGAATCCATATCGGTAATTTTATTCTGAATGATGATGGTTTTTCCTGTTCCGGTGGGGCCAGCAAAAATAATAGGAATGTGATTCAGTAGATGCAAGTCCAATAGGTACGAAAATCGAACAGTGTCCAGTGTAGGTACGATGATTTCGTGGAAGGGTGTACCAGCGGCGATCTGAAACTCTGGGATTGTATCCATCCACTGAACCCATGTTGTTTTCTCCTTTGAAAATACGTAATCATAGACCTGTCCCTCGTTCGGGAACGGCTGGCCGAATCTATTTCGATCAAGCATGCTCCGAAGATGAGTATTGAACATTTTTCGACCTGTGTAGTCGACATTCGCACCCAGAGACCAGACCATGGAGAATAAGGCGAGGCACTCGATCAGTGAAGTGGTTTCATGCGAGCTGGGCAGGACAGTATCACCACACAAACCAAAGTCTTTCATCAACGTTTCCAAAATTCGCATGGCTGATTGAACTCGGTTGATTTCTGGCATGAAAACTGGTTCCTTGCAAGATTTCTTGACAAATTCCAACGTTGGGTTCACAATCCAATCAAAGAATGATTCCAAGAGTTCCAAGTAATTTTTCAAGGAGGCAGGAAGGGTCGAAGTCCACGACACAAAGAGTGGTTTCCAACCGATCGACGATGGCTCCATGTAAACCATTCCACAACGGGAAACAGTAGCAGGTGAAGCAACAGCAAGGTCTTGGACTTCGAATATGAGGTTCATGGAATTGCTCATTTGGATGATCTCTCCACTCATCAGACACAGCTTTTTGTTGTCATCGAGGACTGTATTCATGTTTTCGATCCAGACGGCATCGACAGGTCCATCGAAAATGACCCAGTTTCTTTCCCCAGATGTGTCGAATGCACACATGCGGAATGTATTTGCAAGAACGCCATCGTACCATTCATGGGAAACTGCATCAAAGTAACCATAGAGTTCTCCCATCGTGATGGACTTTGGATTCATGGTATGGCACTTGACGGACCGCTCCATGTCCTTCTTTTTGAGTTCTCCAAGAGCTTTTGCAAGGACTCGGATGGCGCATGTTTTGCCAGCAAAGGAGTATCCAACGACCATCAAACCGTGTCTCACATTAATCGTCTCGTACAATTGAATGCATTTTGTTAGGAACGCCGGGACTGGTTGGATATTCATCGACGAACATCCAACCTTCATACCTTCCATCAAATGCTCATAGTCTGGAGGAGGGAGTGTCACCCCTGGGAAAATGTCTGAAATAATACCTTCAAACAGAGGCAAATCCTGAGATAAGAATTTCGGCAGATTGACGTCATTGATGGCTCGAAGCATAAGAATGTTCTCGTCCGTTTCAAGATATTTGCGCTTGAGGGCACCAGCTGCAGTCAACACAGCTTTCACAGCTCTCATTCCAAAGTCGTAGTGGTCTTGCGATGAGAGTTGTTCCGAAGAAAGTCGGTATGTGGCAACAATCTTGCGGGCGAGTGGACGGGCTTCATGGAAACCATAAGAATACAAACTGATTTCGGCAATAAGAGCATAGTCTGGAACCATCATAGCAACAGGACGGAAGAGGGCCTATTTTTTTTTTAAATAAAAAGAAAAGCAAATATTATTTGCAACACAAGGCTGAACATTCATTGCACCAAAAGCTTCAATAGACAAAGCAAAGGAAAATTTCGATGAATGGTAGATATTGTACATTTTACATGTTTTACCTTGAGATTATCCGGAAGTTCAGAGCGACCTGCATAGCCTGGATTCATTGTAATGAAGACACAACAAGTTGGCTGCAAGATCAATTCAGTTCCCTCGAAAACGAACTTGATCCTCTTCTCCCTACAAGATGGGTGGATAAGCATGCTTTAATCAAATTTGATGTTGAAAAAAAAACTAGGAATAAAATCAATCGGGATAACTTGAAATGCAATGGGCTTTTGAAAATGAGACTAACTTGATCGCTGTTTGGATGTTGAGAATCTGCTGCGCAATCACAGACAAGACCTCAAGATCAATACGATTGAATTCATCAAAGCATGACCACGCACCACTGCTTGCCAAACCCTAGGCAAATGGGTAATGCAGAGAAGCCGTATTGAATATTTTGAAGGAATGAAATAAAGTACGACCAAAAATATGACAGAGGAGAAGAAAGGGAAAAAGAAGAGGAATAATACGCAACCAAGACTTTGTTCACCTTGAAAAACTTGCCCATAGCAAGATAATCCAGACCATCGGAGCAGTTGAAAACAACACAGTGAGTGGCCAATGCCTTCGCAAGATCCTTTGTACTTTCAGTTTTTCCAGTGCCAGCAGGCCCCTCTGGTGCACCTATAAATATAATAGCACATTAGATTACGAGGAAGCAGGAATGATAATTATGAAATCGTGTTTTAATTTGAGAGAAAAAATATTCTTGATTGGCAACCGTTGATGGTATGAAAAATAATGAAAAATAATAGTAAAAATAGACATACCACCAAGATTCATTTGAACTGCCCCCAACAACGTGCGATAGCATCGATCGGTCAGCGGCGTAATGACGAGACGAGGAGAGTTACCGAGATACTCGTAACGATAGTCAAACATGGCATTGACCATCCGAACTTTAATGGTTTCCTCTTCCCAATAATACCTCAACTGGATTTAGGTTGGGATGAGTGTCAAATAATGCGAATAATCTGAAAGATCACTTTCATTCCTATTTAAATATACAAGCACAACATATGCATATGTGTCAGACCTGGCTTTGCCATTCAAAATCGTCATCTGTCATCACTCCGCTATCAACCATAGCATTGACCACGTCGCGAGCATGGACGTCAATAACCACAAGAGCACCCTACACAGCAAGGGATGGTGAAGAAGGATCAGGCAGTTAGATGATTGCAAGTTAGAGTGAAAGCGAAAGTAAAGGGGAAAATAGTGGTTCAAAATGCGTGAATGGAAAAAAATAATAATAGAATGTCATGGACTCATCCGTTTTCATCCTCACAGAAATGATCAATATGGCACATACCAAAGTAATTCTGCTCATGCTTGGGATGTCACCGCGGACTATCGCAATAACCTGCTCGAGCTGCTTGTTGAGTTTTCCATAGAGCTGCTTTAGTCCTTTGTTTCCACCACTGCGGATGGCCTCTGTCACATGTTTTGTCCAATATACTTGGCTTGCGCATAGAACAATCTGCAAGTAAAATCGTTCGATGAGGCTTTTTTCAAGGACATCTCACTTGTGCACTTTGTTGGGAAATATGTGAATGTGTAATAGATATTTCAAAAAGGAACCCATTTCAGATTCAAAAATCCACGTTGATTATCACCTGTCCAGGCCATTGCATCACCCATTTTTCTCGTGGAGACTTTAGATACGCTTGCACCGCTTGTCCTGAAATGTGCTTGAGACTTGCTTTCATTTCTTGTTCGACCTCAAGCAACCACTTTTCTACGAGACCGCCAGCAGCAGCACATGGGATTGGCTGTCATAAAAATTAAGGTTAAAGTGTGAGCGAGGCGATACCGAAAACGAAAGACTTTGAAGGTGCAAATGGTTTTTTTGGGGAAGTGGAAACAAAGTCCATATTTATGGAATCAAGAAGGCTCTTACCTTTTTAAAAGCGACAACTTCTCCTTCCGAACTCTTCATTTCTGTAATGTCAAGATTTTCTGCGAAAGTCAGCGCGTTGATGCCTTCAAAGCATTTGCGCAGATGGGGTTGAATACGTCGAGGGTCACGCGTTTCGGAGCTGAAATGAAAGAGAACGAAAAAAATGAAACAAGAAAAATTAAAGAGTAAGGAAAAAGATAAACAAAAAATTAAGGAAAAAACACAGTGACCGTTCTCGATGAATGCATCGAATACGAAAAATGATAAAATGGGGTAAAAAGTCATCAGGAATGTAAAAACTTACAGAATTTCCAAGAGTTCGTCGTTAGACAAGAAAAAGAAGCGAGGGAATGACAGGCGTTTGCTCTCGAGGTAGGAGTTCAGTCCATGGTGGATGTGTTCGAGTTCGACATTGGCTTCTTTCAAAGGTAAGAAATTGTCAAGAAAAAATATATATAATCGTTACCTATTGAGAGTGGATGTGAATTCAAGCAGGAAG
>JAIYDG010000115.1 GCA_027487625.1 Bacteroidota bacterium
ATTATAATTGGATAGGATTTGGTCGCATTCATAGATGCGACGATGGATTGTAGCCACTAGCTCCTCTTTGATCTCACATCCAGATGATAGAGAGTTCATCAACCTTTGGAGAGCTTCACGAGAAATTGTTGAAACATGGAACTGTGTACCATCCTCAAATTCAAACTCCATGATTTTATCAAACAAAAGAAAAAGTAATGAAAATTTAAAATCCTTTTTGATCTAGATTTATTGAAGATCCACGAGTAACTAAATTAATTTTTACAAACAAGAAGTATTTATACACAAAAAGAGGATCCGTTTTTTTATCGGATCCGAGTTCAAGATAACAATTAAGAGTAGGAATTCAATATCGATGTCTGATGTCCATGCATTGCATGCAGTCAGGGTAGGTGCAGATGACACAGCCCTTGTCCACAGGCCGGTCCCATTCTGAGCCACAACAATCTCCATAGCCGTCACAATTGAAAGGCCTTTTGCAGAGGATGAACGAAGCATCAGGATCCTTGATGTTGTAGCGGAGAGTGGCCCTTTCAAATCTGATTTGTAAAAATGAGAACTTCTCTCGCAAATCTTGAAATTGCTTTAACAAAAGCATGGCCTTTTTGTGGTAGAATGCGGACTTGTCGATCCAGGTCGCCATGGAGGCCATCTCTTTGTCATGTTTAGCCAAGAAGTCATTTAAGACTCTGCGATGATCCGCCCAGAGGAAGTTTTCACTTTGAACAGCATTTACTGCCTCAAACAAGGCATCTTGAAGCTGTTTGATGACTGTCTCCACCGCAGGGGGGTCTTCAAGATCCACGTGACGCAGATCCATGAGGTGCATGTAAAAGAGATTGTCCACCACTTTGCTACGGTGAGGGCTGATCACCTCCAGGCTGTGCCTCCAGGTGTCTCCAAAGAGCCGATCAAGTCCAAGGTCATCAGGAACTGAGCGAAGAGATCTAAAGGCCTCTCT
Source organism: Bacteroidota bacterium (assembly GCA_027487625.1). Taxonomy (GTDB): domain Bacteria; phylum Bacteroidota; class Bacteroidia; order UKL13-3; family UKL13-3; genus CAISCU01. Next base: position 962 of record JAIYDG010000115.1, read on the forward strand.
TTTGCTGACACATACACCACAGTTGAGGTGTTTGCGCTCCCATTTCTTCAGAAGACTTTCTCTGATCACTGAATCTTCATACCTTAGGAGATACACCTTGGTGTGAAGTTTTAGGACTTCCTCGGCCTTGGTTGACATTACATGATGGCCCACTTGGTCAAGAAAAAGAGAGACACGGCTTGCGATGTCCACTCGTAGATGAGGCTTTAGTGTAACCTTTTTTCCATCCACACTGTAGACAGAGAATTGCGCAAACTTCTTTCTGGCCGAATTGATGGTGTACATTTTGATCCAAAATAACAGGATGCTACGAAGGTCAAGCTGAAACTAAAATCAATAAAAAGAAAACAGCATTTTATAAAGAATAATTTACAGGAAATAAGATGCGTGGATCCTTAGGTGAAACCTTACTACCACACCTCTTTTTAACTCATTGACACATTTGATTAACATCTGATATTAAGAGCCGAGTTGGAAAGAAAATTGAATAAAAATAGGATCAAGATTCTATTTTGAAAGATAGGAGGGGGTAGTAAAACGCACAAATGATGCAGATTGAAAGGGAACCAATCCTATAACAACGAAAATGAACTCAAAATTATAGTGGATAATGAGAAATGAAAATAAGGTAATCTTCTTGTAATGAGAAAACTACACTTGAAACTTATTTCTTGCAAATAACATCTAAAAAAGAGACATCCATGGTGTCACCCTTGCATCTCCATGGTAGAGATCTAAGATAACGTGATAACCTTGTAAAGTTCGTTTTTGAAATTATAGGATTGAGCCCACCCTAGAAGCGGCTCACAAAGTCTAAATAACTAAAATCTAAAAATGAATTGAAAATGGAAATTCTAAAAAGAATGACACTCTAAAACTAAAAATCAGGAAAACAATTGGAGTGGTTGACATTTTTATTATTCTTATTAAAAGGTAGAAAAACACTTTTATAATACTAAATAGGAATTAAAGATTCATTAAAAGCACGAAATTGAAGTCCAAAATGAGACAAAGGCTCCTCAAGGCCAGTTTCAAGGGCCTTCAGAACTTCCATAAGCTTGACAAGTCGATTGCGAACATAAAGCTCATAGTCAACGATAACAGGTAGGATCCTTCCAGGCTCTTCAGCGGCGTCAATGCGGGTTGCGATCTTGATGATTTGAACGGCCTTTCCAATAAGTGAGCGGTTGTTGAAAACATCCAGGGGGTCCACCCCGATAAACTTGGTCTCCTCCATGGTGGGCGTAGTTGGAAGTGAAAGGTCTTCAACCGCAAGGCCAAATAGAGCACCAGCCACTATTGAAGGAATGACTAAACCCGTAAAGGCCATGCTGAAGATGATAAATGCGGTCTTTTTCTCTAGTTGAAACATTTTTAAGTAAGATAGGATAAAAAGTAGAATTTTATCTATTTCCAATGACAAGTGGATCAATAGAATAAAGATGGAATTTAGAAACCAATTTGTTTTATATCTCAAAACAAGAGATTAAAAATTTAATATGGGGGGGGGGGCGGTAACGCTCTTTTCTATTTTTTCTATCTCTGGATCCAGTGAAAATTAGGAAATTAATAAAATAGGAGGAGATGGCCTCACCACCCTGCTAGCCCAGCCTGGTAATAGGTAACAGCATCTTGGCGTCCTTTTTTATTCCAAATTGGAAAAACTCCACCCTTTTTTTATAATAACAAAGAAATTTAGAAACAAAAATTCAAAATTGAAATGCGCACATTTTTTTATTTTTCGAAATTACAAAAATAATAAGCAGATAAGAAAATAACAAAACTCAAAATTATATTAATGAAGCGCACAAACATTTGATTGATCCGATTTTGCCAAAATTTCAAGCAAACTAGGCATGAAAACTAGGCGGAAAAGAAACACCTTTTCATTGGGTCATAGGGATTGAACCTAAAAGCCAACCCATATTGACCATTAAAGGCCATTTGTCTCCCATAGTTGACATGACTTATAGCTCCCCGGGTGAACGCACTCAGTTCACATTCAGTCAACCCAAGTTGACAGTTGCCTAGAGCTGGGGTGGGCATGTTGCTATGGGCCTTAAAATAATCCATAACCTCTTTGACAGCCGCAAACTGCATGGAAAAACAGACAGCAAGCGGGTCATTGGCAAGATCTCTTGCGATGGATCCGTCCCACAATTCGTGCCCGTTCCCAATGATTTGACTCCCCTCACAAGGTGGTGGGCTAATGGGCCTGGCAGGAAGGCACAACCTTGCGTTTGGCCTTCGAACCTGAGTCCAGTGGCACCAGGGGGCTTCATATCTAACAATGATGATTTTCCTAACACCTTGGGCATTGAGGATCGGTTCAAACGAGAAATGGGACATGCATTTGCGAGCAACATTACAAACACATAAGTTGCCCTGGGGTCCCTTGGGATTAGGATAGTTTAGTTTAGAATAGTTAGGTTGAGCATAGCAAATTTTGATACATTCACAGGCCGATTGATTGCAGAGCGTTGAGTCGGGTCTGGGGTCCATGAGATCGGGGTCCCCCCCGATCGTGAACTTCCTGATCCGATTTTCAACCCTAACATAGCACCTTGCAGTTAGGTCTGAGGCATTGAGATAAACCATTCCACTGTGGGATTCGATGCCTTGCCAATCCACCAGTGTTTGAAACATTTCCGGATACCCCTGAGTTTGACTTGATCGGCATTTCCCATGAGGAAGGCCCCATTGGCCTATTAGAGATGTACTTGCCATGATGAGCCCAAATTAAAACTAAAAACGAAATCAGAAACTTTTATTAAATTCTTTTTCATGATTCGGATAGAAAACAAAATAATTTTCAAAAATTGCACACATTATTTTCAAAATTAAGAAATGGTCCTAACTCTTGACATGAGTTTTGTGACTATCTCCACAGCAAGGCATTCAAGGCCATACGAATTTAAATTAAAAGTAACATTCTCAAATGGGCCTCTTTCCTCAAACATGTCCGGATCTCCATGAACATATGAAGTCCGATCTGACAGGGGATGTGCGATGTCAAT
>JAIYDG010000518.1 GCA_027487625.1 Bacteroidota bacterium
TGGACTTTTTCTATTTTCCTACTTGGAGGAGAGAATACTTGGAAATGTTTTTTTCAAGTTTCACAAGTTTTGACGAGGTGTTACTCTTTTGCCCCCCCCCGCGAGTATGAAAACTCTCTGCAGCAAACTTTACCATTACAACTTTTTCCACCTAGCGTTGCTGTAACGTCGTTGTGGCAGGCCCAAAAAACCGCACCCCATTTCCGCGTTTTCGATTTCTCTAGAACTTTGCGCAGCCACTTTTTCCACCCTCGCGTCACTGTAACGTCGTTGTGGCAGGCCCAAAATAAAAAACCGCACCCCATTTCCGCGTTTTCGATTTCTCTAGAACTTTGCGCAACCAATAGTGACATTCAAGTTTATTCTTGAACTTTTTTAGCATTTTAAATTCGCGGTTTTTTGACTATTCTAGAGTGCCATAACGTTGCGCAACCATTCAGGTTTGAACTTGAATTTTTTGTTTAAAATTCGAGATTTTTAAATTAGTCATCCTACCCAAAAAAGTAATGCAAGTTTATTCTCGCACGATAACCGTTCGCGGTTTTCAGTTTAGTTTCCAAGGTCATGCTACCCTAAAAAGTGAGACAAGTTTATTCTCGCACGATAACCGTTCGCGGTTTTCAGTTTAGTCTCCAAGGTCATCCTACCCTAAAAAGTGAGACAAGTCTATTCGCGCGGTTTTTAGATTACTCAAGAATGTCACAACGGCCAACAATCAAGTTTATTCTTGAATATTTTTCCAGAAACATTTGTTTAAAATTCGCGTTTTTTAGATTACAGATGAAGTTTATTGTTATTTTTTGATTCGCATATTTTAGATTATGATGGAATATTACCTATGCTCAAAGTATCATTTAAATTTAAGTTTTACTTGAATAACCTTTGTTCAAGTTTATTCTTGAATACTGTAAAAATGCTCGCGCACACGCAATTTTACGACTTTAAACGCCTTTAAATTGTTTTTCCGTAATCACTTATTTCTTAAAGAATAAATACTATATGTTGTTAAATTTTCTTGAATAATGCCCTTGTTCACGTATCACTCTCAATAATATTGAGTGTTATTTAAAAGCATAATTTTTACTTCAGGAATGGAATAGAATACAACAAATAAGATGAATAAACTTACCTCTTAGTGCAGAATATTTAAAACGATGTTAAGTCAGAATGTACGACATATTACCTCCGATAATGAAAATTACACGACATAATCTTTGCATCAAAAGAGTAGCAACTTTTAAAATAATTGTGTCACTTACCTAAAAGAAAAGAAAAAGTGTATTTTTAAAATATTTTGTTTTCAAAGGAACTGGTTAACATTTTCACAAACAAGACCAATAGATGTCGCGCAACTCAGCATGTCTCTCAAATACAAAAGTTAAATGAACAAAAGCGTAATACATAATTAGCACCAATGACAGACACCCCCTACTTTACTTTATTTCCACTTAAACTCTCTATACATTTCAAAACGTGAATGACGAAACCATTTTGGTTTAGAAGTATATAATCAAATTTTCCTTTTCAAATTTTAAATACAGTCCGCTGCAACAAAACCAACTTAACCAGTCAGAATTGGACGCTTCCAGCACATAAAGATTTCATATTATTTTAATATGCTTTTACACATAATGAAAAAAATTAAAAAATCCTTGTGAACTAAAATGCTCTATATTATTAGTACTACCCATAACAATTCCTCAAATGTTCCTAAAAATTTAGAGTACTTTTATCATTTAAAATTAAATAAGTAAATTAGAAAAGCAAAAAGCACACGACGGAAGTGGCAGCGGTTGTCGAGCCGCGACGAATCCCAACGACTCCGGAAAGCATTTTTCCGTGGCCAGGTCCCTCGTTAGCAATGGAAATGCTAAGAGGAGAGATCTGAAGGACCCTCATTTGATATAAAGAGGAGAGACCTTAGCGGGATTCGAACCCGCGACCTTCTGTCAAGTCTGAGTTGACCGGTCGCGTTACCAACTGTGCCATCCGCCGTGTTCTTATTAAACTCGGTTTTAAAACTCCTACTGTATTTAAAACTACAAATATAAAGATAATATTAATTAGTTTAGACTCATTTATTAAAAGCTAGGTCGCGTTTTAATCATAAAATATACCCTTTATAGTAATTAATTTCCATCCGATTTCCAGCTCATTTTTTATTATTTCGACAAGCTTTTTCTTTCTGAGAATTAACAATTAGTAGAATTCTAAAAATTAAAATTTTATCATTCAACCAAGTAATATGGGAAAAATTGGTTTCTTTCTTTGAAATAAAAATTAGTTACAATTATTATAAAAAGCCTTTTTCGAAACAAAATAAATTGACAACATATTAAACCAACAGAATATTTTGAAGCCGACACGCCGAACCCACCCCTCCCGGAGTCGTCCGTGACGGCGGCCGAGACGGACGACCCGCAGGTCTCTCCCACAGGTCCCTTCCAATCCAAAAGATTCCAAGCACCACGCCAACCTCGACTCTCACCCTCTCACGCCAAACCCTACACACCCTCTTCCAAAACGTGTCTCACACCCTCCTCTAGACCAACCCTCCCAACAAACACCTCACCCCCTTCACCTATCGACCGAAAAAAATAAACAACCACCTAAAAACCAGTCAAACCACTTTCAAAACTCATAACTTTTCAAAAAAAAACTCAAAAACAAAAACCCAATAACCAAACAACCCAACAACAAAACCCA
>JAIYDG010000545.1 GCA_027487625.1 Bacteroidota bacterium
ACAAAAAATTCAGCGCCGAATTGCGCTGGTACGAAAAGAAGGATTTGTTGAGGTTGTATCCGTTTTTGGAGTCTGATTTGTCGAAGGTGGCGTTGGTGTTGGGGTGGAAGTTGTGGTGAGTAGACATAAGCTACTTAACCACCTTACGCTGCTCCGTTTGTAATCCAAACACACCAATCCCATTTTGCACATTAGAATACAAGATCACGGGATCAACGAAGGGATCACTACTCGCATCGTCAAACTTGCGGCGGGATACCTTGTACAAGTAATTTTCGTAACTGATGTTGCGCATGATGGCTTCAATGTCGTCTACCGTTTGCCAGGCCCCAAAATTGATTCCGATGGTCACTGCTCTGCCATTAAAAGCTTGATCAGAAACCAAAATAGTCAGCGGCCCTGGCTTCGCCGTAGGTTCAGTGGCACCATTCAAGAAAATGTCGCCTTTTCGATACACGGTATCATAAAGGGGTTTTTTAGTCACAGGATCTACGCCTCGGCTAAACCTGTCCAGGTAAGTCGTCCGCAGATTGAATTCGTAATAATTCACTTCGTCTGCTGGGTCTTTGAAGGAAAAACGCACCTGTTGCTGGCGAATGCCTTCCGAATTAATCGGCCCATCAGGATCGTATACTGCTGAATCCAAAGGCACCAGCCCAGGCATCACCTGCCGGGCGCTAAGGGTAGGATAATCCGGGTGGCTTACCCGAATGGTATATCCCGTTTTGGCCTTGAGGGGCTGGCTCAGCGACCAAAAATTGGTTACCGGAGTATACGCAGCATTGAGCGGTAAAACCAGCGGGGCCTGGCCATCCTCAATCCATTCTACTTTGGCATCGAGCACTGAATACAAACTATCTGGATTGTTTTCTAAAATGCCAAAATTGCGGCTGACCGGGATGAGCAAGGTGTCGTCCTCGTTCGAGATGAAGGTGTAAATCGCCAATAGTTTATCGAATTCAGGTTGGGGTATGACCAACTCCTGTTCAAAAAAATCAGCGCAGGAAACCAGGCTAAAAAGCAGGCACAAACTGCAAAATAAGCTTGAATTAGACATGGGCTTGGTTTTAAAATTTGAAACCATAGGTTACATAAGGCACAATTGGAAACAAGGCGATCTGCTTTAATTCGGTAGTCTGCACTCTTTTACCCGTTTCTCCGTAATAAGTGGTACTGCGGTCTAAAAACAAATAAAAAGCATTGGCGCGATTGTAGGCATTGTAGGCACCGATGGACCAGGTTCGGGTGTGGTGCTTTTTTTCTTTGGTGAAATCAAAACCAACGTCAAGTCGGTGATAGGCCGGATACCGGAAATTGTTGCGCTCCGGCACGTATAATTCTGAGCGGTAAAAAGACCAGGGTGGCAAATTGGCTGAAGTCACCTGTGGGTCAATCCTGGCATATCGGGAAGTGCCAAAAGTGACGGCATTGCCTGTTCCGTATACCCAGGTTGCTGAAAAACGGGTCTTGGGGCTGAACTCGTAAGTTCCGGTTAATTCGATGTCATGGCGGCGGTCGTAGCGGAACGGATACTTCCGACCCAAATTCACCTCGTCCAATTGCCTCCAGGCCCAGGAAAGGGTATAGCCCAACCAGCCAGTGAAACGCCCCGTTTTCTTTTGTAAAAAAAACTCTGCGCCATAAGCCTCTCCCTGCCCCTGCGTGATGCGCTCCTCCCAATTGCTAAAATCCAGCAAACTGCTGCCTTCTTTGTAGGCGATGATGTTGTCCATTTTTTTGTAGTAGGCCTCTACGCTCAACTCCCATTTTTTCCCCAGTTCGCGAGCTACCCCGAGGGCAGTTTGCCAGGATTTTTGCGGTTTGATTTTTGCCGTGGTCGGCAACCACAAATCGGTGGGCAATCCAATCGTTTCATTCGTCAACAAATGAATGAACTGTTGCATTTGAGTATAGGCCCCTTTGATGGCCCATTCGGTGCCCAACAAATACCGCAGATTGAGGCGGGGCTGCAGCGAACTGTACACTTGCCCGCCTACCGGAAAGGCAGTGGCGTGCAGTCCAACATTCATGCGCAAACGATCGGATATTTTCCAGTCGTCTTCGATGTAGGCATCCAGTTCCCAACTCCGCACCGTTGGCTGAATGAAGTCAAATTTGTTGGCCAGACTGTCTGTTCTGGGCTTGTATTCGGTGCGAAAATCACCGGGAAAAAAGGTATGGTGGATGGCCGAAGCACCAAACTTCAGGTAATGCCGGGGCTGGGGAATGAAGTCAAAATCAATTTTAAAGGCCCAGTCGTCAATGCCGGAAAGGTAATTGAGCTTGTAGTATTCTTCTTCCCGCAGGTTGTTGGTTTGGATGTTTTCCTGGTACCCGTTTTCATTGTCGAGGCGGTAACGGCTGCGGGTGAGCAGCACATTGGAAAAAAGTTTGTTGTTCCACTCGTGGTTCCAGCGTAAGGCGGTGGTCAGGTTACCCCACAGCAGGCCACTGCTCGATGTTTCGTTGCGCTCATCTTCTTCCTGGCGGGTGTTTTGGTAAAATTTGTCCTTACCTCCATAAAAACTCAAGTAAAGGCGGTCTTTGGGCGAGAGTTGGTAATTGGCTTTGGCGTTGAGGTCGTAAAAATAGTATCCGGTACCACCAGTTCGGCCCTCGCGGCGAAGTCGTGATTTGACAATGGGTTGCGCCAAAACATCAAGGTAAGTTCGGCGACCAGAGATTAAAATAGAGGATTTCCCTTTCTGTATGGGGCCTTCCAGCGTGAGCTTCGAGGCGATTAAACCAATTGAACCTGCCCCGTGCCATTCTTTCTCATGCCCGTCTTTCAGGCTAATGTCGATGACCGAAGACAAGCGGCCACCGTACCGCGCCGGGAAACCACCTTTGACCAAACTCACGTCTTTGATGGCATCGGCATTGAACACCGAGAAAAAACCAAAGAGGTGATTGGCATTGTACACGGGCACTCCGTCCAGGAGGATGAGGTTTTGATCGGGCCCGCCGCCGCGCACATAAATCCCGGTTTGGCCTTCACCTCCCGAGGCTACTCCGGGCAACAATTGCAGGGCTTTGAGCACATCCACCTCGCCCATCATCGCGGGCACGTGTTTGATTTGTTCGATTGGCACATCAATGGTACCCATGCGGCTCGATTGGGTGATGCGTTCGCTGCGCTCGGCGATGATCTGGACTTCTTCCAAAAGTACCGCGTTTTCCAGTTGGATGTTCAACTCACGGTTTTCCCGGAGCAAAATGCTGAGCTGCTGCGTACCGTATCCGACATAAGAAAAACTCAATACAAGCGAATCGCTAGGCAGGGTCAGGCTGTAAAAACCGTAGGTATTGCTGACGGTTCCCTGTTTGCTTTTGGCATCAAAAACACTGGCCCCGATGAGGCGTTCACCCGACTGCGCATCAGAGATGTAGCCGCTGATGGTGAATTTGGCCGCAGTACTTTGGGCATTACCCAGCTTGCACGCCAATAAAAAGAGCAATAAAGCACTCCCACGAAGCACTTTGCTGCACAAGGGTAAGTTTGAGGGCATATTACAGTATTTAAAAAATGAGAAAGCTTATTTTGAAGCTTTTTGGGGATGTAAGAATAGAGCGAGCGAAATGACAAAACGTTGTTTGGAGGTAGAATCTTAACATTTTTTACACGAATCAATTAAAGAGCGCTGGTTTTTTAAAAGGAAGTCGTCCAATTACAAATAGAATTGCCATTTATCAAAATTAGCTCAATATGAAAAAACGCACTTACCTAATGCCGATGGCTTGGCTCTTATGGGGGCTACTGGCTTTTTTTCCTGCATCGATGGGGGCGCTGACCATCAGCGGTCGGATTACCAATGCCAAATCCAACACAATTTACCTCAAAAGTAGTTGGCAACGCAAGGATACGCTGGTCCTCGACTCTCGTGGTTTTTTTAGCGTTTCAATTGATAACAGTGTGTACGAAAAGGTTTTTTTCCTGACCTGGAAAGGAACAGATGGCCATGGCCGGTCTTTGTCCCTGATTTTAGATCCAACTGATATCGTACGCATAACCGGGGACATGAAAGGGGAAAAAATAGAGTATATTCAGGGGGATTTAAAAAAGAAAAATTACCTCGAATTATTGTTTAATAAAACCATTGGAACCAACCATGCGAGAGATGTAATGGACACTGATGCAGAAATAGACAGTGCTGTTCTTGAAATTTTCACCTATTTGGACACCTTGTTTAGGGTTGATCCAATCTTGGGAATTGAGTGTCTCGGCTTAATGAGGCGTACTTTGTTCAGCGGGGAGTATTGTTGGAAGCAGCTACCCAAAATCTTGGAATACATCGAATCAGTTCCAGCTGACGTGAAAGAGAACCTGCCAGTTTATCGAATTTTGATCGATGCGTTGTGGCCAGGTAAAATCATGCAGGAGCTAAATTTTTTAGATATCCAAGAAAAAGTGCATTCAACGCTAGAAATTGAAGGCAAACCAATGTTGATCCTCTTTGGGGCAAGTTGGTGCGGTCCTTGTAGGGTAAATAATGAAGCTTTACGATCAAAGTTTGAACTTTTACAGGGCAAAATAGAATTGCTGGGCATTTCGATTGAAATGGAATTAGATAACTGGCAGGCTTATGTCAATGAAAAAAATTACCCCTGGCAACAAGGATTTTGGGTGGGTGATGAAAACACAGATCGTGAGGTGTTGGGAGAAAAATATCACCTCTATTTTATTCCATTGACGGTCTTAATCGACCAAAACCGGAAAATCATCAGCTTCAACCCCAGCGTTGACGAGGTTTTTACTTTTCTCAATAAAAAATAATACCAGGTCGCGCAGGTTTTTTAGAACCTTCTCGTCTAACCCCTAAACACCAATTTTTGACCAAAGCCAAAGCACATACCCCTAGCCCGCAGGAAGGCAGCAGTACTTTCCAGGACTACTTTTACACCCACAAGGATCGGGTGTTCAATACCGCTTTGTCTTTGTTGCAAAATTGGGAAGAAGCCGAAGAGTTGACCCAGGATGTGTTCGTGGCTGCGTACGAGGCCATCGGCAGTTTCCGGGGGCAGTCGAGCATGTATACTTGGTTGTACCGCATCACGGTGAACAAGGCCCTGGATCGGATCAAAGCCCGCAAGGCGCAAAAACGTTCCGGCTTTACCCGCTCGCTCTGGCGGCAAACGGAGCGTGAAGAAAAGCCCCTGGATGTACCCGATTTTGTTCATCCCGGAGTGTTGCTCGAACAGCAGGAATCCAGCATCGCCTTGTTCAAAGCCATTGCCCAGTTGCCCGAAAATCAACAAAGCGCCTTTGTACTGGCCAAAATCGAGCAACTCAGTTATGCTGAAATTGCGCAGGTTTTGGAGATCAGTATTCCAGCTGTGGAGTCGCTTTTGGTGCGGGCAAGGCAGAAATTGCGGGAATTGCTCAAGAATTTTTACGAGGATCAATAGGAGGCGATAAAAACATGAGTCACGCCAAATTTTCAGAAGAACGAACCGCGAATGCGGTTGAATTTTGAATAGCCCCGGACGGCCGCGGAGCCGATCAGTTCTAGTTTCAAACCATTTTGGATTGGGCTGCGCCCAATCATTTTTAATAACCGCGACGACACGACGACGCGACGGTTTCACGACGCAAGCGTCGTGTGGTGC
>JAIYDG010000366.1 GCA_027487625.1 Bacteroidota bacterium
GGAGCATTGGTTTGGATGAATGAACCTGGTTGAAGTGTTAAGTTATTATTGATACTTGAACCAGTACCAAAATCTACTCCACCTGAAATACTTACATTACCAAATGTACTTGCACCTGAAATACTTCCTGAGCCAGCAAAACTTATCGTACTAAATGAACTTGATGTATAGGTTCCTGAATTACTAAATCTACCTCCATTGGAAATAGTTAACGTTTTTGCTGTACCATTATCACCAACTAATGTTCCACCTGCATTGATTTGAATTGTATTCACAGAACTATTTGCATCTAGAGTTACTGTATGTCCATTGGATATAATATAATTTCCACCTGCTACATAAGCAGTACCCCATGTTGAAGCATCACTGAAATTACCACTTTGAACTGAAGTAAATGTTGAGGGAAAGGTATATTGATAATTTAAACCAAGACTATCATCAACTCTAATAACAGCCAAGGATTTTTCTAATTCGATTAATGAATTTAAAGTAGTTAAACTTAGTGTAGAAGTAAAAACATAATATTTGATAGTACTACTAACTGAGCCTGTTGTTGGAATAGTAGCTGACCAAGATGTATTTGTTGGTGAATTTGTTGGACTTGCCTGAACAATTGCACTTGTTCCTGTAGATGCAAAATTTGCTCCTGTAGAATATCTAACATAAATATTTTCAGTTGGTGATAATGAATCAGAACTAGAGATAGCAATCGTTGCGCTTCTATCAGGATTTACTGTAACAGAATTTCTTGTAACAGTTACAGGAGCATTTTGAGTATAAGCAATATAAAACTTTGCGTTCGTTGCAGTATAACCACAATCGTTGAAAACAAAAGTATATCTACCAGCATTGCTCATATTGAGCCCCATATCATTTCCTGAATTAAATGCCGAAACATTATTAATCGAGTTTAAAGCAGCAACAGACGTACCTGAAAAAACCCATTTGTTTTGAAATCTATTTGAAGAAGGACCTGAAATAAACAAGAACCCGTTACCTGAACCACCACTCATTGTTCTTGGGGTAAAATCACCACTACTTGATTGAACATTATAAGTTTTAACCCATTGCCCCCTTCCATCTGTAGGAGTTCCTGTTGCCACAGAAATTCTTCTATAACTTGAATTGGAAGCAGCAGTAGTTGAATATGAATTCATTTGGCCAACTACTTGAATCGGTTCACCAGAAAAAATATTCTGGCCTGTTACAGAATCAATTAAAAACAAAATCACAAAACTTACAGTCAATATAAGTTTTTTCATTTTCTCAAGGCTAATCATTGTTTTTTAAATTTTATAAATCCTATAAAAATAAGCTAAAAATTATTGAAGTCAAAAATCTAAACTTTGTTATTACAACTAAATATACAATAGCCCAAATCTAAATTGCAATAAGACAGAAAAAAGCTTCGTAATCAACTAAAAAACAACAAAATAGCCAACTGACCTAAATCAATTGGCTATTGTAAAATTATTATTAATTCGTAGGAAATAATTATAAAACTAGGCTCTTTTCGCTCTTTCCCAATTGGCACTTTGTTTACCTTTCATAAATCTTGCAAGACCAAGATACATGCAAAGATTCATAATAAAGAAGTAATAGGGTACAAAAAGAATTTTGACTTTTATTTGTTTGTTAGCTAAATACCAACCAAGCAAAGCCATAGAATAGAACAAAATTTGTGCTATCATAATTGGGGTATAAATTCCACCAATATTGATCATAAGAAGAAAATTAACCAACAATAAAACCAGTAATGATAAAGGAGCTAATGTCCATCTTAAAACCCTATGTGATATAAAAAGGAAACTTACCTTAAAATTTGAAAAGAAGTTGAATGCTTTAGGTAAACGACTCATACTTTGCCAAGCACCTGCAGCAATGCGGATTTTTCTTTTTAATTCTTCTCCAACATTAGCAGAAGCGGTTTCGGCAGCATAGGCATTTTTTTCATAAATAACTCTGTATCCTTCAAGAGCTATTTGCATACTTTGCATGAGGTCATCTAAAAGAGAATCTTTAGGTAATTCTTTGTATAAAGATTTTCTATAACTCATTAATTCACCCGCTGCTCCAACAATTGTATAAAAATCAGAATCCAATTGTTTTAAAAAGCTTTCATACTTCCAATAAATACCTTCACCTGCACCACTTGCATTTTCTTTATCCTTAGTAATAATTCGCTTTTCACCGGTAACAGCACCAACTTCAGAATCAGCATAATGTTTAACCATTTCTCTGATTGCTTCAGGATTAATATCTGTATTAGCATCACAGAATACAACAATTTCACCTGTTACAAACTGCATCGCACGATTCATAGCTGCGGCTTTTCCATTTCGTGCATCTTCATGAAGCGCTAAAACCTGTGGATACTTTGCAACTCTTAATGCAGTATCGTCGTTTGAACCATCACTAATAAAAATTAATTGCAATTTATCTTTAGGATATTCTAATAGTAAACTGTTTTTAATTTTTTCTTCGATATAATCAGCTTCATTAAAACAAGGAACAACTAAACTAACTGTAGGTTCGTATTTTAAATCATATTGTTTTGGAGAAGAAAAAATGTTCTTCAATTTTACAAGAAAATACAAGAGTATTCCATAGCCGATATAGCTATAAAAAACAATTGCAATTCCGATCCAAAAAATACATTCAAAAATACTCATACTATTGTTTTCCTAGTTTTGTCCATGAAGTATAAAAACCACATGTAAAATGACGAGGTAAAAAATCAATTAACCAACAATCAAAACTTTGTAAAGCTTTAATTCTTCTGGTAAGCAATGAAAATGGGAAAATTCTCTCAAGAAAATCGGCATTTTGGTATTCAAGAGCTTTGAATCCTACACCTTTAAGTAATCTATTAAAACCACCCACACTAAAAAACTGAACGTGAGTTAAATCTTCATTTGATGATTGCAAAGTTTTTGCGCTATACCCTAAAAGTTTTTTGAAAGCAATAATTCCTTTATCTAAATTATGTTTTCCTAACCATTGCATAGGTCTAGTAATAAGCATTTCACGAGGACCATAACCATTAGGAACAGTTGCAGCAAAAACACCACCTGGTTTTAAAATGCGGTAAATACTTTCAAGTAATTCATAAGGTTTATGAAGATGTTCAAGAACTTCAGAACAAACTACTGCATCAAAAGCATCATTTAAAGCAAATGAATTTGCATCTAAAACTTCAAACTTTACATTTGAATAAGTGTTTCTGCTACTTGCCGTATCAATTGAAGCTTGGTCAATATCAACTCCAGTAACATTGTAACCCAATGAACCTAAAGCAAGACTAATATTTCCATTACCACATCCGATATCCAGGATTTTGGCATCCGGATTATTCATTGCTTTAATTGAATTCACAATGAAATCCAACCTTTTGATATCTTCAATATCTGAGTAGGTGGTTGCTGATCTGTATGAAGTTTCCATGTTTTTAAAATTTTATCAGGGGGCTTTTATAAATGCAATTTGATGATTTTTTTTGAATTATTTATTCAATATTTGGTGATAGATATCAACTGTTTTTCTGGCATTTTCAACCCATGAAAACAATTTACTTCGCTCATAACCAAGCGCTACTAGTTCTTTCTTTTTAGTTTCATTATGGAATAAGTCCCTAATTGAAGCAGCAAGATGTTCCGGTTGAAAAGGATCTGTTAACAAGGCTGCACCTCCTGCTACTTCTGGCATACAAGAAGTGATTGAGGTGATAACAGGTACTCCACATCTCATAGCTTCAATCATTGGTATTCCAAAACTTTCTCTTAATGATGGATATAAAAACAAACTTGCCTGACTATAAATTGCAGGTAAATCTGCATTTGGAATATACCCAGTAAATTGAATTTCATCTAAAATTCCGGGATCATTAATTTCGTTTGCAACTCTTGCCAGGTAATCTCTATTGATGTCCAACATGAGTAATTTGCATGGTAATTCGCCATTGTGTTTTAAAATACTAAGTGCTTTTAAAACGCCATGAACATTCTTTTTAGGATCAGTATTACCCAAAAAGAATATAAATTTATCAGGCAAATTAAACTTCTTTTTAGCTTCAGCTAGTTTTTGAGAATCTTCTACTCTGTTAAAATGGCGACTTACACCATTGTAAATTGCTTCAACACGATTTTTCTCATAACCAAAATGATCACATATTCTATTTTTTTCGAATTCATAAACGGTGATAATCATCTCAGCTTTATCTACAACACTTGGAACATTCCAACGTCGGTACAAGTTACCAAACTTTTGATATGTTGTTCCCTCTTTAACATGAAGTTTTTCTAAATAAATAATATCATGTAAAGTAATAACCAACGGCATTCCAGGAAAAACAGGTGCGGTATTACTTGTACAATGCAAAAGTTCAACCCCTGCTTTTTTAGCTGCTTTGGGTAATAACCATTGCTCCCAAACAGGATACGGAGAAGAATGTAAAACCTTTAATTCTATATTTGGAAAAGAAGGTAAACAGGCATGGTCTTCATCTTCTTTAACAAAAACAACATATTCATTTTTTTGATCAACCTCATGTAGATGTTTCACTAACTCAAGGGCAACCATATCCATGCCATGCTTTTTAGTTCTGAAGATTCTTTGCGCCTCAATTCCTATTCTCATTGCTATTGCTATTAAGAGTTAAAATTTCACCTTGTTGTTTAGTAAGATTGATTTGCTTTTGATTTTCTTGATAATCCTGAGCAGAACCAACAATTTTTGCCCCTACAACGGTGGTATGTTGTGTATGGTTAAACACTTTTGCGGCTCCTTTACTTCTGAACATAGCCAGTATCATTAATAGAAACGCCTGTGGAACACGTAAAGCAGCAAAGAATGTATTTGAATTAAAGAAGTGACTTGGTATTGCAATTAAATAACTAAATGCAACCAATATAAACATGGCAAAAAATACAGGTCCAAAATGAAAAATTGGAGTGATTACCGTTAATGCCATAAAAAACGACAAGCCCAATAAAAGAACCCTTGGCATTAATATTCTTTGTAAAGCTTTATCGAAAAAGTCGAAATTACCTTGTAATACCAAATTAGCTATACCTTCTAAAAGAACTGAATTAAAATCGAAAAATTGAGAAGCCACCCATCTTTTTCTTTGTTTCATAAAGACAGCAGAATTTTGAACCTTCTCATCAAAAACCAATGCATCTTCTTCGAACAAAACTTTAATATTGTTTTTAACCAGATAAAACTCAAGTTCCTTATCCTCAACTGGAGAATGGATATTGAACATTGCTTCTTTAAAAAACTTATAATTAATTGACTGCCCAGAACCCGAAAGCGCACTTGACAATCCGAAAGCTACATGTCCTCTTCTAAAAATATGGTTGTTGATTTCTTCGCTGATTCCATCTAAAATGGCAAAAGCAGAATCTAAATTTTTTGCAGTACGATGTCCTTGAACTACCAATTCATCATTTTGTAAACGAGCATTTATTTTTTTCAAAAAATCATGCTCCATGATATTATCTACGTCTAAAACTACACAATAATCGTAGGCATTATCAGGTAATAAACCTAAAGCTGTATTTAATGATTTTGCTTTCGTACTAACTTCAAACTGAACAGGAATAAGTTTAATTGGCATAACTAAAAGTTCACCAATTGTTAATTGTTTTAGGGAATCTGCAATTACAATAACATCAAACTTTTCTGTTGGATAATTTTGATTTAATGCATGACCTACTGTGTTTAGAATTACCTCATCGCTTTTAAAAGCAGGAATCAGAATTACAAAACGATTGTACTTTTCTACTTTATTAGCTCTAAAATCTGTCCGTTTATAGAATGAACCTGCGATAGAAAACACAGAAACATACAAGACATTAAAGCCCAGATAACAAAGCAGAATTAACTCAATTATATATAAAGCCTGATAAATCATTTAGCAGTCTATTTCTTTTTTTCTTGGTTTACTTGATGAGGCGTATGAATAAATGTTTTATTGGCTCCTTTTAACTTAAAGAAATTCATAAACATCAACATAAAAACACTTGGAAAATATAGTATGGCCTTTAAATATTTTGGATGATAAAATCTTCTTGGCAAAGCAATCCACATAGCTAAAATGTTTAAAGCCAGTAACATCAAAAAGTATTTTCCCATTTCAAAACCAACAAAATACAAAGCTCCAAAAATCCCTAAAGTTCCAATGGTAATTGCTCTTGGTAATAAAGTCAACTGGATACTTTTATCAAGTAAGTCTGGTTTAAATGTAAAAATGCCTTTGATGATACCTTTGAATGCAAATTTTTTCATGTAAGCCAATTGAGCAGATAACCATCTTCTTCTTTGGTTTTGAAAAACTTCTGGTAATTGTACCTTTTCGTCCAAAACAATTGCGGTATGGTCGTATCCAATTCTGATACCTGAACTAATTAAGTAAATCTCCATTTCTTTATCGAATCCACCAACAGCATCAATCTTTCTCATGATATCTCTAAAAATATCATATCTCATTGCTTTTCCTGAACCAATTAAAGCCGATGAAAGTCCTAGTTTATAATGGCCTTTTCTGAAAATACTATTATTGATTTCTTCACTGATAGCATCTAAAATTGCAAAAGGAGTATCTAAATTCTTTGCCATTCTATGACCTTGCACTACTACTTCATTGTGTTGTAAAAGCGCATTCATTTTAGGTAAAAATTCAGGGTCCATGATGTTATCAATATCTAACAAAACAACATAATCAAAAACCGAACCTTCCATTGCATCTAGTGCAGCATTTAATGATTTTGATTTGGTACTTTTTTCGAATTTAACTTCAACTACAGAAACAGGATGTGTATTAAGTTCTTTGATTGTTTCAGGCTGAAGCTGATCTGCAATAACACAAATTCGATAATGTTCTTGAGGATAATTCTGTTTAAAGCTTTCTTCTACTGTGTGAATAATAACTTCATCACCCTTGTATGCCGGAATCATAACAAGGAAATTATTATACTTTTCTACTTTAGCATATTTAGGTTTTCTAGGGATTAAGCTACCCATGCTAAAAAAGAGGAAATAACTTACATTTAGTGCAAGTACACCAAACAGAATCCAAAGTAGTATTTCAATGAGTATAGGCATAATTTCTTACTTTATTATCAAACCTGTGTTTGAATAGATTTGAAAATGGTATAAATTCCAAATGGCACCTTGCCAAAAGGATGCAAGCAATTTAAACTCTTTTCTCAAAAGATACTTAAAAATTCCCTTTGGAAATGAAAAGCTATAAAAAAAGCTGAGTGCTAGCAGTTTCTGTAGTCCTTTTGTATTCCTTCTGGTATAAATAATTCGATTTCTAGTTAAATAATACACCTTCATTGGGCTTTCTTTTCCCACCGACATGGACTCTTTGTGGTAAACTTTTGACTTTCCACAATACCAAATTTCGAATCCACCTCTTTTTATTCTTTCACAAAAATCTGTTTCTTCATAATATAAAAAGAACAATTCCGCCATCATTCCAACCTTTTCAATGGCAGCTCTACTTATCATCATTGCAGCACCATGAGCAAGTAAAGTTTTGTAGCTTTTATCAAATTTTGCATCATCTTTTTCACCATGACCAATAGCAAAACCCCTTCCAGTATAAGGGTTTATTCCTGTACTTCCTGCAAATTGTAATGTATCGGGTTGTGAGTAATAAACTAATTTAGATGAACAAATTCCTATTTGCGGATTTGACTCCATTAATTCAACCAACGGCTCAATAAAATCAGGTTCAACTTCCGTATCATTATTTAATAGAAAAAAATATTTCCCTGTACCTTCTTTAATGCCTAAATTATTACCTCCAGCAAAACCAAGATTTTCTGGACTCAGTATCAATTTAATTTCCGGAAAATCTGATTGCAAAGCACCAACACCTTGAGGAGATGCATTATCTACAACTATAATTTCTATATTCTTATAGGTAATTTTTCGAAGAGAATTCAAAAAAGCTTCTGTGTGAATTAAACCATTATAATTAACGGTGATAATGGTAATTTTTGGTTGATTTTCCATTATGCATTCTTTAATAATCCCTTTTTATTAACAACATCATAATCGAACAATGTTGCCGTACATAGAATTGTCATCGAGATATACATCAAAGCACCCAATGGCGCTTGTCCGAATACCGGATTACCAAAACTTGCAACTAAAATTCCTAAAAATCCACCATATAATGCAATCATTTTTTGACGTGTATCCGGATTTCTCAATTTACGGATATTTACCACACCCATTACAATTACGAAAGCCAATGAAAAAGCATATATACTCAATCCAACAACACCATTTTCAGCCCAGATTTTTACAAACCAGCTATCTGTAGGTAAATTAGCTAAATAAGAACCTGGGTAAAACCTTTTCGCCCAAACGTCGGTAGTACCAATACCTGAACCAAAAGGCCTTGTCTCTAAGTATTTCCGCAACTTAGCCTGATTCTCTAATCGAACCAGCAATGACGCTTCTTTAGGGTCAAGAGCAGTTCTCACACGATAAATCTGATAGTTCGCATTACCAATATAGGAGAACTTTAAGATTGAAAATACCAAAAGGATAGTCAAGATACCTGGAAACAAAATTTTATAGTTCTTAACTAATAACAGGTATGAAATTATACCTACAAAAATTACGAATACAGGACCACGACTACCTGAGGTACCCATTCCAATCAAACAAACAAAAAAACCGATACCATAAAGTACCTTTTTGCGAGTTGTATAAGGACCTAAAGCCATAATCAAAAACAAGAATGCCACGTAAGCCATTGTAACTCCAAACTGTCCTGCATCTGAATATAAAGAGAACGCCCTTAACTGGTCACCAAGAATGTGTGTAGATTTACCTTCAACATCAAGCCAGTTTTTTTCAAAGGCATCAACACCAATATTAATTTGCTTCCAACCCCAAAATGCGGTGAACAATCCCCATCCGAAAATAATCTTAAAGAATGCATTTAAATCCTCCTTTTTAGTAAATAAAAGAAGTGTAAGTGGAACCGTTTGAACTGCATACAATGAAATACCCCTTACTGCGTAAACCCATGAACCTATTTTATTTGCATCTGGATTTGTAATCTCTAATAATGTGTAGATAAACCAGAGAATTGTTGTATATAAAATACCATTATTCAATAGTTTAACATTGTCTTTGGTTAACCTAAAAATCATTGATAAGGTTGTTAAAAACAATACCCCGTCAATTGATAAACCCAAGGGAGCTCCAACAATGTATCTATTTAATCCGGTAAAGAAGAATGAGTAGTTAATATAGAAAAGCAATCCATAAAGAGGATTATTAATAATAAGAACAATCAAACCAAAAATTACTGGCAAGAAAGCTACTAAAGCTCCAACTCCAAGATTACCCATCGACAAAACAATCGACATGGTAATACCAGTCATTAGAATCATCGCTCCAATCAATACGTTATTGACTTCAGGAGAAAAGAAAGTTGTGGTATTTGGTCTACTTATTGCCATTTATTTTCAAAACTTTAAAAGACCAGTGAAGAAATTCATCCCAGCCAAATACAAGGATGTTTTTAAAATTTAAGCCCAGATGTTTGTTCAATTGATAATAGCCAAATAACATACCAGATAAAAATGTTAATGTTGAAGCAAAAGCAACTGATTCAAGGTTACCAAACAGGTAAATACCTAAATAATCAGAAGCAATATTTACAACCAGCATAATCATCACTTTAATAAAATTAATTTCGGGCTTATTAATAGTATCCAACAAAACCCCTGAGAATTTATCTAAAGGAAGAATAGCCATGTATGTAGCGAAAAATCTTAGCAGTACAGCAGAATCTGCATAATTATTTCCACCTAAAATAAGTACAATCCAATCTGCAAAAAGAAAACTTAAAACAGAAATCGGAAGTAATAAATAGAAAACCAATCCTGTTCTTCTCTCAAAAACTGCCTTTAATTCTGTTGTGGCTCCATCAGCGAACATTTTTGCATATTGAGGAAGTGCTGTTACGGCAAAACTTCTTAAAGGCATTTCAATAATTTCAATCATTCTGGTAGGAACATTGTAAGTAGCAACACCACCTGAACCCAACATTGTACTAATGATAAATGTATCTGAACTTCTTAATAAATTAGAGCCAATAAGAGTACCCATGCTGTATTTTCCAAAATGAAAAATCTTACTCATCATTTCTTTTGAATAAGAGAAAATCTTTTGAATACCGGCCCAACCTAAGAAAACACAAAGCAAACTTGGTACTAAATTAGAAATTGCATAACCAATAAAAACCTGATCTATACTAGGATTAGCTTTAATAAAAAACCAGATATAAGCGATAAAAACAATTTGGTTTAAAATACGAATAATACTCATCGATATAATTTCGAGTTTAGCATTCAACAACCAAGTTGAGAAATTATGTGGTAAGGTTAAAAGTGAAATTAATACAAACCATTTAAAGAAAGAATGGTATTCCGGAAGCAAATCAAAGCTTACACAAATAATGTATCCGATTAAATTAACAACTAAATAAAGTCCGGTAATAATAGAGGTAATCACTAATGATGAACCTATAACCTGATCTTGTTCAGAAGGATTAATTGCCTGAGCCAAGTTCTTAACCAATGCATTTAAAACCATTCCAATGCGGAGTGTATCAAATATTCCGTAAACGGCTAAAAATACAATCCAAGCACCGAATGTAGACTTATCAAGAAATCTGGCTAAAAATGCAAACGTTAATAAACCTAAAAGCGCACCAATACCATTCCCGAGCAAAGAGGAAAAGCTTTTACTTTTAATGATTTGGGTAATGGCACGCATTTAATATTATAATCCCTGATTATGCTTCTTCAATAACTTCATGTTTCAATGCCTTTTTTACTGGCTTTGAAGATTTTGGAATTGAACCTACTAAATTTTCTAAGTTTTCAACCTCAACATGGTTCAACCAAGTCATGATTTTGTTATCAGAACTAGAAGCTTTGCTGAATAATTTTAAGATATAATCATCAGAAGCTGTCCAACCTCTACGAGCATCCAAAACCAATAATGACAAACGACTATTTTTAATTAATTGATTTGGCAAAGCATTTACGCTAATAGCAGGAATTTCAACTATTATAAAATTATAAGCATCTTTTCTAACACGAGATAATTCAGGAAGTAAATTTTCTTCAGTTTTGGCGTTAAAGAACTTGCTTGTAATATCATAACGCATCATTCTAAATCTTCTATCTTCAGTTTCTGCATCCTCTAAAGCATCATCATTAGATAGGAATAAAACTGAATAATCAAGGCTGTATAATTTCTCTGCAAGTTTTTGAGCAGCATAAGTTTTACCTTCCATTTCACGGGAACTTATGATGGTTATCAAATAATTCGCAGTTTTTTCTGGGCTATTTTCCAATTCAATTTTCAAATTGGTCACACCGTAATCCAACAATGTATTTTCAATTTTTCCAATATTTGAATGCGAACTTAATCCACCTCTGTTTGGTAATGCTGAGAATGTTTTCAATCCAGTTAATTCTTCTGCACGTGTAGTATTTTTAATTGAGCCATCTAATAATTCTTTTGCAATGAAATAAATCAACAACAAGAAGAATGATGCTAAGAATGAAAGAATGATTAATAATAATCTACGTGAAGGAAGCGGTTTTGTTGGGAATATTGGGCTATCCATAACTTGTAAGTTATTAGACATCTCAATATTTTGCTGACGTAATTTAGCTAAATGCAAACCATGAAGGATTTCAAGGTATTGTTTTTCAGCAACACTGATTTCACGTTCAAGACGACCAACTTGCATGTTTAAAGGAGAGAATTCATTGTACTTTCTATCAAATTCTTTTCTTCTATCAACATAAACCTGCAAACGAGCTTCAGAAGCATCGGCACCAATAACTTCTCTCAACCAGTTTTCCAAAACAACTGATGAAGGAACCGACTCCATGGTATTATTGATACTATAATACTGAAGTACCCAAACCTTTAATTCTTGTTTTAAAGCATCAACTTTAGCAGCCAATTTTGCAATTTTCTCTTCGCTATTGGTATACAATTTAGCACGTTCGTATTCTTCATGAGCATCTGCTAATTGTTTTCTAAGACGATTTAATTCAGAGTTATTCTTCAACAAAATTTCTCTTGACTCTAATTGGTCTTCTAAACGAGCAATCGCTTTTTTATGCGATTCAAATGTCATCAACTCTTTATAGTACTCAGTTTCGTTGGTTTCATTTTCAATTGCAACAGCTTTTGCTTGTTCGTAGTAATTGATGATTTTATTACGGATACCAAAATCTTTCAATTTGTTTTCCGAATTATTCAATTCAGCAGCTGCATCTTTTAATCTGGCTTCAAACCATTTTACAACATTTACAGTTTCAGAAGTTTTAAGGAATTTATATTTTTCGATAAAAACCAATGAAACAAATTTCACAGTATTTAAACATACACCAGGATCACTTGATTTGAATGAGATATCAAGGAAATCGGAAGTTGATTTACGTTCTGCAGTTAAATTATTGAATAAAGTTTGTAAACTATAATGACCTTTTGGGTCAGATAATAATTTTACAACAACATTATCAGTAGAGCTATTTTTTTCTTTAGTAATACGATCAACGGTTGCCGAGAAATTACCAGGGACAATTAACTTGGCTCTTGTAGGTTCATCAACTTCGTTTTTTAAACGTTCAAAACTTTCAGGACTTAAATACAAAGGATCAGGCATTTCCAATAACAAATGTTGAGCTAACAAGTTAATTGCAACATCTTCTAGCGTTTGGCGAGCTTTTACAGTCGCTAATAAGTTATCGAATGCATTATTTACAGCGAAATAATCCACACGTTGAACTTCCTCTCCACTGGTAATACCATAACCAGATGCAAAACCGGTATAAACACTTGTACCTGATTGGTATTCTTTTGGCATTTTCGAGGTAAGAAAATATACCAATACAGCAACCAACAATGGAAAGAAGATTAACCACTTTAGGTTTCGGCTGAATATCCTTAAAAACTGTATAAATGTCATTATTATCCTTTTTTCTTTTTAACTAAACTCTTCAATGGAACACCCAACAAAGCCTCAAATTGTAATAGCGAACTATAATAAAACCTGAAAGCTTCATGATAAGCTGATTCGGCATCAGCCAATACATTTTTTTGACGAGAGTATTCAGAAATATGAATTGTTCCTTCTCTCCACTCTTTTTCTGCAACAGCACATGCTACAGTTTGAGTTAATAAATCTTCGTTTCTGGCTTTGTATAATCTATTGTAGCCAACCATATCAGCATAAAACTGACCTAAACTTCTTCTTAATTCTTGAGCAACAGCTTCTTTATGGTGTTTTGAAGCAATAATTTTCTCTTTTATTTCATTCACTCTTCCCCTATGACCTAAAACATCAAACACTGAAAGTTGAATATTAACACCCGCTCTATAACCACGAGTTACTAAAACTAATTGTGTAGGTTGAACTGGATCTGCATAACCGAAAAATGGTAAACTACCGAAAGAGTAATTATAAAATACACTTACATTATTAGCCCATAACCAACGGGTATAATTTTCAGTCCACATATTTGAACGCATCACTGAAGCCTCAGCTTTTAAATTCTCATTTTTTGATAAAGCAATTTGATACAAAGAATCAAACCTTGGTAGTAATACTTCAATATCAACTTTTGGGTCTAAAAAGACAGACTCGTCATCTTGTGCATTTGCCTGAAATGACATCGCAAAAAGACTGAACAAAATGAGTAAATATAGACTTAGTTTTTTCATGCTTATAGTTCATGCACATTATTTATTTTGTGCTACAACAAAGTAAGTTCAGAAGCATATATTGTATGAAAGCAGTTATTAACCCTTAGAATAATGGTGTCTAATTTTTTAAAACTGCTAAAATTCAAAAAAAAATCGGTTATTTGAATCAACTTGAAAAAGACTCGGAACCCATGAGAAATCGCGACATTATCATTACAAGCCTGCAACCATTTTACCTACCCATTGGTAGCAATTGCATTAACATTGCAGAGGAACTATCGAAGCAAAATAGAGTACTTTATGTTAATTATGCATTTGACAGGTCAAGTGCAAAAAGGGAAAAAGACAAGCCTCATGTAAAAATTCGGCAAGAAATGAAAGACGGATTAAAACCTAATTTAGAGCTTGTAAAAGAGAACCTTTGGACCCTCTCTCCTACTTCACTTTTAGAATCAATAAATTGGCTTCCTTTTACATTTTTATTTCGCTTATTTAATCGAATAAATAACAGGCGTTTTTCAAGTGAAATTAAGAAAGCAATTGATGAATTAAATTTTAAGGATTATATAATTTTTACCGATAGTGATATGTTTCGAAGTTATCACTTAAAGGAAATGTTAAAACCAGCATTATCTATTTATTATACACGTGATAATATGATGAGCGTTCCTTACTGGCAAAAACACGGTCACTTATTGGAAGCAGAGTTTATGTCGAAGGTTGATTTGGTTTGTGCAAACTCAACTTATTTAGCTTCACTTGCTCAAAAACACAATAAAAACTCTTTTTATGTTGGACAAGGATGTGATATTAGCGCATTCAATCCTCAAGTAAACAGAGAAATTCCTGAAGATATGAGAAATCTTAAGCAACCTATCATTGGATATATAGGTGCTTTATATACTTTAAGACTTGATTTAGAGATTATCAGAAAAATTGCAAAAAAAGAACCTACCTGGAATATTGTTTTAATAGGACCGGAAGATGAAGGTTTTAAAAACTCCGATTTACATCAACTTCCAAATGTTCATTTTTTAGGAGCTAAACCTGGAAATGTGCTTGCTGATTATTTAAATGGATTTGATGTAGCAATTAATCCTCAAATTCTAAATGAGGTTACAATTGGAAATTATCCAAGAAAAATTGATGAATATTTAGCTATGGGAAAACCAACTGTAGCCACAGCAACTAAAGCAATGGAAATATTTGCTGAGCATTGTTATCTTGCACAAACATCTGATGATTATGCTCCACTAATTAAAAAAGCATTAGCAGAAAATAATCCTCAGAAAATTGAATCGAGAATGGCATTTGCTGCTACTCATACATGGGAAAACAGTGTTAAAGCTATTTATGATTCCATTGAAAAAGTTAAACCTTCTTTATAAATAGAAATGGGAATAGCAGAAACAATCAAATCGAATAAATCACTCAAAAAATTTGTTCATTATTTACTTATACCTAGCGGTCAAGCAAGGCCACGACTTTGGGTGAAATGTTTTGTAAATCCATTTTACCACAAAAGAGGTAAAAATTCTGTGATTAGAAGAAGAACCAGAATTGATGTTTTACCTTTTAACCCATTTAGTTTAGGAGAAGGAAGCACTATTGAAGATTTTTCAACAATAAACAATGGTGTTGGTGCTGTAATAATTGGGAACAATAGTAGAATTGGAATTGGGAATGTAGTTATTGGACCAGTTACAGTTGGCAACAATGTTATTCTAGCTCAAAACATTGTAATGAGTGGATTGAACCATGGATATGAAGACATTCATTTACCTATTCATAAACAACCGGTAAGTACTGCTCCGATTTTTATTGAAGATGATAGTTGGATTGGCGCAAATGCGGTTGTTACTGCAGGTGTTACAATTGGAAAACATTGCGTTGTTGCAGCAGGCGCTGTTGTTACTAAAGATATTCCTCCATTTTCAATTGCAGTTGGAAATCCAGCAAGGGTTATCAAACAATATAACAAAGAAACCGGTAAGTGGGAAAAAGTTTAATATTGAATTGAATATAACAAAAAAGGAGTTTCAAATGAAACTCCTTTTTTGTTATTGAATAATTTGATGAATGTTATTTTAAACATTTTCCTTTTGGAACAGGGCTGGAATTGTTCTCAAAATTAATTTGATATCATTCCATAATGAATAATTTTTAGCGTATTCATTATCTAATTCCATTCTTTCTTCTTCACTCATTGGTCCGCCTTTACCTCTTTTAGTTACTTGCCATAAACCTGTAATACCTGCAGGAGCAAGAAATCTTAAAGAGAAATGGTCTGTAGTTAATTTTTCAGCTTCATATAAAGGAAGAGGTCTGTTACCTACAATACTCATATCACCTTTTAATACATTTATTAACTGAGGTAATTCATCCATACTGGTATTTCTAAGGATT
Organism: Bacteroidota bacterium; assembly: GCA_027487625.1. GTDB lineage: Bacteria > Bacteroidota > Bacteroidia > UKL13-3 > UKL13-3 > CAISCU01. Next base: position 16,174 of record JAIYDG010000366.1, read on the forward strand.
TTACCAAATTTGGTGATACGTGGATCGTTTTCGATTTTAATAAATTTCGAACCTTCTTTAATTCTTTTTACATCAGCAAATACTTTTTCACAAATCATATCACCATCCATGTATAATTTATTACGGCAAGGTGTATTTGCTTGTTTGCACTCATCACATAAAAAGGTTTTATACTCTTCAATTGATTTTTCCTCAGGAGCGTTTGCATATTGGTTCAAATGCTTAAGGTTTTTCAACATTGCATCTGCACCCTGGCGCATCGATCTAAATTTGTAGAAATCAAATAGTACATAACCTGTTCCAACACGTTTAGCCGCATAAAATACTGGTCCTTTAGATTCCAGACTGATGATAATAATAATCAGTAATAAAATTGGAGATAATACTATAAGTGCAATTGAAGCTACAATAATATCAAACAACCTTTTTGAAAAAGGCATGTGGTATTTAGGGAATTCAGTTCTAGCATCCAAAATCGACTTATGGTACCTTGGTGGATTTTCGATTAAATAATTTGCTCTAGTAAGAAACTCTTCCTTAATTACCGGACGTTCAAAAATATCGGCAAATTGCTCATGTAAAGCAATACTTCTGCTTGAATCATTGATTCTATCAACAATTAAAACAAAAGGTACATTGGCAGTATTTGGAACATTCTTACAGTTTTTTCTAAGTGTAATACCATTTACACCTAACAAATCAGAATGAGGAACAATTAATTTGACAGGTTCATTCTTGTTTGTCCACTGAATAAATTGAAAGATATTATCGAAATGATAAATTTCAAATTCCTCTTTAAACAAATGAGAGAACTCTACAATTGAATCTGCATCAGTTGAAATAAATGCAATTCTTGGTTTGTTATTGGAAGCCTCCATTGATTAAACCTTTTTAAGTCTGCGAAAAATATTATCAATTCTAGCTTCAAGCTCTTCCGGATTGAATGGCTTAATTAAATAGTCATCAGCACCAGATTTTAAACACTTAATTTTCTCAGCACTTCCTTCATTACCAGAAAGCATAATTAAAGGAATATCTTTAAAAAATCCGCTAGAACGAATTTGTTTAATAAACTCAATTCCATTTAATTCTGGCATATTAATATCGGCAACAATTACATCAGGAATAACACCTTGTTGCATCCATTCCAAAGCTTCTTTCCCATTTTGTTTGGCAACTACATTGTAGGTTTTACCAAAATAGAAATCCAGAATTTTAAGGATACTGATTTCATCATCAAGGGCGAGTAATGTCTTTTTCATATAGGTTTTGTTTTATTATTTGCTTTTATAAATATTTTGGAATTCTTCAGTTTTCATAATTCTGTATATGGTTGATTTACCCACATTCAGTTTTTTGGCAACTGTAATTACATTATCATCATATTTTTCAAGGTAATTCTTTATGATTAAATTATTATAATCATCAAGCGTCATTTCTTTACTTAAAAAATTCGAAACCGATTTTTCTGAATTGTAGGTAATGTCTTTACCTTCTATTACCCCATCATCACACATTACACAAGCCAATTCAATTATTGCTTTTAGTTCTCTTATGTTTCCTGGATAGGTATAATCCAAAAGTTTCTTTTGTGCTTCAGAACTTAATATCAATTTCTTTACCTTATTTTCTTTGCAATACTCATCAATAAAAGATTTTGATATATGTATGATGTCATGTCCTCTATCTCTTAATGCAGGTAAAGCTAAAGGCAATCCCAATAAGCGATAATATAAATCCTCTCTGAATCTTCCCTCTTGAACTTCTAGTGCAAGATTTTTATGTGTAGCAACAATTACTCTAACATCAATCGAAAGCGTTTGATTTCCTCCAACTCTAGTAACTTCTCTTTCTTGAAGTACACGTAAAAGTTTAGACTGTAAACTTAAATCCAGCTCACCAATCTCATCTAAAAATATAGTTCCTTTATTTGCTTGTTCAAACTTACCTATTCTTCTTGCATCAGCACCAGTA
>JAIYDG010000484.1 GCA_027487625.1 Bacteroidota bacterium
AAAGAGGTTGAAAGCGAAGAAGTAATCTTACTTGCCTCATCATGTGCCTGCGATTTGTGTACAACACCCACACATTTGTTAACAACAGAAGGTTGTTTTGAAATTTTCAAAGGAAACATTTCATCAATGACTCAGAAAAAGATAAAACACACCTTCAAAGACCCGGCTCTTGCTTTAATTTCAAGTTTTACTGCTGTAGATGAAGCCGAATTTGATATCCCTCTCGATCCTTTGGGATTAGTGGATGAGGAGGACTTATATAAATTCATGAACACTCACCCTGGGTTTGAAAATGATGAAACTGAAGAAGAAGCAGCAGCAAGTGAAGCCAAAGCTGGGAAACCACCTGAAAAACTATCAGATGAACCCATTCGACTGATTGAAAGAAATCCCCCGCCTGGCATCCCTGATACCTTTGTTCCCGGTAATTGGAGGGATTTTATCAACGTCAAAAATATTGAAGCCCCTGTGCACATCCAACAAAAAGTTGAAAAATTAATGGATCGATACACCAACATCTTATCATGCCGGAAAACAGATTGTAGGCCCATTTACATTGACGGAAAACCTGTTGAAGTTGACATCCAACTCTCAACAGATAAGCCCATCTTCATCAAACCCTACCCTATTGCAGATAGGATGACCAAAGTTCTAGACGACAAGATTGACGAGATGCTAGACAAAAATGAAATAGTTGAAGTAGACAGCCCTTACAACATTCCTATTCTTCTTACTCACCATAACAGCGAAAATAAACACATTGCATTTGAAGATAGGAAGTTTCGACTTTGTTTAGATCTCCGTGCAGTCAACTCACTGACAATGCTCAAAAACAAAGACTCTCATATGGTCAAAAGTATTGAACATTTGTATGGAAGAGTTTACGGGTGTGACACCTTCACGGTGGCCGACATGACCAAGGCTTACCGATCTTTGCCAGCCGCATTCCATCTCAGACAAATCTGTGCTTTCAGAACACCAGATTCTACCAAATATCCCTTCCATGTATGGGCCTTCCGATCAACACCTGACGGGCTTGCCATCCTGCCCGGATTTTACTCACTTTGCCTCCAGAAATGTCTCAGTGCCCGATCACGAGCTTGTGTTATCCAACACATTGATGACCTACTTATATGTAGTAAGGGACCTGAAAGGCATCTTGAGGACCTTGAGTCAGTATTTGGAGATCTGTTGAAAGGAAATTTTCTTGTATCCGTACCCAAACTTAAACTCTTCAAAAAAGAAGTCAGTTTTTTGGGTCATGTTTTGAATGGAGAAACTCTTGAAATCCCTGCAGAACGGAAAAGTTATTTTGATTCTCTCAAACCACCCACAACCAAGAAAGAAATGCAATCTCTTCTTGGGGTCGCTGGTTACATGGCTCATTTTGTTGACAGCTACCATCTTAAAACAGGACTTTTATTTGAATCACTTAAAGGAAAGAGTGACAAACAATCTTTCACACTGAACCATGAGCAAATGCTTGCTTTCGAAGAATTGAGAAAATCAATAAAAGAAGCTGAAAAACTTTACATAGTTGATTTTGACAAACCAATCTACATGGAAGTTGATGCTTCTCTGACAGGGACTGGGTCGGTAATTTACCAAGAGTACCCCGACCCTGATGCACCTCCTGGATCCCCTCCTAAACGAAGGATTATTCGTTATGGTTCTCGACGATTCTCAATCACTGAATCCCTTCATCACACTTCACTTGAAAGAGAAGCAATGGCCATTTTAATAGGATGCAAAACGCACTTTTATTATCTCAGTAACTGTGTGGAGGCCATTATCAAAACAGATCTTAAAAGTCTCATCACCCTTTTAAGCTGTTACCAAAACCCAGATAGTACTAGTTTTGCCAGGATATCTCATCGCCTGTACTCCCTTGGGTTTAAATGGAGTCTTATCCATGTTGCAGGGGTTGATCTTCCCCTTGCTGATGCTCTCTCACGACTTCATCCTCCTTATAAATGTGCTTTCTCAGACCGTCATCTTCGATACCCTGATCTGGAAAGAGAATACATTCAGATACCTGAGGAATGGAAGAAAACACCAAATCTTGTCCTAACAACCGCCGATATCATCAAAGCCATGAAAGACAAGATTGTATTTGTGGATAAAACAAGCATGAATGTCCGGAAGAAGCGACTAAATTCATATGTGAGCCAGCTGCACCTGCTCAAAAAAGCCCTGGGAAGCCGATTTGACACCTTAAACGAGCAAGTTCATTCTGAACTTCAGCACATTGAACTATCAGCTAAAGAGCATAACCAGAAAGGACAATTAAACACCAAAAGACCAGCCAGAATCCCAGCAGAAGAAGAAGAAGGATTTGATCAAGTGGATATTTTAGCACTAGAGGTGCCCCGAAAAATGACATCAGTATCCTCCAGAGTGCTAATTACACCAACCTTCATATCCAAACATCAGAATGAAGATCCTAAACTGAATAGTATCATTCTCCATCTCAAAACAACACCTCGGGGACAACTCAAGGCAAAATTAGTCAAAGTTTATCGTCTTCTTAATGACACTATTCTCTGTACTCGCAAGAACAAAAGACTTCCTTTCCATGCACCAGGCAATCTTCGGATTGTCTGTAGTTCCAAAATGACACTCATCATCATGTCTATTCTCCATATTATGGGAGGGCACTACGGAATCAACACCCTTTCCAGACTCTTTGCACTCACCTACAAAGTCAAAGGATCCATCACTAGCTTTGCAAAAATAGTTGCATTGGGTTGTCGTGCTTGTCGTTTGCACCGACCAACCAACAAACGAAACATCCCTATGGGGCGCATCCCAATACCATCTGAACCCAATCACACTTGGCATATGGATCATGTCATATGGAAAAAGGAATCAGTTCTTGTCAAAGGGAAGAGATACGAGGGAGCTTTGAATATTGTCGACTTATATTCGAACCTTTTGATCTCTCATCTTGTCACAGACGTCAAAGCAGAAACAACTATTGAATGCCTTAAACAAACCTTCAGTATCATGCCGGCGCCTGTCAAAATAGTCTCTGACAATGCAACAGGACTTTGTGCCAACACACAAGTTGCCAAATTTCTCAAATCCAAAGGTGTTCGTAACATCACAACAATTACACCTTATAACAGCAAAGGAAACAAAACAGAAAGGATGAACAAAATTTTAAGAGAAACTCTTCAACTAGTGCGTGAAACATTCAAAAGACGAACACCATATGAAATGTACAGCACAGTCATTGAAATGATAAATAGCCGCCCTCTCTCTGTGATTAATCACCCTCACATTCGGAACATGACTAAAAATGGCACTGATGTGATCACTCCTTTCAGTCTTCACTATGGCCAAAAACCACAAATAGGGCCCCTCATTGCTCTTGAAGATGAACTCGACCCCCAAACAAAAAATGACTACAAACTCAAATGGCAACGGATTCTTGCAGAACATGACAGATTGCTTCAGCAAGAATTAAATGAAAGAAACAAACTTTTTGAAGAAAAAGAAGGCATCCAAGTAGGGGACCTTGTTTTAAAAATCAACAGGGCAGATCACCAACACAAAGAAAATATCAAATACACTCGGAATTTGTATGAAGTCGTCGAGATTCAGAAATCAAAATTCACAATAAGGCCTTTGTTTTCATCAACAGCAGGCACTCTTCAAGTCAATGGCCAGGATCTCAAACCATACAATTATTCGGAGCTTTTTTCACTTCTTCCTCCTGACATCCGAGATTTAATGGGAGAATCTTTAAAACCAGAAGATTTGAAAAACCAAGCCACCAATGACGCAACCAAAGTTCCAAAAGATTTCCAAAATTGGGGTTTAATCCGGATTCCCCCGGGAATGAAATTACGTAACAAATTGACACCTGCAAGCTTAGCCTCTGTTCCCGCTATCTCTATGTCAAACTCCAACACAATCACAGAAACCAGAACTACCATGACATTTAGCAGTGATGACGGCTACTCTGAACACTCTCGAGAGTCTGGGGCTTCAAGTCCAAAACCAAACCCCTTCATCAGGCCACATAGACCATTGGTGGTCCCGTCACCTTTGGTTAAACAACCCCTTGCGAGTCCAGTCGGGAGAAAGATTAACCCTCCCTTGGATTATCACCAGACACTG
>JAIYDG010000082.1 GCA_027487625.1 Bacteroidota bacterium
AAAATGATTCATAATTGAGTCGTGCATGCCACAAGAATGACATGAGAGTAGCACACATATTCATTTAATGTGTAAGATATAGAGAGCAAATGTCAGCCATATGAGTTGAGAACGAAGAAAATTAACCAACCACATTACATCACATTACCTTTTCTTTCGGGAGATCAAGAAGTGTTTGATGTTGAAAAATAGTCCGAACCTGTTTCATATAAAGATAAAAAGAATCAAGTCAGTTCGTTTCATTTAGTCACAAGTATTAAGAGATTTGAAATGGGACAATGCTTTAATGATGACGCAATAATACAAGGAGCGTAAGGGCAACCCATACCAATCGATATTTCGGTTGTCTGCATTTCCATCAAGGCTGTATTCTTGAATTTCCATCTCAGAAAGTCCGATTCTCGAAAGCTGGAGTGCGGAGAGACACTTTTCCACCATGGTTGCGCCTAGATATGAAAGGAAAAGTCACATCAGACGACTGACCACAAGAAAACTAAACCGAGATCGCTACAACTGCCGTTTTAGAAAATAACTCAATTCTTATGTTGTTGGTTTTGTTTGCCAAATGAAGGGGACGATGAAAACAGAGATTTTATGAAATATTCAAAATTTAAAATTTGGAATCATAATTGAAAGTATGTACAAAGAAGGTTTCTGACCATAGTCTTTTTCGAGGCGAGACAGGATTTGGAGATAAAGCTGCTGGAGGTTGGTTGTGTTGATCAACGGTAGAATCTTTTCGTCAATCGTTCCGGCATCGATAACACGGGTAATTTCTTTGCTAATTGCGCTGAGGTACAAGGGCATTTCTGAAGCGATGCTTGATATTAGTTGTAAGTTGTGAGACCGACAAGCCGAGCTCATAACGCATCACATGAGGTAAATTAAAGAATAGGATTTGCTCATATTGCATGCTTCTCGGAAATGAATGTGTTTGTGCATTTTTAAAAACCTGGTTCGGCGCGTTGCACAATGGTATTTATCTGTGCGGATGTGAAGCGTTTCGAAATTCCACCAAGATGGTCCAATAGGATCTTTTCACGGTCAGCATTTTCCAACTTCGGGATTTCATGCATCGGCCAATTTCTCTGTGAACAAACCTGTAACAAATGTTAAAGTAAGTTAGAATCTAAAGTGTATGTTATTTGTCAGTGTTTCCATGAATTTACGTCGAGCAAATATTGATGAACATACTTCGAAACCAATCCGATCAATATACGTTGGTGTAAGTCTGGGTTTTAATAACAGCAGAGATAGATGGAAAATAATTGAGACAAGAGACCACACTTGAGATGAACGAGTAGTTATAATTGGATATGCGATTTGCTAATATGTAGTAATTTTGCCAATTTGGTTCTTTGCGTGGAGTGGCTGAGGAGCTGAGCTTCTTACTTTGTGGGTTTCATGCCCTGCGACCGTTGAAATCACAACGTGTACTCTCGGTGGTAATGTAGACGGAATCCAACTCAAATCGAATGGATTCAGGGATGGGTCCAAGCTGCGCAGTTTGTTGACACCATCGATGAAAATCACACAACCAGTGCTACAGGGACATCATTTAGCACAACATAAAAACATAGTTGCTGAAAAAGAAAACTATCAAAAAGGTTTGATTTCAATTGCTCGTCGAAGAATAGCGAACGCGAGAGGAAATTGAAGAAGGATAAGGAAAACTAAACGGACCTTTGCTTGGCCGCAATTTTTTTGAAGAGGCTATCAAGCGAATGGATAGACACTCGGTCAACATCCAGCCCTAGAGAAGGGAGAAAGTCAATAGGAAATACGTCGATTCAGTTAAAATTTGATGAAATGAAGCACGCATGTATGGATAAATAAATCATTCTCATTCATAAAAATCATGACAAAAAGTTCCAAACCTGATACATCCGCCTTCGACTCCTGTTTCTTGAGCAACGGCATGCCGCCAACATCAGTTTTCGCTCTCGCAAGAAGTCTAAACAGGTGAGCATAGGGTCGTTGGTATTCTTGAATCAAGAAAGAAAGAATGAAAGAAAAAGGTGGACTGCTGCAATTTGTGGCCAGAAAGGAGGCAGAAATGAAATCAAGGGTGCCCAAATGACAGGAACAAAGATATAGCAATGACTCTGGTCGCATGTGGATCGTTAATTATGAATACCTATCCAGATGATAGCTGTCTTCTGAGCAACCAACAAAGTGCGCCCAGCAGAAGCATTTGTCTGAATAAGTCATCTCCATTTTCCTCCAAAGAGATGCAACAAATGCTGATTTTCCACTTCCTAAACATGACAAAATAGAATCAGATGAAAACCCACAGGAAAATGAACATCGACATGGAGCATAGACGAATTGAATAGAGTGGTTCAAGCTTCTTTGAATGAGATCTGAATTTCTGTGTTGGTTGGAAGAAAAAAGGTCAATGATTACCAGGTTGCCCCACGATGACGGTTGGCGAATGTGACATCATGGTCAAAGAGCTTGTCGGGGCGATCTAAAGTCGATTCAATTTAGTCCAAAAGATAATACAACAAATAGGTTGATCCTCTGTATATGTAAAT
>JAIYDG010000034.1 GCA_027487625.1 Bacteroidota bacterium
AAGGAAGCTCTGCTAGTACAGATGTCGCTTGCTGCTGCATTAGCCAGAATAGATATGAGTGTAAAAAGAAATTGTGACATTTTCAAGACCCCTGAACTAGAATTCTTTTAAGATCTACTTGGAAATGAATTTTAAAGTCTACTGTAAAAACCCAACACCTGCTACAAATAAATTGTTTTTGGCTTAAACAAGAGCATGCATTACTTGTTTAAATTTTCTTTTTAATGTTACCAGGCGTCTGTTACTTTCTGCCACGTCCAGGGGAAACGATACGAGGTTATGCAATGCTGAGGCCGGAAATGAAAGTGCTGCCTGTTGTGAAGAGGAGCAGTTGAATGTTTTGTTTTGAAAGATGATTCCGGGTCCGAGGATGCCAGGGGGCATCAGGAAGGGTTATTCGCTGTCCGATGAGGAAGGGCATGAGGATGATTTCAGCGAGTCTGTTGTGTCATAAGGTGCGTAAAGCTCAGGATGTTGTGTTTTGATCCACGAGGGCGTTAAATGACAGGAGATGAAAACGCTTCCTTCAGAAGAGTAGTTGCTAACTGCAGCTCCATTGAGAGCAAAGGACATGGCTGCTCGTAGATACTCATCCATCCGATTTTTGAGGTCTTTCCTTTTATCTGGACTTGCTTGAAGACTTTTAAGGCTTTCTTGCGTTGTGAGATATAAAGGTGTTTCAAAATCACAAGCCCTAAGACATTTTCTGTTGATCTCAAGGGGGAAGTCAAAATCAATGCTCCTGGATTGTTTGATGTTCTGAGGAGTAGGAGGAACCATATAGGTTCCAAAAATAGAAATATCCCTCCGGCTGTAGAAAGTCTTCAGTTTCCTGTCCTCAAACCGAGTGAGTGGAGGTGCCAGAAAAAGGCTGCCTGTGCTGATTGCCTGCACCCTACGGTGGGAAGAGAGTTGGTTAGGATGAGGAGTATCTTTTGTTACAGGAGCTGCTTGTAAAGAAACCCGAGTTACTTCCTGGTTTCGATGAGTATTCTGGCGAAAGATTTGAGGCCGGGGAGTTGCAAGAACAACGGTGGCTTTGATGCTGGACCATAAAGCACCTCCTCTCTCTCCTTTGCTACAGATGTTCATTGTTGTCTGGGGGTCTTGTATTTTGCAACCTGTTCTAAAGAGCTGAAGAACATGTTCTTTATACAGGAGATAATCGGATCTGAAATGACTAGGTGTTTTGTTTTCATCCAGAGAATCCTCGAGTTCAACTGGGAAGTTGAAAACCGATCCCATTGAATCTCGTGTATATGCCTTAGTGTTGATCTGCAGAGTAGGCTCATAAGGCGTAATTGTTGTTCTCTGGTTCCGGTCATCGTAGTGTTCTTTGTTAGGTGGTACGACAAAAGCTCCAAAAATGGAAAGATGAATCTTGGCAATTTCCGCTTGCTCGTAAGCTTTTTCTTTGTCATTTGTTGGTGCATATTCCTCAGGATACAAAGGCACACCCCTGAAGATGTCAACATCTGTGGTCATGTTTCGTGTTTGATTGGGATGAGGGGATCCTATAAAGGCCAAAGACAAGTCTAATTTTCTCTCCTCGTAGGGCATAGGAGAATTTTCAAGTGCTTCAGCCATTCGAACCACGGAATGAACATGGTAATCATTAGCAGTGATTTTTGTTCTTTTCCGGAGGAGAGGGCGATGTTTTCCCTTGTTTTGGCGGGTGTTCCTAGCTTGGCATCTCCTTGGACAGGGCCGAGACCTCTCCTCTCTTGCGAGTATGTTCTGATGTCTTCTTTTTCTTAGAATGTGGTTGAGGCGTTGTCTCTTGGTCACTTTCACGAAGGGATTGAAAACAGAATCATAGAGGAGTTCCTTGACCCCATCTCCGGGAATGAGGTCTGCGAATGGCCTCAAAATGAGTTCTGCCTTGTAATCAGGGTGTGATTTGGTAGTGGGTGTGAAATCACAAAGACGGATCCCATTGCTGTCAACGGGGGATGAAGGAGGAGGTGTTAGCTGAACTCCGAATGTGTGGAAGAAGTGGAGAAAATTATTATAATCTTTCAGATCTTTAAGGAGGTGTGCGAATGAATGATCTCCGCGATGGATGTTGGGGTTTTGGTCCTCACGGGTGTAATAGTTGAAAGTGATGTAAGACCAAGGAAGAGAAAAATAGTTGATTTCCATGGTGATCTTATATGTGCTGATTCTTTGCCCATCCCATGCGTAATTGCCCTGCTCAGGGGGAGGAATATATGATCCAAAAATAGAGAGGTTTCTTTTGGCCTCGGAGTAAAGATGCTGTTCTTTCTCCTCCACGGTTGTGGGTTCGGTCACGTATAAAGATGGTCTTGAGAGGCTGATCCATTTGGCTTCTTCTGGATTTTCAATATCAACAGCATACCCTGGTGTAAAGGTATGACCGGGGTGCAAAGTGCCTAAAGACACAGAGTTGAATTGGATATCTTCGAGATTTCTAAGAATCAGGGATGGACATTCAGGGAGATTTTCAATGAACCGTAGAAGGGGCCCTTCAGGTTGGACAGGCTCACCTTCTGCAGGGATGGTGACACCCAAACGGAAGGGAGTTGAATCCAGTTCGCACCCTAAGGTGAGAAGTTTGTTCCTTTGGTTTTGGAAATGAGCAATGTCTTTTGCAAGTTGGGATCCTTCAGGCGGAGGGGTGTCACTGAAGTAGTGCTGATGACTGACTATGTGAAGCTGAAGTCCGTTGAGGGAGCAGAAGTTGATCTGGGGATGCCCGGAGTAGGGCAAAAACCCCGATTTTTTGTCCCCCTTGTCGTTGTAAGTATATCGAAGGGGTGGTGGAATAAAAGATCCAAAAATACTGAGGCATGATTGAAGACTCTCTGCGTTAGAAAGACGGACTTCTTTTTCATTGTTTTTGTCAACCCCGCATACAAGAAGATCCTCAACTTGTAACGTATCACCTGGGTCTGTCATCAAAAGCTGAAAAAGGCTTTTGTCATCATGCTTGTTCCGGTTCGGATGAAAACTGATGTTGGATGAGTCAAGAAAAGGACCCCGTTGTGAAGGCGACATGTATGCGAAGTGGTGGCTATCCAAGGGGCGTTTTGAGTGGGAAAGCCGAGGCCTCGAAAAGAATTCTTCAGGGTCGATGGAGTGAAGAGAATTTATTTCTTGATCAGAAATCATGTCAAAGAGGACATAAGGTGTTTTGTCTATTATTTTGTTTCCTTTGATGTCGTAATGGTCAGGGTCAGGGGGAAGAAGAACAAGAGGGGGACTGTTGGGCTTTCGGATGTCAGTGTCAAGGATGTTTTGTAGAAAAACTCTCATACTATCGTACTGGGTGAGATCGGCCATTAGCTGTGTTTGGCGAAGATGAGCGGGGACAGAAGTCACAAAATCATCTTTGAAGTCGGAGACCAGTAATCGAGGGTAATTGACTTCAGCCAGTCCTCGATATTCTCCTTGAATGCGAGAACCCTCTGATGTATAGTGCTCACGAAGAGGAGGGTACAAAATGATTGAGAAGATGGACAGGTTGTGGGTCTCATTTGTTGCAAAAAGAGTATCTTTTGTCAGATCATCTTTCCATGACGCGTGGAGGTTCTGGTCATAGGGAAAACCATGACGGCAGGGCAGTAGAGTGATTTTGAAATCAGTTCCGTTTTTGATAGACTTGATTCTCGTGCAAACTTTGTTCTGGACACATCTCGAAATGTGATGGTATTTGGAAAGATCCCTGTACAAATCGCTGTCAGTGCTGATGTTGGTTTTGTATGAGGGAAGAGCAATCACGGGCTGATCATCTAAAATCTCTTCTAGAATTTGCTCAAGCGGTGAGAAACTTCCCTGGATGTTTGAAGCAGGGTCATATGGCCCAGAAGAGTCCTTCCGACGTCCATTCTCGTCATAATCGATTTGGCAAGGAGGAAGAACATATAGAAGGAAATCGGTGTTCCAGTAATGCTGAGATGAAGATGGAAGAGGCTTCTGATTTGAATCCTCATATTTTCCGTTTCGAGGGTTTCTAAGATCGTGCCTTTCAGAATCCATTTTTGAAGGATCAATCTGGTAGGAGGGTCTATAAAACTTGGTCTTAACTGAAGGGATGTAGAGCGGAAACCGCGACGAGTGCGGAGGAAAGTGATGAGCAGATTGCACTTGCAGAGAAGGAGGACCTCCATAAAATGTGTGGAATCGGAGAAAGGCCGCAACATATGTTTGAGTGTCATGGTACAACCTGGTTCTCTTATGGGCCTCAGGCAAAAGATCCACACTATACCCCAGACGACGAAGTTCTGATCGGGTTGTAGGCATGCCTCTGTAATTAATCCTTGTGCGAGGGTGGTAATAATCCAGGCCACCCTGACCCCTTTCTGGTTGTCCTTTGAGTTCTCGTTGCTCATAATTGGATAAGGAAGGAGGTTCGATGAAGCATCCATAGTATTGGAGATTATAGTACTCAGTTTGGTGAAGCAATCCACTGAGTTGGGAAGAGGTCTGGTCGAGGCAAGACTCCCCCTCCGAGTGATTAATGTCACTGTGCAGGGCACACTGAGAACGGAAAACTAATTTGTAGTTGGGACCCACTTGCACACATTCTTTCTTTTTCACGCATCTGCTTAAGAAGAGATACTTAGACGCATCGTAGTAAAGATCCGTGCATATGTCCTCATCACGGAGATAAGGATTATTTTTGATGGGAGGGGGCACGAGAATGGGAATGAGCTCAGGCGTGGTGTCCTCCCAATTGGGGATCTTGAAAGCTATTTTAATGTTTTGCTCTGGGAGATACAACCCATATCGAAGCTTTCGTTTCCCGTTTTGATCATAGTGTCGTCCAAAAGGAGGAGGGATGAAACAGACAGTGTCTTTGTGTGTCAGCGCGTCTCGGAGAGATAAACTCTCAATATCAGGTCCTGCAAGATCTTCTTCATCTGCTGAATCATCTTTGAAAGAGAGAACAGGCTTTGGATGCACCACGGGAGGATAAGGAGGGTCTTTGTATTTGTGGAGACATTCATGGCAAAGATTTAATGTGGAAGGAGCTCCTTTCTCGCGATGGTACAAATACTGGTGGCTTACCACGAAGTTGAAGCACCGGTAGCTTCTACATTTAATCTTAACGACGGGATCTGTGGTGCTGTAAAGAACAGGCTGTTGTGGCGAAGTAACGAAGGCTGACATTGTGGAACCCTCTGCTGTGAAATCAAGATCATTGAATTTGTATTGGCGAACAGTGGTC
>JAIYDG010000392.1 GCA_027487625.1 Bacteroidota bacterium
AAACAGCAGCCATTCTTTTCTGGAATTTTTACCCTATCATCTCATCATCCTTACCCAATTCCTGAAAGGTTTAAAAATAAATTTCCTAAAGGAAGTTTACCTATTCATGAAAGCATTTCATATGTTGATTATTCTTTACAATTGTTTTTCGAAAAAATCAAAAATCAAGCTTGGTATCAGAATTCAGTTTTTGTTTTTGTGGCTGATCATGCTGCTGAAAATGAAAAGCAATATTACCAAACCAATCAAGGCAAATTTGAAATACCTCTATTTGTATTTAATCCCAATAAACCTGAATATATACTAATCGATAGAACCGTTTCTCAATGTGATGTTATGCCAATTGCTTTGGAAGCTGTTTCATTTAAAGGTAAGATGTTTGGATATGGAAGTTATCCAGAAGATAGTTTTGCGGTGCAATATCATGATGGGTATTATCAAATGATTCAATATCCTTTTGTACTGCATTTTGATGGAAATAATACTTTGGCTTTTTATGATTTATCAAAAGATTCTTTGATGAAATTGAATTTGTTAAATGAGAAATCAACTTCAGAGAAACAAATTCAAATGGAGAATAAAATGAAGGCTTATTTACAAGAATATTGTAATAGGTTGATAAGAAACAAAACTCAACTAGATTAAGGAACCAATACTTTTAAAGATTTAGGGAACATTCTGAAGTTTAGTTCTTTTCCCATTTTAATAGGTTCTCCATCTATATTTACCATGTCATCATTCTCTCTTAGAATAGTAAATTCATTGGATTTAATTCTTTCTAAAAATGAATGGGCTTTATCACTTTTCGAAAATAAAGTCATAGCAATGGTAGGAGTTTCCCAAATAGAAAACGGTTTTACTATTGAAACATCAAAAATTCCATCATCAAGTTTTGCTTGCGGGGCAACAAACGCATTGTTCCCAAATTGAGGTCCGTTACAAACACAAATCATAAAGGCTTCAACGTTTTTTATTTCGTTATTTGAAGATTTAATTTTGTATAATTTAGGTTGGTACTTTTTGTATTCATTTAGTGTGATTTTAATATATGTCTGAAAACCTCTGGTTGTTGATTCAGCAAATAATCCACCTACATGAGCATCAAATCCTACACCTGCCAAATTGCAAAAGAAATGCTCATTAACCATTCCTGTATCAACTTGTTTTATGTTTTGTTTGTTGATTATTTGAATGCTGTTTTTAATGCTTCCAAATAATTTCAGTTCTCTAGCAAAACCATTACCTGAACCAAAAGGAATAATCCCCAAAACACTATTTGAGTTTTTTAAAAATTTAGCAATATTGTTGATAGTGCCATCACCACCAACCGCAACAATAACATCCGTTTTGTTTTTTACAGATGATTCGGCTAATGTTAAAGTTTCTTTTTCTGAATTTGTAAATGAAATTTCACAATCAAAAAGATTTTTATCTAAATAATTTTCTATAATACTTGGAACTTTAGATTTAGATTTTCCTCCGGATTTGGGATTTATTATAAATTGGATTGATTTTTTCATTTTAAATTCCGGCAAATCTAAACTTTTATAGCATTGTGGCATAAAAAAAGCCGAAACTTTCTTTTCGGCTTTTATAATTTAAAAGTCTTCTTCTGGCAACTCTTTTGGATTCATTCCATATTCATTTTCACCAGGATCGCCATCAGCAGCCAATATGAATAATAAAACAATACCTCCTATAATTGGAATGATTGCTAATAATATGTACCAGCCACTTTTGCTCTTATCATGAAGGCGTCTAACAGTTACAGATAAACTTGGAATAAAAGTTATCAAAGAATATAATAGGTAGATAACGCCATAACCAATACTTTCAAAAGCAAGTCCAAAAACATTATCTAAAATGATTGCTACTAATCCAAAAATCAAATTAAAAAGTAAGTACATCCAATAATCTTTCCTTCTAGCTCTTCCATTAAAATTGCTGAAGTTGTTAAATGCTTTGAAATAGTATTTCATAATAAGGGGTTTAAAGTATAAATTTATTGAATTTTTGGTTATTGCAAAATTTCTATGTCAATTAAAAATCTTATGGAAGTTAAAATAGTTGAAGTTGATCTTCAAAATCTTGAAATTGAAGGGATTTTTTGTATTAAAGACAAAAAGTCTATTGGTTATAAGCAAAAGTTGAGTTGGTATCAATCTGAATATGAAAAAGGATTACGCATTTTTATTGCAAAAGATTCAAATGCAAAACAAATTGGATTTATAGAGGCAATTCCTGCTGAATTCGCATGGAGACCAATTCATGCAACAGATTTTATGTTTATTCAATGTTTGGTTATTTTTTCTAAGGAATTTAGAGGGCAGAATATTGCATCAGAATTAATAAAAGCAGTTGAAGATTACTCAAGGGCTTCAAAAAAGAAAGGCATATGTGTGTTGAGTTCTAATGGACCCTGGATGGCAAATTCTAATATATTTCAAAAAAATGGCTTTACCCATATTGAAAGTAAAGATAGGTTTGATTTGAATGTGAAATACTTTAATGAGGCAAAATCAGAAGCAAAAATTTTAGATTTTATAGCTAAACAAAAAGATTATCCTAATTGGCATTTGCTGTATTCTGATCAATGTCCTTGGCATGATAAATCGGCAAGAGATTTAATGGCATATGCGAATGAAATTGGAATTAAATTAGAAGTAACTAAAATAGATTATTTGGAAGCACAAAATGGCCCATCAGGATTTGGAACCTTTTCTTTGTTATACAATGGTAAATTACTGGCCGATCATTATATTTCAAAAACAAGATTTATTTCAATTGTTAAAAAGGAACTTATATATTAAGTTTATTTGGAAGGCCTACTGTAAATTGGCTTCCTTTCCCCAATTCACTTTTGACAGTCAAATATCCATTATTTTTTTCTGCAAATTCTTTACATAAAATTAAACCCAAACCAGTGCCTTTTTCACCAGAAGTTCCGGGCAAACTTTTATTCATTCCAACCACAAATAGAGTTTGAATTTTTTCAGGCTCCATTCCAACTCCATTGTCTTTAATAATCAATTCAGAAAAATTTGTTTTATGTTCTAAGTTAATATTTATTATGCCATTAACAGGGCTGTATTTAATTGCATTAGATAATAAATTTCTACAAATAGTTTTGATTGTACTTTCATCAACAAAAATTTCAACTTCTTGAATAAATATGTATTTGATTTCAATTTTCTTTTGCTTGGCTAATCCGTTTAATAATTGAATACACTCGAGTATTATTTGATTTAACTTACAGTTTTTAGGATGTAAAACCAATTGTCCCTTTTGAATCAATGCCCAGTTTAAAAGATTATCTAATAGGTCATAGGTGCTTTTGGCAGAGTTTTTTACATGTTTTAAAAGCTCTTTTTTATTATCCTCATCTAATTCATCTTCTTCTAAAATATCTAGTCCATTATTAATATTACCAATTGGACCTTTTAAGTCATGCGCAATAATTGAGAAAAATTTGTCTTTGGTTTCATTAGCTTTTTCAAGTTCTAATTTTTGATTTTGAATTAGTTCTTTTTGATAAATATTCTCACAAGTTCTATTCCAAAATAAAAAATTTACCATCGCGCCAATCGTTGAAAATGTTATCCCATTAACTCTTAAAGATAATAATAAATCTGGGTCGTTTTGAAGTAAACCTAGTGTATAGTAATAAAACAGGTAAGCAATAAAATTGTAAATAAGTGAAGATATTGGCCACACCAAAGAAATAGCCGGGATAGCAATACTTACAAGTAAAAATGGACTATTGTTCGCTGAAATTCTTTGATCGATTCCTACAATTACAATAGCAAAAATGAGGTAGAATAATATTGATGAATGATGTAAGGTTTTTGCATAAATGCTATCATATTTTTTCTTTTTAATTAAAATATAAGCAGATAATCCAAAAACTAAAGTTGCAATCAAACCAATTGAATGAGAGTAAAATATGCCTTGTTTCCAAAAGAAAATGTTTTCACTAACCAGTTCGTTTTGTGGTCTGAATGTATAAATATGATGTAGATGTATTAACGCAAGAGGAATGCTTAAATAAGCAATCTTTTGTGTATTTACCTTTTCAATTTCATGATATACGCTATTGGGATATTTTGATATTTTAAAAAGGCTTTTAAATCTGTTACCAAATTTTGCAAAAGCTTTGAAAGCTTCAGTCATTATTGAATTATTAAAATAATTTGAAATGTATAATTTTCGAGCTAATTATTAAAAGAGCTTGTTTTTATAACTTGGTCCCATTCCAAGATGTTTGTAAGCTTTATCGGTAACTTCTCTTCCTCTTGGCGTTCTTGTCATAAAACCTTCTTGAATTAAATATGGTTCATAAACTTCTTCAATCGTTCCTGAATCTTCTCCAATAGCAGTAGCAATTGTTGTTAAGCCTACTGGTCCACCTTTGAATTTATCTATAATTGTTCTTAGAATTCTTGTATCCATTTCATCTAAACCTTCTTCATCAACATTTAAGGCATCTAAGGCAAATTGAGCTAAATCTAAATTAATTGTTCCATCTCCTTTTATTTGGGCAAAATCACGGGTTCTTCTTAAAAGTGCATTCCCAATTCTTGGAGTTCCTCTGCTTCGTCTAGCTATTTCAAATGCAGCTTCTTCATCTATTAATGAATTTAGAATATCGGCCGATCTTCCAATAATGGTTTTCATTAATGCTTTGTCGTAATATTCTAAACGAGCATTTATTCCAAATCGAGCTCTTAAAGGAGCTGTTAATAAACCTGAACGAGTTGTTGCTCCAATTAAAGTAAATGGTGCTACTTCAATTTGAATACTTCGGGCATTTGGACCACTATCAATCATTATATCTATTCGATAATCTTCCATAGCTGAGTATAAAAATTCCTCAACAACAGCGCTTAATCGATGGATTTCATCAATAAATAAAACATCTCCAAATTCCAGATTAGTTAACAATCCAGCCAAATCTCCTGGCTTTTCTAAAACCGGTCCACTGGTTGTTTTAATGCTAGCTCCTAATTCATTTGCTATAATATGGGCTAAAGTAGTTTTACCTAAACCGGGAGGGCCATGCAATAAAACATGGTCTAATGCCTCTTTACGTTGTTTTGCTGCCTGAACAAATACATGAAGATTGGCCAAAGTTTTAGCTTGACCGGTAAAATCATCAAAAGTTTTTGGTCTAAGAACCCTTTCAATATCTTTATCGGTGTTACTTAGTTGGTTTTCTTCAGGGTCTAGATTGGGATTCCTCACAATGCGAATTTAATGTTATTTAAATTTATTCAAGGAACTTATTAAATTACTTAACTAATATTTTTTTATAAATGATAGTTCCATCCAACCAAATAAACTGTAATGAATACATGCCTGATTTCAAGTTATCAACTTTCATGTTTTTATTAATATTTTCTTGATCAAACTCTAGTATTTTTTGTCCATTAATTGAATAAAGCGTTAACTTTTGAGCTAATTCTTTATTGAACTGAATGTTAATATTATTGTCACTCGGATTTGGATAAATAGAAACAGAAAAAAGGTTATTTTCAACTTTATTCAAACCACTTGCCAATACTATAATTTCAATAGAATCATAACTGTTGATATCACATTTACTTGCTTTAAGTTTTACCTTATAAACTCCATTTTTTTCATAAGTATGAGATGGGTTTATTGAAGTATCTGAACTGCCATCACCAAAATCCCAAAAGTATGAATTCGCATTAGTTGATAAATTAGAAAAATTTGCAGTTTTTCCGCTTAATGTATGGCTCATTTTAGCCACAGGATCTAAGGTATAATCCCAAATATTCAAGCTGTCGTAAATATGCTTTTTACAAGCCCTTTTTATTGGGTTTGTAATTGAAGTGTCCATCTCATAATTATAAGAAATGTCTAATGGATTTTTTTTAAATAGAGTAGTATAAAATGAACAAGCTGCTGCATAAGAACCAGCCATATCAGGATGGCTTTCATCTGATTGATATAAAACAATTTCAGGATTGGTTTCACGAACTTCTTTCCAAATTTGTCCTACTGGGCTTACAATTGCATTATTCTGGGCTGCCATCATTCTATACCTTAAGTTCAAAAGACTATCCATGCCTGCATAGGTGCAAACAGGGGGCCAAAAAGAGCAATTTGAATTGTCTCCATTTTTTCTACCCCATGTCATATAAAATATTGTTTTTGCACAAGGGTTATAAACATGAATAATACTATCTAAATATTTTGCAGCAGGAAAAACATCTGCCTCAACAGTTTCATCTGGAAATGAAGGAAGTTGACTTTGCTCCTGTAAAACCACAGCATCCCAATTTCCTTGCATAATTTTAGAAATTGATGTTTGGTTTGTGGAATGACCTTTTAATGTATAACCACCTATTAAATTCTCATCAGTAATTAAAGTATCACTTTCAATTGTAGCAATATATTTTATTATGATAGGTAAATTGTTTACATAAGTATAACTGTTACCTAAAAATAGTACCCTCTGTTTCGTTTTTACTTTATTTTGAGCATTTGATGAAACTCCAATCAAAATAAAAAAAGTAAAAAAAATTAGTAACCTCTTTTCCATTGTGTTCTATTAATTCTAAAAATATAAACTTCAATATTTCTAAATGTGGCATTTCCTGTATGTTTCATGCCATTATTTAGCGCCACTTTTTGTGAATTATAGTTTCCCGGATGAATTATTGAAATAATTTCATCGTAACTTAAAACATCAAAAGCAAAATCTCTGAACATTTTAGCTGCTTCAATTGCATAACCATTTCCTCTGTACTCAGGAAATAAATGATATCCAATTTCTAGTTGTTGACGTGATTCAATTTCTTGTAATAACAATCCAACCATTCCTATTTTTTGGTTTGTTTCTTTCGAAATAATCCATTGCAAGCCGAATTGATTGTTCAGATATCTTTCAGATTGTTTTTCAATCCAATTGGTTGCTTTTTCTTCATTCGATAATTGATTATCTAACAATAAAAATCTTGTAGAATCTTCATTTTCAAAGAATTTTACCCAAAGTTGAGCATCTTCCTTTTTTACAAATTTGGTATACAATCTTAAGGATTCAAGGTTTTCTGGATAAATCATGCAGCAATATCTAAAAAAAAGTGCACATCACAATTTTTCGTAATGTGAACTAAGGGCTTATCTTCGCAGATATGTTTTTAAATGCCATCAGTTTTCAGGAACCTCCTTTATGGTTGGTAAGTCCTTTTGTGTTTTTACTAATGTCGATTGCAGTAATGCCGGTTTTGTTTTCGCATTTTTGGCATAAATACTACAAACTGATTAGTATTGGCTTGGGTTTATTTGTTATGACTTACTATGTTGTTGTTCTAGATAATATGGTTTTACCTATAGAATCTTTAGCAGAATACGCATCTTTTATAAGTTTATTAACCATATTATATGTAGCAAGTGGTGGTATTTATATTTTTGTTGATGTTGAGTCGAAAGCAATTACAAACGTTATTTTTCTTTTTATTGCAGCTATTTTAACCAATTTAATAGGAACTACTGGTGCATCTGTTTTGCTAATTAGACCATTTATCAGGTTAAACAGATATAGAATTCAGGCATATCATATCATATTCTTCATTTTTATAGTTTCAAATTTAGGTGGATTATTAACTCCGATTGGTGACCCACCATTGTTCATGGGCTTTTTGAAAGGAATTCCGTTTACTTGGACATTTAAGGATCTTATGCTGGAATGGATAATAGCAAATTCAATTTTGTTATCAATTTTCTATTTTTTCGAAAAACGAAATACGAAACTTGATGAAATAGATAATCCAAGTTTATTTACGAATAAGTTGATTATCAACGGTAAAAGAAATATTTTTTGGCTTTTGTTAGGAGTTGCATCAGTTTTTCTTGACCCTAATATTATTGATGGATTACCTGCCATAGAATTTCACGGAAGAAAATTGTCTTTTTTAAGAGAAATTATTCAATTGAGCGCTGCATTTTTTTGCTTCAGATATGCTAGTAAAAATGCATTGAAAAGTAATGATTTTGATTTTGAACCTATAAAGGAAGTAGCCTTCTTGTTTTTTGGAATATTCCTGAGTATGTTACCTGCATTACAGCTTTTAGAATCATTTGCACATCATCAAAAAGATACTTTACAATTAAGTCCTGGTTTAATATATTGGTTTAGTGGATTGTTTTCTAGTGTTTTAGATAATGCTCCAACTTATATCAACGTATTTACATTAATTTTATCAAGTTCAGGATTTTCTATCAATTCAATTATTGATGTTCAGAGTTTTCTACAAAATGGAAATATTGAATTGTTGAAAGCTGTTTCAACAGGTTCTGTATTTTTTGGTGCGATGACCTATATAGGCAATGGACCTAATTTAATGGTAAAATCGATTGCTGAAAATTCCGGAATAAAAATGCCAACCTTTGGCGTTTATATTTTGAAATATAGTATTCCAATTTTGTTACCTGTATTGACTTTAGTTTATTTATTATTCTTTGCTTTTTAATATGCTTAACGGAAAAAAAATAGTAGTTGTATTACCTGCATATAATGCAGCGCTAACCTTGGAAAAAACGTATAAAGAAATTCCTTTTGATATTGTTGATGAAGTAATTCTTGTTGATGATGCCAGTAAAGACAATACCTCAGAATTAGGGAAGAATATTGGAATTAATCATGTAATCAAACATGAGCAAAATAAAGGTTATGGTGGTAATCAAAAGACTTGTTACAACAAGGCAATTGAATTAGGTGCTGATATTGTAATCATGTTACATCCGGATTATCAATATACACCAAAATTAATTCATGCAATGAGTAGTATCATTGCTTATGATGTTTATCCAGTAGTTTTTGGTTCAAGAATTCTTGGAATGGGAGCCTTAAAAGGTGGAATGCCATTGTATAAATTTATTTTTAATAGAATGTTGACTCTATTTCAGAATGTGTTAATGAGTCAGAAATTGTCTGAATACCATACTGGATATAGGGCTTTTGACATCAAAGTATTAAAAACAGTTCCTTTTAATGATTGCAGTGATGATTTTGTTTTTGATAATGAAATCACTGCTCAAATTTTTATGAAAGGATTTGAAATAGCTGAAGTAACTTGTCCAACGAAATATTTCCCTGAAGCTTCATCAATAAATTTTAAAAGAAGTAGTATCTATGGTTTAGGAGTATTAAGAACTTCGATAATTTATAGACTTCAAAAATGGGGAATCGGAAATTTTAAAATATTTAAAAACTAAAAAAATTGAATACAACACCTGAATTAGGCAAATACCATGCCCTCATAGTAAAAAACAAAATTGAAGAAGGTTGGGTTTTACAAGCTGGAAATCGAATAGTATTTTTGCCTAATGAGGAGGCGCCTGCTGGTTTAAAAGCTGGTGAAATACTAACTGTAATTTTATATCTGAATGCACAAAACGAAATGCTTGCTAGCACAGCTCAAGCTAAGGGAGTTGTAGGTGAAAATGTTTGGTTGAAAATTATTAAATCATCAGAAATTGGAGCATTCCTAGATTGGGGTTTACCAAAAGATTTATTTTTACCAAGATCAAAACAGGTTCGTGATCATGAAGATGGAGAAGAAGTTTTAGTTAAGATATTTTATGATGAATTTAGTAACCGAATTGCATGCTCCGAACTGTTTGAAGATTTATACAATAACAAAGGACATGAATTAAATGAAAAGGATATCGTTGAATTAGAATTATTGAAGAAAACTGATTTAGGATATCAAATGATCATTAATGGTAAGCATTTAGGATTGTTGTATTCAAATGAAGTATTTAAACCAATAAAACCTGGTGAAATCATTCAAGGTTATGTGAAGAAAATTAAAGAAAATGATTTGATTGATTTAGGTTATGGAAAACCAGGATATTCAAGAGTAGGAGAGGAGACTTTCAAAATTTTCGGAATGCTAAAAGAAAAAGGTGGATTTCTACCTTACCATGATAAAACAGATGCAGATGAAATTTATGAAGTTTTTGGTATGAGCAAAAAAACATTTAAAATGAGTATTGGTACTTTATTCAAACAAAAGAAAATTGTGATTACTAATGAGGGAATTGAAATTGTAAAAAGGACATTTTCAGACAATAAACCTAAAAATAGATACTAAAGAAAAAGCCTTCGATTAATCGAAGGCTTTTTTTATTTTCTTTTAACAGCTTCTAAAGTATTTAATAATAATCCTACTCTTGTCATTGGCCCAACGCCACCAGGAACCGGAGTAATCCAGCTGCATTTGCTCGAAACATTTGCATAATCAACATCTCCTTTTAAAACATATCCTTTCGGATTATTTGAATCATCAACTCTAGTAATTCCAACATCAACTACAATTGCACCTTCCTTTACCATTGAAGCCTTTAAGTATTCAGGAATTCCAACTGCTGCAATAATAATATCAGCCATTAAAATATGTTCTTCAATATTCTTTGTTTTACTATGACAAACAGTAACGGTACAATTTTTCTGAAGCATTAAGGCACTCATTGGTTTTCCAACAATATCACTTCTACCTATTACAACACAATGTTTACCTGAAGTTTCAATTCCATAATGTTCAAGTAATTTAACAATTCCAAAAGGTGTTGCAGGAAGAAAAGAAGGTAAACCTTTAAACATTAAACCTACATTCATTGGGTGAAAACCATCTACATCTTTATGGTAGTCTATTGTCTCTGTTACTCTTTTTTCAGATATATGTTTAGGTAATGGCAATTGAACAATTAAGCCATCAATTGCTGGGTTATTGTTGATTTTGATAACCTCATTAAGTAATTCTTCTTCAGTAATAGATGAATCAAATCTCAAAACAGTTGAGTCAAATCCAACTTCCTTACAATCTTTTTCTTTTGCAGCAACATAAGTCATGCTGGCTCCATCATTTCCAACCAAGATAGCTGCTAGATGAGGTGTTTTTTTTCCATCTTTTTTTAGCTGCTCTACTTCAGCCTTTATTGCTATTTTCAGGCTTTTTGAAACCTGATTTCCATTTAAAACTTCCATGGTTTTGGTTTAAAATTGGTATCAACAAACAAAATAATATTGAAAATAAGAATCAAAAAAATATTCAAGATTTTGGTCATTTAAAAAACCAATTCAAATCAAGAAAATAAATTTAGTCTAATTTCAATACAGCCATAAATGCAGATTGTGGTATTTCAACCGAACCAACCTGTTTCATTCTTTTCTTACCTTCTTTTTGTTTTTCTAATAATTTACGTTTACGACTTATATCACCACCATAACATTTGGCAGTTACATCTTTTCTTAGAGCTCTGATGGTTTCACGTGCAATTACTTTTGTTCCAATAGAAGCTTGAACAGGAATTTCGAATTGATGACGAGGTATTAAGTCTTTTAATTTTTCACAAATTCTTTTGCCCCAATCATAAGCACGGTCCCTGTGAATTACAGCTGATAAAGCATCAACAGTATCTTTATTTAAAAGGATATCTAACTTAACTAAATCTCCCTCAATATATCCAATTGGATGATAATCGAATGAAGCATAACCTCTTGAAATACTTTTTAATTTATCAAAGAAATCAAATACAACTTCAGCCAATGGCATATCGAATTTCATTTCCACACGGTCTGTAGTAAGGTAATTCTGTGTTTTTAAAATCCCCCTTTTACCCATACATAGGCCCATAATTGCACCTACATAATCTGTTGTTGTAATAATTTGGGCTGAAATAAAAGGCTCTTCAATTCTATCTATAAAATTAGGTTCAGGTAATTCAAATGGATTATTTACAATCAATTTTTCACCTTTATTGGTATAACAATGATAACTTACGTTAGGAACTGTAGTTATTACAGTCATTCCAAATTCTCTTTCTAATCTTTCTTGGATGATTTCCATGTGTAACATTCCAAGGAATCCACAACGAAATCCAAATCCTAAAGCGGCAGAAGTTTCTGGTTCGAATGTTAATGAAGCATCATTTAGTTGAAGTTTGTACATACTTTCCCTCAACTCTTCAAAATCTTCAGTATCTACAGGGTAAATACCAGCAAATACCATTGGTTTTACATCTTCAAATCCTTTAATGATATCGGTAGTTGGAACCAATGCATTGGTAATTGTATCACCAACTTTAACCTCTCTTGCCTCTTTAATCCCTGAAATGATATAACCTACGTCACCTGCCTTAACTTCATCTCTTGGACTCATGTCCATTCTTAAAATACCAACTTCATCAGCTAAGTATTCTTTTCCAGTAGCAACAAATTTTACTTTATCACCTTTTTTAATAACTCCATCATAAACTCTATAATAAGCAATAATTCCTCTGAAAGAGTTATAAACTGAATCAAAAATTAAGGCTTTAAAAGGCGCATTAATATTTCCTTTTGGAGATGGAATTCTCGAAACAATAGCTTCTAAAATTTCCATTACACCTGCACCGGTTTTTCCTGATGCCTTTAAAATTGAATCTCTTTCACAGCCAATTAAATCAACAATTTGGTCACTAACTTCTTCCGGCATTGAATGTGGAAGGTCGATTTTATTTAGAATTGGAATAATTTCAAGACCTTGGTCAATTGCTAAATATAAATTACTAATTGTTTGTGCTTCAATTCCTTGTGATGAATCAACAATTAATAATGCTCCATCACATGCAGCAATTGAACGCGATACTTCATACGAAAAATCGACGTGACCTGGTGTGTCAATTAAATTTAAAATATACTTTTTGCCATTTAAAAGATAGTCCATTTGAATGGCATGACTTTTAATAGTAATACCTCTTTCACGCTCTAAATCCATGTTATCAAGCAATTGAGCTTGCATGTCACGTTTACTGATAGTTTGAGTATATTCTAATAATCTGTCAGCCAAGGTACTTTTACCATGGTCAATATGGGCAATGATGCAAAAATTTCTAATATGGTCCATTGCCGCGAAAATATGGTTTTTGTTTCAATTAAGTGTGAGATAATTAACCACATTATTGATTTGACAGAACTTTTGGATTGTTCTCATTTTCAATAAATAATAGTAATTCAAAAAAATAGCCTGATTGTTTGTTTCAATCAGGCTATTTCTTATTTTGTAAATCTTGGATCAGTTTCCATTACATGACCACATTTTTTGCAGGTCCTTAAATCTTCGTTTGCATAATAATCCTTGAATCTCGGAAGAAAATCATCTTCAATATTTGAGAGTTCAAAATAGGTTTCATGTAATTTGTTATTGCATTTGTCACAAAACCATAAAAGTCCGTCCTTATAACCTTTACCTTTTCTTACTCTTTCTATTACTAAACCAATTGAACCTTCACTTCTTCCTGGTGAATGCGGAATTCCCGGAGGACATAAAAACATATCACCGGGGCCTAATTTTATGTCAACAGGTTGTCCATCTTCCTGTATTCTAACATTAATATTGCCTTCCAATTGATAAAATAGTTCCTCAGTTTCATTGTAATGATAGTCTTTACGGGCATTTGGACCACCAACTATCATAACAATATAATCAGTTCCTTCAGGATAAAGATTTTTATTGGCAACAGGTGGTTTCAGTAAATGGCGATTTTCATCAATCCATTTTTGTAGGTTGAAAGGTTTGCGAATCATATCATTATTTTTATAGCAAATTAATACTTCTAAAGTCTTTGTCAAATGTTTTAAGTCAAAAAGTAAGAATTCACCTTTTCTTTGATTGAGTTTAAATCCGTTATCTAAATAAAATATGTTGAGGTTATAGTCATTATCTACTTAACATAATTCCTTTTTCGATAAGCTTATACCTAATTTCTTCTAAAATTAAAGGGTCATCAATTGTAGATGGAATACCATATTCTTTTCCATCGGCCATCTGGCGCATAACTTTACGTAATATTTTGCCACTTCTTGTTTTAGGTAATCTTTTAACCTGCATAGCAGTTTTAAAGAAAGATATAGCACCAATTTTGTCCCTAACCAAATTGCATAATTCGTGTTCAAGTTCAGATTCTAAATTATCAAATCCATCTTTTAAAACTACCATTCCTATTGGTCTTTGACCTCTTAATTCATCAGCAATTCCAATTACTGCGCATTCTGCCACAGCATGATGTGAAGCTAGAATTTCTTCCATTTCTCCAGTACTTAATCGATGTCCACTTACATTGATAACATCATCAATTCTACCCATAATATAGAAATAGTTATCCTTGTCTTTTAAACCACCATCACCAGAAATATAATATCCTTCAAACGTATTTAAATAGGTTGATTTATATC
>JAIYDG010000553.1 GCA_027487625.1 Bacteroidota bacterium
CCAAGTATCAAAAGCGAAATTTAAAACCGGATTTACGCTTATTCCCAATTGCAGTTTTTCGTTGGAATACACCTCTCTACAAATGCCAATATCAGTTTGAATTACACCAAATAGTAATGAGGTTGTATGTAAACTTCCAAATGCTGTAGTTTTATTATCTAAACCTCTTGCATACATCACACTTGTAAGTGGAATTGGAATGGGTGCGGAGCCAAATTTAATTAATGGTCCGCCTAAATTGGCGCTCAAACTTTGTTCGCCTTTTTCCAATGGTTTTACTATTCTGCTGGGAGCACAAGATTGAGCTCCGAGTATGAATAGCAATAAGCCATAAATCATAACAGGGAATTTTGATGCTTTCATTTTACTAATATAATAGGTGTTTAAGAAAAAAGATCATGTTTCGATTCCTGTTTCCATTCTTTCAATAATTCTGGTGAATTGTTACGCGGATTTTTAATGGCAGGATTTATCGGATGGAGGTCCATGAGCTCAGCTGGATAAGGTTTCAACATTTCTGTGATGCTTTCAATGGGTGTTTCAGGATTCAACCAAGCCTCATATTGATGTGGTTCTAAAATTACGGGCATTCTGTGGTGAGGAATTGTTTGCATCAGCTCATTGGGCATACAGGTAATAATACTGAATGTTTTTTGTGTTTGATAAATGCCCCAGATTCCGGCTAAGGCAAATAAACTTTTATCGGCCTTATAAACCCAGTGAGGTTTGTCGAGTTTCTCTTTGGTGGTTCCTTCAATAAATCCGTTTACCGGAATCAAACACCTTTGTTTTTTGATGACATCCCTAAAAGCCGGTTTTTGTACAATGCCCATCGGCCCCTTATAGTGAGGGTCGTTTTCTTGGTTGAAATCACCTTCTGCTCTTGCATTAAAAAGGAACATGGGTTTAGCTGCCCAAGCCGGACTGTATCCAAATACGGCCTTGCTTATCAAGCGATTTTGTTCAGCTTGTAAAACAATGGGTAATTTGCTACCTGGTCCTGCATTATACTGAGCTTCAATGTCTTCCGGATTGTATCCCATGAATTCCTCAAAGGAAGCCACGGCATCAAAACTCATTTCAATGTCTTCGTAATTAAAAAATGTTGTTACTCTTCCACACATCTGCCTCAAAATTAAAAAGTTCTGTGAAAGTGCAAATATTTTTTTGTTTTTCCATTTTATTACGTTAATTTTATTACCCTGATAATGTTAATCAGGTTAACATTTTAAGAAAGTGAGAACTATTGCGCATATGGATTTGGATACTTTTTTCGTCTCGGTAGAGCGATTGCGTAATTCTGCGCTCGTGGGTAAACCCATTATTGTTGGGGGTTTATCTGATAGAGGAGTTGTTGCAGCTTGTAGTTATGAAACTCGTCAGTTTGGTGTGAGCTCGGGTATGGCTATTAAAATCGCCAAAAGATTATGTCCGAATGCTATTTTTATAAAAGGAGATCACGACCAGTATAGTCATTATTCGAGTATGGTGACTGAAATCATCGCAGAAAAGGCTCCAGTTTTCGAGAAAGCTTCTATAGATGAGCATTACTTGGATTTGAGTGGTATGGACCGTTTTTTCGGGACGCACAAATGGTTACATGAATTAAGAACACGTATCATTAAAGAAACGGGTTTACCTATTTCATGTGGTTTGTCGGTAAATAAAACGGTATCTAAAATTGCTACCGGAGAAGCAAAACCCAATGGAGAAAAAAATGTGGAAGCTGCTTTGGTGAAGCCTTTTTTAGACCCGCTTTCCATCAAAAAAATTCCGGGTATTGGCGATAAATCCTACCAAACATTAAGAGATATGGGCATTGTGTACATTGCCACGCTTAGTGCTATGCCCAAAAATTTGATGCATCAGGTAATGGGCGAAAACGGTATTCATATATGGGAGAAGGCAAATGGAATAGATGAACGTCCTGTACAAGCTTATTTTGAACAGAAATCTATTGGTGCCGAGCAAACATTTGAGACAGATACCACCGATATGAAACTCCTGCAAAGCACACTTACACGTATGGTGCAGGAAACTAGTTTTGAGATGAGAAGTCAGAATAAATTATGCGGATGTGTCACCATTAAAATTCGCTATTCCGATTTTCAAACACAAACCCAGCAACTGCGTATTCAATACACAGGTTACGATCACCGCATTTTAGAAGTTGCATTACAGTTATTTCAAAAACTATATAACAGGCGATTATTGGTGAGGTTAATTGGTGTGCGATTGAGTCATTTTGTTTATGGTAGTCAGCAAATCGATTTATTTACAGACAGTGTTTCCATGATTAATCTATATCAAGCCATGGATAAAATCAGGAATTGGTATGGAAAAGAAGCAGTTTATCAAGCAGGCGCCATTTTACCTGATGGCAGAAAGGGGAGGAGGAGAAGATGATTTGGAATGCACACAGTTATTATAGTTTGCAGTATGGAACTTTACCCATAGAAGATTTGGTAAAACTCGCCAAACGAGAGTCGTATACAACCTTGGGTTTAACAGATATTAACTGTGGAACAGGTGTGTTTGAGTTTGTGAAAGCTTGTCGTACAGAAGGCATTAAACCTATTGTGGGAATTGAGTTCAGAAGTGAACAGGAATTGTTGTTTGTTGCATTGGCTAAAAATGCTTCAGGATTACGTGAAATCAATAAAATGCTCACCAGATTTCAATTGGAAGGACTTTCGTATGCCACTCAGATTGAAACATTACAGCATACTTTTATTATTTATCCGCTTCAAACTTTACTTAATAATCCCGAAAGAAAATTTCTGCCACATGAGTTAATCGGTATTCGTTTGCACGAGCTCAATCGTTTGGCAGGAGCTAGGTTTGAAGCCTTTCAGCATAAAATGGTTTTACAACATTCTGTTACCTTTAAGGATGCTGCTGGTTATATGTTACATCAGCATTTACAGGCTGTTCATTCCAATGTTTTGTTAAGCCGATTGAATCCGCAACAACTGGCAAATGCAAATGAGGTTTTATTGTCGGAGGCCGATTTAATTCATGCTTGCAGGTATCATCCCTTTCTTATTTTTAATACACAATCATTAATAGACAGGTGTGAATTTAACTTCGATTTCAGAACACATAAGAATAAAAAATTCTATTCAAGTTCTGCTTATGATGATAAACTACTGCTCGAAAAACTGGCTCATGATGGCATGTTGTATCGTTATGGAAGCCGCAATGCACAGGCAAAAGCAAGGGTAAAAAAGGAATTGGATATTATTGATAACCTTGGATTCTCTTCCTATTTTTTAATTACTTGGGATATCATCAGGTATTCTATGTCGAAGGGTTTTTACCACGTTGGACGCGGTAGTGGAGCCAATAGTGTGGTGGCTTATTGTTTACGCATTACCGATGTAGACCCCATTGAACTCGACTTATACTTTGAACGTTTCTTGAATCCAAAAAGAACGAGTCCACCAGATTTTGACATTGATTACAGCTGGAAGGAAAGAGATGAAGTGTTGGATTACATATTCAAACGATATGGCAAAGACCATACTGCCTTATTGGGCACCATCTCTACCTTCAAAGGCTCTTCTATCATTCGTGAATTTGGTAAGGTTTACGGCCTTCCCAAAAAGGAGATAGATATATTATCCGATTTTCCGCATCGCTCAGATAAGAGTGATCCTATTGTTGCTCGCATTTTGGAGTTTGGTTCCATGATTAAAGACTTTCCCAATCATCGTTCCATTCATGCCGGCGGCGTATTGATTTCAGAAGAACCCATTTACGATTATACAGCTTTAGATATGCCGCCAAAGGGTTTTCCTACTGTGCAGTGGGATATGTATACATCGGAGGATATTGGTTTTGAAAAGTTTGATATTTTATCACAAAGAGGAATTGGTCATATTAAAGATGCAGCAGAATTGATTTGGGAAAACCGACGCATTCGTGTTGATGTGCACGATGTGAAGGCATTTAAGCAGGATGTTCAAGTTCGTAAACAACTCAAGGAAGGAGATAGCATTGGTTGTTTTTATGTGGAAAGTCCCGGTATGCGTGGACTACTTAAGAAATTGAAATGCGACGATTATATTCATTTGGTTGCTGCCAGTTCCATTATTAGGCCGGGTGTGGCTAAATCGGGGATGATGCGTGAGTATATTCATCGTTTTCATCATCCAAAAGAGTTTGAATACATTCATCCTGTAATGAAGGACCAATTACAAGAAACTTATGGTGTAATGGTGTTTCAAGAAGATGTTTTAAAAGTATGTCACCATTTTGCAGGCTTGGATTTAGCCGATTCAGATGTATTAAGAAGAGCCATGAGTGGCAAGTATAGATCGAAGGCAGAATTTCAGCGCATCGTAGATAAATTTTTCTCCAATTGTGCAGAGCGAGGCTATCCAGAAGCTGTTACCAAAGAAGTTTGGCGGCAGGTTGAGAGTTTTGCGGGTTATTCATTTAGCAAAGCTCATTCGGCTTCCTTTGCGGTTGAGAGTTTCCAAAGTCTTTATCTCAAAACCTATTTTCCTATGGAATTTATGGTAGCTGTGATTAATAATTTTGGTGGCTTTTATTCAACCTGGGTTTATGTACAAGAACTCAAAAAGACAGGAGCAGCCCTTCATCTTCCTTGCATTAATAACAGCGATTACCTAACTAATTTAAAAGGAAATGATGCTTGGTTAGGTTTTATTCATGTGCAGAATTTGGAGTCGGAAATGGTCAAACAAATCATTCAAGAGAGAATGGATAATGGTCCTTATTTAGGTTTGTATGATTTGATAGCAAGGGTTTCAATTGGCTTGGAACAACTCTTGATTCTTGTTAAAATAGGCGCATTTAGGTTTACTGGTTTGGGTAAAAAACAATTGATGTGGGATGCGCATTTGCAATTTCGTCAACACAAAGAGCAAGCTCATAGTACAAGTTTGGTCCCTCAGCAATTACAGATGGTTTCAGAACATTTCGATTTTCAGCCACGCGATATCAAAGACTTTTCTTTACCAGCATTGGTACATAATCCGCTTGAGGATGTGTATGATGAAATGGAGCTTTTGGGATTTACCATTACTAAGTCTGAATTCGATTTGTTAAAAACGAGTTTCAGAGGTGGCATTCGGGCTTCTGAAATGAAAATTCATAAAGGTGATACCGTCAGAATTTTGGGTGAATTGGTTTGTGTGAAGCCACTTAAAACCAGCAAAGGCGAGTACATGTGTTTTGGTACTTTTTATGATGCAGATTATGCTTTTTTTGATACCACACATTTTCCGCAAAGTTTAAAGCAATATCCAATAGATGGAAGAGGAGTGTATTTAATTGAAGGAAAAGTAGCTGAACAATTTGGGTATTATACCATAGAGGTGCATCGCTGCTCTAAGTTACCTCGTCAATCTGACCCGAGGTATTGAGGATTGTTTTTTGTTTCAGGTTAGTCATTTCCTTTCTGTAGCGATAGAGATTATTTCTGCATTGATTTGGTTTTATACTATAGTATTTTAAGATGTTTTGTTCTGATAGATTTTAAAAGCGGCATACTGAAATTTTGGGATTTGGATTTGATTTTTTAGGCTTAAGTATCAGTTTGTCAGGTAAATATTGTTTGTTTGGTTTCTAAGTAAACACCGAAAAACTCATCCGGATTTCCTCTTCAAACAGCTGCTATACTTTTGCTTTCGGTACTTTGCCAAATTTCCCCTAAAATTGCAGTCTTTTACGAAATTCATGTCGAAACAAATTTTAATTACCGGAGGTGCTGGTTTTGTGGGTTCAACGCTTTGTTTATCGCTTAAACAAAAATACCCTTCTTATACCATTCACGCATTAGATAACCTGCGCAGAAGAGGTTCTGAACTTAATATTTCTCGTTTGAGAAATGCCGGAGTTAATTTTGTTCATGGTGATATTCGTAATATGGAAGATTTGCTTCAATTCGAACATTTAGATGTAGTAATTGATGCTTCTGCCGACCCTTCTGTGCTTTCTGGAATAAACTCACCAATTTATCCGCTTCTCAACAGCAATTTGTTTGGTACAGTAAATTGTCTTGAACTGGCTGATCAAAAAAAGGCTCAGTTTATTTTCCTTTCTACCAGCAGAATTTATCCAATCAAATCGCTTGAAAATGCGGCATTCACAGAACTCGATACACGTTTTGTTTGGAATGATAATCAAAGCATCCGTGGTATTTCTTCAAATGGAGTAAGCGAAGATTTTCCCTTGGAAGGAAGTCGCTCTTTTTATGGTGCTACCAAATTGGCTTCTGAATACCTTATTACCGAATACAACGAGTTACGTAACATGAAAACTGTTATCAATCGTTGTGGTGTAATAAGTGGTCCTTGGCAAATGGGTAAAGTAGACCAAGGTGTTTTAGTTGTGTGGTTAGCCAGACACTTCTTCAAAGGAAATCTTGGTTATATTGGATACGGCGGAACCGGAAAACAAATGCGTGATGTAATGCATGCTGATGATTTATTCGAATTAATCGACCACCAAATTCACTATGCCGATTTATACAATGGTGGAATCTATAATGTAGGTGGTGGCAATGATGTTAGTTTTAGCTTAGTAGAATTAACTTCAATGTGCGAAGAGATTACAGGTAATAAAATCAGCATTCAATCGGTAAAAGAAAATCGTCCTGCCGATATCCGAATTTACGTAAGTGATTATGCTAAATTACACGCGCTTACTGGTTGGAAACCTAAGAAAAATATGATGACTCTTCTTTCTGAAACCTTCGATTGGATGAAAGAAAATGAACATCAGCTTAAACAAATTTTATCATAAAATATAAAAGTAGAATAGTATATGAATATTGCATTGGTTACAGGAAGTAGCGGTTTGATAGGTGGTGAATCGGTTGAGTTTTTTTCGTCTAAATTTGATTTAGTTATAGGTATAGATAATAATCTTCGTTCTTACTTTTTTGGTCAAGATGGTTCTACCATTTGGAACAAAACTAGGTTAGAAGAAAAGTTCTCTAATTTCAAATCAGAAAACATTGATATCAGAGATTATACAACGCTAGAAAAAGTTTTTGCTGAGTATGGAAAAGATATCAAACTCATAGTGCATGCGGCTGCACAACCAAGTCACGACTGGGCTGCGAAAGAACCTCTAACCGATTTCGGAGTGAATGCTACAGGCACTTTAAACATGTTAGAATTAACTCGTTTGTATGCACCTGATGCTGTTTTTATCTTCACATCAACCAATAAAGTTTATGGTGATACGCCAAATTATCTTCCTTTGGTTGAATTAGAAAAACGTTGGGAAATTGCAGAAGACCATGCTTACTATAAACATGGTATCGATGAAATGATGAGCGTTGACCAAACCAAACATTCTGTATTTGGAGCAAGTAAAGTTGCTGCTGATATCATGGTGCAAGAATATGGTCGTTATTTTGGAATGAAAACTGCCATTTTTAGAGGAGGATGTTTAACAGGTCCCAACCACAGCGGTGCTCAATTACACGGCTTTTTGGCTTACCTAATGAAATGTGCTATCACAGGCAATCATTATACAATTTTTGGCTATAAAGGAAAACAGGTTAGAGATAATATTCACTCATACGATTTGGTAAATATGTTCTGGCATTTTTATCAAAATCCAAGAGCTGGTGAAGTGTACAATGCAGGTGGCGGACGTCATGCCAATTGCAGTATGCTTGAAGCTATTGATTGGTGTGAGAAAATTTCAGGCAATAAAATGAATTATTCTTATGCAGAAACCAATCGTATTGGCGACCATATTTGGTATATCAGTGATGTAAATAAATTCAAGAGCCATTATCCTACTTGGGATTGGTCATACAATTTAGAGCAAACCCTCGTTCAAATGCACGACAAAATGAATGAGAGAATGATTGTTACAGATTGTAATTAGGGCCTGCTGAAAATCCTTTATAGTATTTATTATCAGTCAATTGAATTGATTTTTTATAATTTAAATGCAAGCTTTTAAGAACAATTACTTTAAATTCTTTGCACCAATTCTATTTCGTTTTCAATTTAACTAAAGACAGAAACAAGGTCATCTTTGTCGTTGCTGCCAAATTGAAGTATTATATATACATCTAATTTGGCAGCGCCTAAAACCTGACCTGTTTCTGTCTTTTTCAGCAAGCCCTAATTAATTCAAAGTTTCATCAGCCTTAAACTCGGCCACTTCTGCCATTAAATGAACCTTATATTTGTGTTTTCCATCAAGACTTTCACACAAAGCATAAGTTCTCATTTTTTTGATTCTGCGCATCCACGAATCAGGATAGTTTTTGATGGTAAAAGCCATTCCATCTTGTAAGTCCGATAAATGGGTAATATCTTGTTTTGTTTTATCGTACTTCTTTAGCAATTGCAGCAGCTTTACATCAGCCGATTGTGAGTATTTAGGATTAACCATGTGTTTGGATAAAGCTGCACGTAAATCGTAAGGAAATACTTCTGAATCCAAAAAAGCTTTCATATTAATTCTGAATTCCATCTTCCATTCTTCACCATGAGCTTCATGATGCGGCCCATGTTTTATATAACAGGTATGGTGAGATACTTCGTGAATAAAAGTTATCAGAAATTCAAACTGACTCAAATTATGGTTTACGGAAATGCGGTTTCCATGACCAGAATGCGGACTATAATCACCATATCTTCCTTTTCTTTCAACCTCAATATGAAGATGAAGTTTGTGATACATTATGAGCTCCGCACAACGCTCTAGTGCACTTTGTGGCACAAACGACTTCAAAGCATCCATTAATTTCTTTTTGTGTACCAATTGAGATTCACTCAAAGTTTCATAGATGCTTTTTGCGTTCATTTTTTCTAAGAAATATTATTTTACTTTAAAAGTGGCAGTTTCTGTAAAGGTTACTCCATTAACAGTTTCAACAGCAATTAATACCAAATTAGTAGCATTTAAAGTATGTATTTTAA
Source organism: Bacteroidota bacterium (assembly GCA_027487625.1). GTDB lineage: Bacteria > Bacteroidota > Bacteroidia > UKL13-3 > UKL13-3 > CAISCU01. The sequence continues at coordinate 8,922 of JAIYDG010000553.1, forward strand.
AATCAATTTTTTCTACAGAAGTAAACGTTAAAACTTTGCTACTTTCATTTAAAGCCCAAGTTCCAATTGTCATTGTTTGAGGGTCGGATGCATTACATTTGGTAGCACCTTCATCCCTTACAAGCGTTTTGTTCGATTTAAATTGTACCAAATCATCCTTTTCGCAACCAGATAAAAGGTCATAATTGTTTTCTACTGTACCTGCTGATGAAACAGTTGAATCAGCAATAAGCAACCAATTTTTGTCTTTTATTGTATCAGTTAGCGGTGTTGCATCTTCTGGCATTTCGCGCTTACATGAAAACAGAAATCCAAATAAAGCAAGTAATAGTAATGTTCTTTTCATACTTAATGATGTATTTAACCTTTAATTTTTAGAATATATAGCAAGATTTTTATTGCCTTCGAAAAGTAAATAAAAGCTTTTATAATTTCACAATAAGTTCTATTAAAGATTTTCAAGAGAATCTATTTTGAATGACAAAACTTATTTAGCGCAACAATTGGTGAATCCAATCTGTTTCACGTCCTTTGTCTAATAATGAATTAAAACCTCATTATTTATGGAAAACAAAAAAGAGTTAAAACTGGCTGTTCTCATCGATGCAGATAATGTTCCTTACGCCAATGTTAAGGAGATGTTCGAGGAAATAGCTAAATATGGTACACCAACATTCAAAAGAATTTATGCCGATTGGACCAAACCAACAGTAGCTGGTTGGAAAAAAGTGCTATTAGAAAATGCCATCACACCCATTCAGCAATATTCTTATTCAAGTGGTAAAAATGCATCAGATAGTGCCTTAATTATCGATGCCATGGACATACTTTATACAGGAAAAGTTGATGGATTTTGTATAGTATCTAGCGACAGTGATTTTACCCGTCTTGCAACACGTCTGCGTGAAGCTGGAATGAAAGTTATTGGAATAGGAGAGAAGAAAACCTTGAATCCCTTTATTACCGCTTGCGATAAATTTATTTACCTCGAGATATTAAAACCAGAACCAGAAGAGTTAAATGAAACTTCCGCACCTGGTAAACCAGCAAAAGCAAAAAAAGAAACCCTGAATAAAATCGATAAACAAATCATCAAATTATTCAAAGACAGCATCAGCGATTTAGCCGACGAAAACGGCTGGGCTTATTTGGGTGATTTAGGAAATTTGTTGTTAAAAAAGAAACCCGATTTCGACTCTAGAAACTATGGCTTTACTAAAATGCTTCCCTTCATCAGAAGCATGAATCAGTTTGAAATCGACGAAAGAGAAAGCGGCAAAAGCAATGTCAAGCATATTTATTCAAGGAAGAAATCTTAATTTATTTAAAGTCTTTCCCCCCCCATCCTTCTCTTTATTCCTCTTTTTAGCTTCTTTTGATGTTTTAATTTGTCCATTTTAAAGCTGAAATTGTCCGTTTTAGAATTAATTTTTTAATCATAAGAAGCTTTGAATTTAAATTTGTTAGGGTGAAAAAAAGGTTAACCAGAATTTCTTTATATACTTCTCCAATTTTAGCAGCTTATGGAATTGCTCCAATCCTGCTTTTGCAGTCAATTGATGTTTTACAATTCCTGACAGCTTTTAGTTTGTTGTCCTTATTGATTGTATTGTTCTGGAGAATAAACATTGAATTATTAAACATAAATAAGCCTAAAGAATACAGGTATTTGTTTAGTTATTTAAGTACCATTTTTATTCATTCTTTCATCATATTTATATTGCCCAAAAGTTCAGCAGAATTAAGTCCGGCAGACTTTATACTTTATTCTCTTGCTTCCACATTTGCTTTGAATACCATCATTTTAATCATCATCAATTCTGAATTATTAAGGGAAAGTAAGAATTTGGCTGATTATGAAATTCAGAGTCTGAAAGTGGCAAATTTAGAGGCGCAGCGACAAGCACTTATTCAACAGTTGCAGCCTCATTTTTTATTCAATGCTTTAAGTGTTCTGAAATCATTGATACACGATAATCCTGAAAAAGCAGAAGAATATACCTTGAGTTTATCTGAGTTTTTAAGGTACTCTGTTCATTCAAATCAGAATGATATAATTTCACTAGAAAAGGAATGGCAGTTTACATTAGATTACCTGCATTTACAAAAAGTAAGATTTGGAAATGCCTTGAAATGGGAATGTAATTTTTCTGATTCAGACAAAGCAAAATTTCTTCCTGTATTAGCGCTTCAAACTTTGGTTGAAAATGCAATAAAACATAATAGTTTTACAGAACAGAAACCGCTTTTAATTAGCATTGGTACTCACGATAAAATGATTTATGTGAAGAATAAAAAGTCGCCCAAAAAACTTTTGCTTAAATCTGGAATTGGCCTTTCGAATTTAAAAACAAGGTACCAATTAATTGTAGATGGTGGAATTGAAGTTATTGAATCTGATGAAGAGTTTGTTGTACGTTTGAAATTGATAGAAAAATGAAAATTGTAATCATTGAAGATGAAGTTTTAACAGCCAATGACTTGGCCAGAACCCTTGTTTCCATTGATTCTGATATTGAAATTATTGCTAAAATTACTACAGTGGAAGAAGGTGTTTTGTTCTTTCAAACATCGCCCAAAATTGATTTAATTTTTTCCGATATTGAATTAGGTGATGGTTTAAGTTTTGAGATTTTTCAAGACACTCCTTATTCTGCACCGATTATATTCTGTACCGCTTTTCAGCAATATGCACTCGAAGCTTTTAAAACAATGGGAATCGATTATGTTTTAAAACCTTTCACAAAAAATTCTATTGAAAAGGCATTGTTGAAGTTTAAGAATATCAAGGAATCTACAACAACAGCAGCACCTGCAGCAATTGATATCAACTCAATGATTCGATTATTAAAGGTTAATTTACAAGGAGATTTACCTTCTGTGATTGTGCATCAAGGAGATAAAATTCTGCCTATACAAGGTAAAGATATTGCGTTTTTTTATATCGAAAATGAAGCTACTTATTTGTTTGGATTCGATACGAAAAGATATTTAATCAGCCAGAAATTAGATAATCTAGAAAAATTGTTTCCCGATTTTTTTAGAGCGAACCGCCAGTTTTTAATAAATAGAAAAGTAGTAAAAGATGCATCACAATATTTCAATCGGAAATTATTGGTGAATCTAAATGTTTCTTTTGCCGAACAAATCATAATAGGAAAGCTTAAAACAACTGAATTTATTCAATGGTTGACAAATCAGTGATAAGACTCAAATAGCTTTGTCCACTTCAGGTTTTATTTTGACCATTTCACCTACAATGTTCTGTTGTAGGTTTTTTTTTGAAATTTTCTTTGCATCATAAATTTTAATGTATGCAAGTAATTTTTAGAAATGTTAAGATGCTTTTTGTGTTGATTCTCCTGTTTTTTGCAGGCTTCACACTTCAAGCACAAGACCCAAAAACAATCTTGGGTAGTTGGCAGGATGAAGCACATC
>JAIYDG010000491.1 GCA_027487625.1 Bacteroidota bacterium
CGACGCCCCCAACAGAATCAAAAGCATCTGCAAAGTGCGCAGCAAAAAAAAGACCTGTCATAACGATCAATACCCTGAAAAAAAACTATTTTCCATTCTTGGTATGCTCTACTGCTGAATACCAACGAATCATTAGATTCACTTCATGACTTGTCTTTGATTTGAAGACTACTTTTCCAAGAAATCCCCCGACGTTGCATCTTTCGAAAAAAATAAAATCCTCGAAGCGAAGTTTAAAAATTGTGTTTGCCATGAAGTTACACTCCGCAACTAGCTCAGCATAGATGTCATCATCCTGCGATCAACAAGCACATTCTCCCTGTTGAAGCGGTTGGCCAGTCCAACTTACTTGTTCACCTGGGCTCATCATATTTCAATTGAGCACTATAACTATAGCAAAAACGACGACCCCGGCTGACTGACTCCCAACCAGAGCGAACGCTCCCTCCCAATTTTTTCGAGCAGGAAAAATACTAGCAGGTTTGATCGCCTAGAACGAGCAAGTGGGTTCAAGGACAGAGGGAAGGTGTGTTGGAACGCTTTAGGTTGGGTTCCTCTGCTTTCGCTTTGAAACGAAAAACATGGCAAATGTTGGCAGGATGCCAGCTATCGCCGCAGGTTCACATAAGATTCCCCGCGCACTGCTTGGTGCTTGCGCTTTACCAGGTATTGCTGTAACAGAAGAAAAGTTTAGAAGAAATTTTAATAAATATCCTGGTCGTGTGCGCAAAGTCTATCATGTCGTATTCTCGTGAGTAATTTCGGGTGGAAATTGCGAACAAACAACCTGCAAGACTTCTGAAGCTTTGTCTAGAGAAAGCTTGTAATCTCTATCTATTGAAACAATGTCTTCCAGATCTTCGTGTTGAACGACATAATCAGCTAGACTTGTACTCTGGTTCAGGTAACTAAAAAAACCGTGTCAATAAAGCCAACCCTGATTTTTCTAAAGTGGACAAGAGGAGGGTTTTCCAGGTGACTTACTTTCATCAAAAACATGTCGAATACTTCAAAAGAAATCAATTGGGGTGGGGGGGGGGGTAGTGCGATGACCAAACTGTATGAAAAACGCTGCGGCCAACAAGCTAGCTTGGAAAGACTCACCTGTCTTCAACAACGATGTGCTTGCAAAGATTCATAGAACAACTCTGCTCTCCACTTTCGCTCTTCATCATTTTGCTACATAAACAACATTTCATACCCGAGCCGTAATCAATATTAACGAGATACCAAAAAAAAAGTACAAACTGATAATTTTCGTTGCTGGGTCATCTGGAAAGCATTACCTTTGAGGGTTAGCGACAAAGACACACGCAAACAGGCCTGGATTCCTCTCACTAAATCTGATCAGAAAGCTCCCGACTGGTGCATAGCGACCGTTTCCATAACTCAGCATAATTTCAGCTTCTTGCTTATGGCAAAACCCTACAATTAGGCTACATTCAAAATAGTAAGATTTCTGGTGCTTTTTTCAAGGGCACTCTAGCCACCACAATACGAAAATGATCATGAATATTGATCCTTCCGTACCCCTTGCACCACATTTGAAGAACATTTTTCTTGAATCGGAGGCTGCACAAGATAGATCCGAAGTGGCTCCAGAACGAAGCGGAACTGATAAAAGACATGGGTATTGAAAAAACACAAATGAAATCGTATTGCAAACCAATTAAAAAATTATAAAAGTAGAAAATAATCAAGAGAATGCACAGGAGTAATATCCAAAAATCTGTCGTGAAGGTTGCACATATGAGAATTTTTTTTATGAAATATTCAGGTTCATTATTACCCTGGACCTTGATTCCGTGGCGCCCCCCAAAAAGTAGAAAGTTGCATTTCTCCCCTTGGACCTACTCATTCGACGTCAATAACTATGAGTGGACTCCCTTTTGGAAAGACTCTAATGGGACTCAATATCAATGAATGAAGGATAAAAAAAGAGATAAATATGAAACAAATAGATGAATGTATGTATAAATCGATAAATAAAAATAAAAAAATAAAACGGTTTTTTGATTTTGATTTCGAATCTCTTACTTCGGAACCTTTCCAGATAATTGAAATCTCTGAGGCTCAATTCCCTCCGACCTTCCCGAACACCGAGGTTCTAGAAAACGTGATATATTGTGTCAATCTATGCCAAAACTCTTTCCGGTGGCAATTAATTTGTGCATTTGGATGGAGCTAAACCCCTAAGAGGCAATTTCATCTCTGAGCAATTAAAGCATCTGCCAATACATCAAACAAGAAGAAGTAAGGCCACAGAATGAGGTTGTCAAGTAGCTCCTCCAGATTACCTGTCGAGACTCTTTCAAAAAGTGGATTTGAAGGCGATTGCAAAATCCGTTCCACGAGATAGATTCCTGGGGTGAAGCGGTGGTCAATTTTTGATAATATTTTCATAAATTATCATTGCTGCGGCTTGGATAGGATGGAAGTGACTTGGAGTTCACAGAACTTGGTTTCCTTCAAAAGAGTTGCGGAGAAGTAGTCTTCCTGCTTCCAAAAACCATTGGTCTTGGTGAACGATATTACTAAAGACGTTTGATGTGATGCTTATCTTGAGGACCTGTGTTGTGGTAAATAATTTTTCTATCAACCCAATATAAGCCTTGCATATCATTTTTAATCATACTCATACCTCAAACTCCGTCATACTTGGACC
>JAIYDG010000682.1 GCA_027487625.1 Bacteroidota bacterium
AGCTCATCTTGTTTATGCTCATGTGGCTGGTGTACAAGGGCCAATTGGCACCGGGCGAAATTGTGACCATGCAGATTTTTTCGTTTTTCATCTTTGGCCCCTTGCAGGAAATTGGCAACATCATCCTCAGTTATCGGGAAGCTGAGGCATCGTTGAACAACTTTGAAAACCTGATGCAAAAACAGCCCGAGGCCGAGCCCACCAATCCCAAGCACCTGGGTGACATCGAAACGCTGGAATTCCAGCACGTGGGCTTTCGCCACCAATCGGCGCAACAAAATGCCCTCAACGACATTAGTTTTCAGGTAAAAACTGGAGAAACCATCGCCTTTGTCGGCCCAAGTGGCAGCGGCAAAACCACCTTGATGAAACTCCTCGTCGGTCTGTACCGCCCTCAGAGTGGCAGCATCTTCTACAACGGCCTTGACGAAAAATCCATCCACTTCGATGACCTGCGTCGCCAAATTGGTTTCGTCACGCAGGACACGCAGCTCTTCTCTGGCACCATCCGGGAAAACCTGCTCTTTGTGAACCCCAGCGCCACCGAAGCCGACCTACAATCGGCACTCACCAAAGCCTCTTGCAACACCCTGCTGGCTCGTGCCGAAAAGGGCCTCGACACCACCATCGGTGAAGGCGGCCTCAAACTCTCTGGCGGAGAAAAACAGCGCATCTCGATCGCCCGAGCCTTGTTGCGCATCCCCAAACTCTTGCTCTTCGACGAAGCAACCTCCGCCCTTGACTCCCTCACCGAGGAAGAAATCACCGATACCATTCGCGAAATCAGTGCCGAAGGCCGTCAAATTACCCTGCTCATCGCCCACAGGCTCAGCACCATCCTCCACGCCGACCGGATCTTTGTGCTGGAAAAAGGTGACATCGTGGAAACGGGATCTCATGAGGAGTTACTGGCCGAAAAGGGGCTGTATTATGCGATGTGGCGGCAGCAGATTGGCGAGCGGAAGGAGAAGGTGTTTTCGATGAATTAAGCAGCTCCATACCACAGCACATTTTGCATAGGAACGATTCAATTGCCTCCTGTTTTTGCTGGAAGTGATTGAATCGTTCAATTTTACCAATATAAACATCCCACCCTTTGAAATTAAAATACTCAAAGCTTATATTTGTTTGTACCAATTGATTTTGCATTACACTTGAAAGCAATAAATAGGGATGAATAAAATAAACCGAGCGTATTTAAAAGGACTAATTGCCGCAGACAGGTTAGATGATTTAATTGAAGAATTGCTGCAACTGCTGTCAAGCTACCCATCCTCGAAGGAAGACAACAGGGTATTGGAAAATCACGACGCGGTGATTTTAATTTCAAATAGACTAAAAAGTGTAAAAACTGAAAATGTTCTAGGAATTATTGATTCAAAAGAAGCAAAACTTGCAATCAATCAAATTGTAAATTCATTACTTACCATAATCAACAACATTCCCGAATCGGTTTTTGAACACCAATCCGCTGAGGCAAGCGAAAATAATGAAGCTATATCCCAAAAAACAAATGAAATAAAGCGACTCAACCCTGTCTTCCGCGCCATCCACCCCTTGCAACCCGCCACCTATTTTTGTGGCCGCCAGGAGCTACTCCAGGACTTTACCCAGTGGTGGAACGATCCCCTCAGCCCCGATCGGGTCCGTGCCCTAATTGCCATTGGTGGAACGGGCAAGACCGCCCTGGTTGAACATTTTTTGAACAATTGCATCGATAAACAAAAACTCCAAGGCAGTGTACTGGTTTGGTCTTTTTATGAAGACCCCAACACCGATGCCTTTTTGGAGGAAGCCTTGCGGATTTTTGCCGGGGAAGAAAGTGGCGAACAAGGCATTGGTGGTCGCCTGGGTCGCCTCCAACATGCCCTTGCCACTGGCGAACAAACCCACCTTTTGGTCCTGGATGGCCTGGAGCGGATACAATCCGAAGGCAAAGGCGACGGTAGAGCCTGGGGCGAACTGGAAGACCATCGCCTCAAAAACCTGCTGCGTTCCATTGCGGCAGGACTGGGAAAAACCCGCGCAATCATCACCTCTCGGTTTAAACTCAGCGACCTGGCCCAGTGGGAACACCGAGGGTACCACGGCATTGAGCTGGATATTCTGGATGCCCCAGGTGCACTGTCCCTGTTGCGGGCCTGGCAGGTAAAAGGTACAGATGCGACCCTACAAGCCCTGGCTGAATCCTTGGGGCGGCATGCCCTTTCGGTTTCGGTGTTGGGTTCCTATCTGAAAAACTATTGTAAAGGTGACCCCGCAGCAGCAGCGGAGTTCCAACTGGAGGATTCTGGTAGAGATGACTCCCAGGCCGCCAAACTGGCCCGTATCCTGACGGGGTATGCTCAAAACCTCAGTGCTGATGAACGGGATTTGCTCATTCGGATGTCTATTTTTCCCAGGGGTATTTCTGTGGAAATTCTGGCGTACCTCATCGCCGCTGGAGGAGAGATCGCGGGTACTTTGGTGAATTTTAACGAGGTAAAACTGCTTCGCCTGGCCGATCGCCTGCACAAGCTCGGACTGGCGTACACCTATCACTTGCGACACAACTTGACCTACACCGCGCATCCTTTTTTGAGGGATTATTTTCGCAAGTTACTGAGTTTGCCCCCTGAAAAAATCCATGAAGCAGTAAGAGATAAACTGGCCCTGGGCCTGGACTCAAAACCCGATAACAAACCCCGAGACACCGAAATGCTGGATAAATACGAGGCCTTGATTGAACATACCATTTTGGCAGGGCGATTCGATGAGGCTTGCGACTTGTACTACAATGTCATGGGTAGTGGTGGTGGTGGTAATAACCACCTTTACCATACTCTTGGAGATTATGGCCGCATCATTCGGATTGTCTCCCTGTTTTCAGAAAATGGCGAGCCGGAAACTTTGGGGCTGGGGCTTATTGCAGATAACCGTGCTTATCTAATCAACGATTGGGGTATGCCCGCACGTGCCCTGGGAGATTTGAAACTCGCGGAACGATGTTTTGAATTACAAATTGAATTAAGACGAAAACTTAAAGATTGGAACAATCTTTCTATAGGGCTACAAAATAGTGCCTTCGTTAAAATAAATCAAGGTGCCTTTGTTAGCGCTAAAAAACTGCTTCAGGAAGCACTGGAACATGGAGATAAGGAGGATAAATATGTGAGAACGGATAACCATGCTTTCCTTGCGGCCACCTGCCATGCCCTGGGGGAAATCCAGGAAGCCCGGGAAAACTTCAAAATAGCCACTGAGCTTGACGGTGAGCCTTTGTTTTCAGTAAATGGCATTTATCAAGCTGAGCACCTGTTTAACCTGGGTCAAAAAAAGCAGGCCATCCAGCTTACTCAAAACATGCTAGCTATAGCTGAAAAGAATGGATGGCAATATGAAATTTCCCTTTGCCATACCCTGCTGGGTCTTTTTTTCCTTCCGGATTCTATCATCCAGGCTCGGCAGCATCTTGGAAAAGCCCGCCAATGGCCAGAGTTATCTGGACACATGGAGTGTATCATCCGCAACTACCAACTGGCTGCCGAAATCGCCATTTGCACTGGGGATGTGGAGGCAGCCCTGGCTGAAGCCACTACTGGCTTACATCAAGCTGAAAGCTGCGGGTATGGCCAGTTTGCCATTGAGTTTTTGCTGCAACTGGCCAGGATACAGCTGGCTATACCTGATCCAGCGATGGCTTTGACTTACGCCCGTAAGGCTTTGGAATGGTCTTCCCGAGCAGAAGTCCGTTATGCCTGGGGGATTGCAGGAGCAGCAGAGCTCTGTGGTAGCTGCCATCGGGAATTGGGCGAGCAGGAGCTAGCCGTAAGGCATTTTGAGGAGGCTGAAGGGCTGCGGGCTAGCTTGCGTTTGTGAGTGGGTTCATCACCTGCTAAGGATTTTTAATTTAACGCAAGTGTGGGGATTACATTCATGAAATTGCGGAATCTATATGGACATCTTGTCGCCGCTAGCGCGGCTTAAGATACAAAAGGGGTAACTGCGATGCTATAAACCGGTCCACCGCCAAGGCGGTTAGATTTTACCGACAGCATTAAGTTTTACGTAAGCTCAAAACCGCGTTAGCGGTGGCCAGGTTTATAGCCAGTAAGTCCCAGTAGGGTTTTTAAACCACGTTAGTGGTGGCAAGATTGGGCGGCTTAGGAAAAATTTCCAAACTCACGTTACTCACTTCAGCCCCCAAATTTGCCCGCTTCGCCCCTTTTTCCCCGCCACAAATTTGCCTCCCGCGCTTTTTACCCAATACCTTTGCCTTCAATCAACACAAAAACAAAACCAAGCACGGCGCCTGGTTTTTTCGTACTTTAA
>JAIYDG010000137.1 GCA_027487625.1 Bacteroidota bacterium
AAAAATTTGCATTATAAATAAAAATATATAAATATAAAGATGGTCATTAAGTTCAGGCTCCGTTTTAGAATAATGAAAATACACATAAAAATAAAACTCAATACTCAAAGTAAAAGTCATGTTAATAATAAAAAACAAAAAAGATTTTTGTATTGCATGTCTCGAAGAGTATTTTGGAAAATCATAATCTTTTAAAAAATAGAAGCAGAAGTTAAAGTTAGAGTTAGAAGATCACATCGGAAATGAAATGTTTTTTAGATTTCTTTTTCGTACGAATTTACTTGAACTCGAACTCGAACATGAAAGACAATTGAAAACGCATTTTCTTGTTTTTGTTTTTGCGATACTTAGATCAATTTCACAACACTAACTACAGATGCTGATACTGATGATATAAAGCAACGCAAATTCTTGTAAAATTGTATTTGTATCAAGTTCACGAATCGGTAGGCTGGTGCTGGTGAACATGAGAAAATTCAGAAAGAAGATTTTCTTAACCAAACTCAAACATCTCATGAGAGCGCTCTCATATTGTGAGCGCCTTGACAAATATCGGTGTAGAGATTCTCAAAAGCTTGTGATGAGAATGTTTTAATTTCCAAAAATTCGTGAAGCGACCGACCTTTCTGGTCTATGAGTCTATTAAGTCCTGCCATGGAATCTTCATATTGCATTTCAATTTCATTCTCCCTGTAAAAGAAAAAAATTTCAGAAAACTAAAATTTCAGAAAAAACAAAAACATATAAAAAATATATAGCATTTTTATAAACCTATTCCATACTATAAATATAAATACCTTTCCATTAGATTATGATTATGAAAATATTTTCGTTTGCCATTTGTTGATGTCGAGAATGTCAGATCAGTAACAGCATTATAACAATGTTCTTGTTCTGCATCTTCATTTCCATTTCCATTTTCACTGTCTGAACAAGAACAAGAACAAGAACAAGAATCGGAATCAGAAGAATAATAGCAATTGTATTCACCAGCATCAAAACTATCTTCCTCAAATGTCACTGAGCGATTACTATCACTGTCATCATTATCATTATCCATAACCTCTTCCTCAAATCCGGAGATGTTCATTTCCATTTCATTTCCATTTCCATTTTCATTGTCTGAACCGGAATCTGAATCTGAATCTGCAGAAGAATAACAATAACAATTACATCCTCCTTCTTGATCAAATACAACTGAACAATTATACATCTTTCTTTTATTCAGAGGATTCTCATTTTCATTTGCAGTCACAGATGATGATGATGATGTTGATGTTGAGCTAAAAAGTTTGTCGAATTCGAAATCAGGGATATTCGTTTCCGTTGTAAGTGTAAGACTTTGAGTCTGAGTCTGAGTCTGAGTAACCTCATCTAACACCAACAATGATGGTTCAGGTTCAGGCTCAGTATCACAAGTTTCCAACGATTCAATATCAATATATTGAACATCATTTATATTTCCAGAATTAATAGAAATAAAAATAGATTCATCTTTCACTTCTGCAACTTGACGATAACATCCTGATATGCTACAATCGTAATCGCAAAATACAAACGAATCCATTATAACTTTCCGATGCTTAGATCATTATCATTTCCAAAAAAGTTTATTAAATAACTATCACTATCATCTTTTTGATTCTGATATGTTCATGTTCATGTTTTTCAGTCTTCTATGAAACAACTGAAGATATAACACCACAACAACTACCATCACCCTACTTTAAACAAAAACCTTTAAATTCATTCCCACATCAAAGACTAACACCATCTTGTCTTTTTCTCAACTTTCACACGCTCACGCTTATGTACCCCATTAGCGTGGCGAGTAATGTAAGCATAAGATCTCATGAGCAAGCGTTTGTAGGTATGAGTATTGCTGTGAGAGCGCGCTCCAGGAGATCGCAATTGTATTCAAGAAATTAGTCTTGCTCCTGATCCTGATTCAGACACACTCTCTCTCTCATAAGAAAAAGTAAAAGTAAGATTATAATATAATTATCATTAACACTAAATTCTTATTCTTATTCTAACATTTTGTCAATGTAACTTCTATCTGACACTTAAGCTGATAACGATAACATTCGAATTCGACTTTCTCTTCTGTAACAGCAACTTACACCATCAATAAAAAGTAATTGTTTCAAAAAAATACTCGACGTACGTAAGAGTAATTTTTTCAAGTGGAAGTGTGAGACATTACTGAATTAAGCATGGGGATTTGTATATGTATAATTATGACCTTCGCTTGGTATCGCAATCACATTCACTTTATTATGATTTGAAGTATAAAGTATGAAACATCTTCTGAGAATGAAGATGAAGAGAACTTCAACCTGAAAACATCGAGCTCGAAAAAAGAGAAGGTGAAGACAGAATCAAAAAATGTGAAAACGAAAGTATCTGTTGCAGCAGGAATCGAAACTTTCTTGTTTATGGAATTTTTCTTCTTAACCCGAATTTACACTGACTCTTCAGCTTATTTTTTTATTTTGTTTTTATATTAGAATTAGATAACGTAACGCTTACGCTTAGGTTAGCGTTCAATAATATTTATCTATCAGTATCAGTTTTTCTATCGATAGTTGAAGGATGGAAAGAAAAACAAAAACAACTGAGAAAAAAATGTAAACGTTATTTTTGAAAAAATAAAGTACTTCTAAATGAAAGTGAAAGTTTTCTTCTAGAATGGGTCATGTCATGTTCTCACAAAAATCATATCCATATTATATCATATCATATTTTATAACTTTCAAATTCAAACTTTTTATATTTCATTAATAGATTACATTAACATCAATATGAGCCGGCGATCCCAACAGTCTTTACACGCAATGATTGAAAAATCAAAATCAAAAAATTCTGATCCTACTAATTCTACGACAAACTGGGAAATTGTTGTCAACCAGTTTTACATTAACCTAAGGTGTTGGAATGATTTAAAAGCTTGGAACGATGGGAATGAGGAAAATCGTCTACCGGAGAAACTAAGACTGCACTTGGACATTCAGCATGAATTGATAAGAAGAGCCCTTGAGAAGACCATAAATGAAGAAAGAAAAAGTAAAATTATGAAGCAAATGGAAGTGTTATCTTTCATGGGAACACCTCTAATCGACATTCTCAACATTTCTGAACATTTGATAACATTCTAGTCTAACGTGATTGAAATGATGATGATGATGATGAAATTGA
>JAIYDG010000732.1 GCA_027487625.1 Bacteroidota bacterium
GCACCTGCTAAAATTCCAGGTTGAAATGTATGGAATGTATAATTCATACCAAACTTAACCTGATGTTTCTCGGCAGCAAACCAAGTAAAATCAGATTTTAAATTCCAATCTTGTACGCTACTTTTAACATTAAATCCACTGGTACCAAAAGTAAAATCGTTGAATAAATCATAACGATTAAAAATCAAACTTGTATTTACAAATAGTTTAGAATTAAAGATATGGTTCCATCTAACAGTAGCTGTGCTGTTTCCCCAACCGAAATTAAAGTAAACATCTCTGTTGGTAGGACTGTTATAATCCAAAATATCTCTACCAAAATAACCCGATATGAAGAGCCTATCTTTTTCACCTAAAATTACATTTCCTTTCAAATTCATATCATAGAAATAATAACTATTTCCAGCCAAACGTGCAGGAATAAAAGGCTTTGCCAATACATCGATATAAGTTCTTCGTGTAGAAACTAAGAAACTACTTTTACCTTTTTGGATTGGACCTTCGAAAGTTAAACGACTAGAAATTAAACCTATTCCACCACTGGTTTTATATTGTTGGTTATTGCCTTCACGCATGTTTACATTTAAAATTGAAGACAATCTTCCTCCATAATTTGCAGGTATTCCACCTTTAATAATATCGATGTTTTTTACAGCATCCGAATTAAAAACCGACAAAAAACCAAACAAATGTGAAGGATTGTAAACAACGGCTTCATCCATTAAAATCAGGTTTTGGTCGGGACCACCGCCACGTACATAAAATCCGGTGCTAGCTTCTCCTCCACTTTTAATTCCAGGTAAAAGAGTAATTGCTTTTAACACATCAGGTTCACCAAAAATAACAGGAAGTGATTTTATTTTTTCACCTGAAATTTCAATACGACTCATTTCGGTGCTTCTTACATTTTTATCACTTCTTTCACCGGTAATAACTAATTCGCGAGCTTTAACACCAACAGGACTTAATGCTACAGAAATGTTTTTATTATTGGTTGATTTGATAGCAACAAATTTTGATTCATATCCAATATAAGAAACCAATAAAGTTTGTTCGCCCTCTTCAAGGCTCAATGAAAAAAATCCATACTGATTGGTAGCAGTACCTTTCCCCGTTTTATTTACCTTGATGGTTGCACCAATTAAAGTTTCTCCGGTGGTTGAATCTTTTACATAACCTGATATAGTTACCTTGTTTTGTGCCGATGAATTATTCAAACCAAACAGACAAAACAAAGCCAGTAAAAAAACGAACTTCTTAAAAAATCTCATTCTTGCAAAATGTAATAAACTCTTCTAACAAACAAATAGTATGATTAGTTTGAAAAAATAGTGATAATTCCGCAGCAATCAACTAGAGAGATTAATTTGGTAGTTAAATTATGGTTTCAAAACATAGGTTAATCCAAAACTTAAAGTTTCAGGTCTCGCATTAATAGAGTTAATTCCATTTATACCAAAGTTGAAGTTTGATGAGCTTGAATTAGCTATGCTGCTATTGGAAATATTGGTATAGGTTAAATTAGCTGATAATAGATTAAAAGAAGTCTGAACAAAAAATCTATCATTTATTTTATACCATAATCCTGCATTAAAGCCCGCATTAACGCCAATAGAAGGACTTTTAGTGGTATAAACTATAGGCGAGGAATAATTACTTTCAGATTCTCTTTTAGACAATTGTAGTATTGCAGCATAACTATAACTCCATAAAAAACCGAATTTAGGTTTGATTGAAACAAAATTTGTTATTTGATTTCTGATGCTGAACATATGCTCAATAGAAGAATTTTGATTGTAATTAATTCTATTGATTTCAAGGGAATCAAAGCTTTCAGATAAATCAAATCTTGAATCGTAATTATAATAAATAGCCCAGGTCTTGAGCTTTTTTTCTGAAACAAATTTTCCTTTTCCTAAGCCCAAGGTAAAACCTGTACTTTTATTATTTGCTCTTTGAACCTTTACTGTATCACTGCTTAGATAATTAAAGTATTTGTTATTCTGATTTTGGAAATCGAAAAATGTATAACCTGAAATTGTTTTTTGATTTGCACTAAATTGTGCATATGATATTTGGCTTAATAAAAGCAAAATAATTAGTATATAATTTCTCATTTCTTTATTTTTTAGCTTGAAAAACATATTGTACACTTAAACGCAAATTACTTAAGCTTAAACTATTGCTTATGTTTATTGAAAGGTCTGTATTGCTGAAGTCAGAATCACGGAATAAGAGTGAATTTTTATCATTGTTAGTTCTTGAACTATAACCAAAATTCACAAGATTGTAATTTAAGCCTAAAACAACATTTTTATTTAAGAAGTAATAAAAGCCAGCATTAATATTAGCGCCAACTTGCATTTGAAAGCTCTTATTACGAGGACCAAAAAATGAATTAATATATTCACCTCCTAAAAAACTAATATTTGTTTGCAGGTTAAAACCATATTTATCTTTAAGTGGAAAAATATTTCTATGACTGAATGATAAACCTGCTAAATAATTCACATAGTGCTTCGAAAAGCTAGCATTATTAACTACTAGTCCAATTCCATACATTTTATTTTCCTTATACACTTTTTCAAATTGAAGGTTAAGCTGACCAGCATTTGAAAACACATTGTTATCAGCATTATTCAATGAGCTTGAATTATTAATTTTTGAATAAGTGCTTTGCAAATTGAATTGGGCCGTAACTACGGAGGAACCCAATCGGAATTGTGCCTTTAATTGCAAAATAGGGATGAGCAATAAAAATAGCAGTATTGTTTTTTTCATAGTTTAAAATTTGAAATTCAATTGTCAAAAATCAAACCATAATCTTACAAAGGCATAATTTTAAGAATAATAGGACAATGAAAATCAAACCTCATTGTTTTGATTAACTGATACAAATCATTGTTATAGTTGAGCAAAAAGCAAAAATTGCAATCCATAAAAAAATACTTATGATTCGTTTTGATTATTTAGAAGCCAATAAAGAAAAGTTCAGAGAACAATTCCTTACCGCCAAACCATTTCCGCATATTGGAATTGACGATTTTTGTGATGAAGCGAAGTTAACCGAGCTTTATAAAAATATCCCAAATATTGAAACTCCTAGTGCAGATTATGTTTTCGCAAAAGAGAAATATGAAAAAAGTAAGTACTGGGAATTGGGCGGTGTGTTCAAAGAATTGTACGATGATTTAGTTAGCAAGAAATTTGCCGAACTCATTTCATATATCACAAACGAAGATGTTTTTATAGACAATGGCTTTTATGGAGGAGGAATCCACCAAGGAAGAAAAGGTAGCTTCTTAGATATGCATGCCGATTTTAACTACCATCCATTAAACGAAGAATGGTATAGAAACCTGAATTTATTGGTTTATATCAATAAAGATTGGAAAAAAGAATATGGAGGCGAATTGAGATTAGAAGATGGAAGAACCGGTGAAAAAACCGAAGTTGACGTTCCATTTAACCGTTTAGCCATTATGCATTGCAGAAGTTATACTTTACATGGTTACGATCCTATAAACTTTCCTGAAGGAAAATACAGAACATCTATTGCTGCTTATGCTTATACCTTGCATAAATCACATTTAGAAGCACCAAGAACAACAGTTTGGCATGTAAAAAAAGAAAATCCGATTAAATATGCACTTTCTAAAATCTGGGTTCCTGCTGTAAAAATTAAAAGTCTGTTTAGCAAAAGTAAAACCGCAGACCACTAGTATTCAGATGCTTTAGAAAGAATCAAGCAAAGAATTTGGATTTTAATTGAATAAACTTATTTTTGCCACCCCGTTCAAATAGAATGGGTTCTGCCCGGATGGCGGCATTGTTAGACGCACTAGTCTCAAACACTAGCGAGAAATCGTGCCGGTTCGACTCCGGCTCCGGGTACAAAAGCCTTACAGAAATGTGAGGCTTTTTCTTTTTAATTGCTTCACTTTTACAAATTACAATGAATCGCATAGAAAGAATTTCTGCAATACTCATTCAATTACAATCCAAAAAAATTGTAAAGGGTCAGGATATTGCTGATAGATTTAATATCAGTCTTAGAACTGCTTACAGAGATATTAAAGCTTTGGAAGAAGCAGGAATTCCAATTATTTCTGAAGCTGGTATTGGTTACTCTTTGGTTGATGGCTATCGTTTACCGCCAGTGATGTTTACCAAAGAAGAAGCTACTGCCTTTTTAACTGCCGAAAAATTGGTCGAAAAATTTACCGATTCGGATACTTTTAAAGTATTTAGTTCGGGCTTGTATAAGATAAAAGCTGTTCTTAAAACCGATGAAAAGGAACATATTGAAAACATGGATAGTTATATAGAAGTAATTCCTAATCCATACATTCCTGAATCAAACGAAACGCCTAACTTTATTCAAACTATACTTTCAGCTATTTCAAATAAAAGAATTTTAAATTTAGAATACTTTGCAAATCATTCACAAGATTTAACCAAGAGAAATATTGAACCCATAGGTATATTCTTATCACACAACAAATGGCATTTAATTGCATACTGCCTACTTAGAAAAGATTACCGCAATTTTAGAATTGATAGAATTCAAAAATGCTTTTTGGGACAAGAAGGATTTCAGCAAAAACATCCACCCTTAAAAACATATCTCAAGGAAATTATTAGAGAAAGACATGAATTAAAATCTGTTATCATTCAAGTTGATAAAACAATTGTAGGCTACTTAAATGAACAAAAATTTTACCATGGTTTTGTAGCTGAGAAACAAATGAAAAACAAAGTTGAACTTAGTTTCCTTTGCCATTCAATTGAAGGATTTGCTAGATGGTTTATGATGTATGGCGATAAAGCTGAAATTATTCAACCTCCTCAATTAAAGGCCCGTGTTCAGGAAATTTGTAATGCTGTTCAAGAAAAAACAAAATAGGGCACGCTGAAAAAGAAAGAAAATAGCCCGAATTTCTGTAGTCCCTAAAATAGTTTTTTACTACTGACATACTGTTGACATAAGCCTGAAATAGTTTTGCCAAACAAATTTTAAAACTTATGAAAACATTTATGGAATCGTTCTTCGATGAATTAGAACGCGAAAAAATTGGTACACGTAAAATGTTGGCTTTGGTGCCTGCCGACAAATCAGATTTTAAACCTCATGAAAAAAGTATGAGCTTAAAAGATTTAGCCACACATATTGCAGATATACCAAGTTGGTTAAGCCTGGCAATTTGTAAAGATGGTTTAGACTTTGCAACAAATCCTTATCAACCCAAGGAATGTAATGGCGGAGAAGAATTGGTAAATTACTATGATTTGGTTTGTAATGAGGCACTTGAAAATCTAAAAAAACATGAAGATTCAATTTTAGATAAAATATGGACAATGTCTCAAGGTGAAATGATTTTAATGCAAGGAAGTAAATATGATACTATCAGACATAGTTTTGGGCAAATGATTCACCACCGCGCTCAATTGGGTGTTTATTTACGTTTGTTAAATATACCAATACCAGGTGTTTACGGACCAAGTGCTGACGAAAGCTATTAACCAATTTTTGATTTGGGATTTGGGATTTGGGATTTGGGATTTGGGATTTGGGATTTTACAAATATCTACATGTTTGCCCTTAACATATTTTTGTAAAACTCTAAACACATTTAAATTGATTTATGACTTTGAATTAAAGCAAAATGAATTTAATGTAGAATCTTTTTTTTATGAAAATTCTTAAAATCCCATAGGGATGACATTATAGTAGCAATTAAAAATGATGCAAAAATCCTCACCCCGAACATACGCGAACCTTCGGTTCGCGTATGTTCGGCGTGATTTGTTGATGTTGTTAAATTCTTTGTTTATGATAGAACCTGCTAAAAAAGCGTTTTAATTAGGGCCCGCTGAAAAAGACAGAAACAGGTCAGATTTTAGACGCTGCCAAAATAGATGTATATATAATACTTCAATTTGTCAGCAACGACAAAGATGGCCTTGTTTCTGTCTTTAGGTAATTCGAAAACTAGATTTACTTGATGCAAGGATTTTTAAGCAATTGTTCTTAAAACCTTGCACGTGATTTATAAAATAACTAATTCAATTGATTGATAATTAGTGCTAATTTAGATTTTCAGCAGGCCCTAATTAATTGAAGGTTTTAAATGCAACTCTTCTTAAAACCTAGCTTGAAAATTATAAAGATTTTTAGCAGTCCTAATTACTACCTATATAATCATTCACATGAGCCAATTGAATCATGAACCAAATTAATCCATCAAAAATTACTGGATAATTGTCTACATGCTCAATTACTCTATAACCAGATTCACCAAAAGTACTTTTTTCATAATAGGTAGTTATCAATTTATTACCCTCAGTAAGCTGATATGACCTAACAGGATTATTTGAACTTTTTATCTGATACTTTTTTCCTTTATAATCAAATTTATAAACAGGCGATAACCAGCGATCCTCCTTTAATTTAAACAAATTACCGCCTTCTGTATTTTCAACAATAATTGAGGAACTTAAAAAACCCCTCTCCTGAATCTTATAAAAACCTTCATTGGTGTTTAATTCGGCTGTTTTAGATTCATCCAGCACCATAGAAATCAATGGTTTATCATCTAAATATAAAACATGATTTCCCAATGTATCAATTTTCCAATTTTTAATTCTCATAACTTTAACTGCAGCAATAAAACCATTTTTATATGAATTTATTATGAGCAAAATCTTTTTCAAAAAATTTAAATCTGTTTTGAAACTTATATTAACTCATTCAAAGATTAGGAAATTATTTTTTTGATAATTAGCAGCAGAAAATCAGCCTAACATCACCAAATAAAAATTGTTCTTTAAAAATAAAATTTATGATTTAATTAAACATAAAAGTCAGAATTGTGTCATCAAAAAAAAAAGAATAAACTTAACAGACATCCATTTTATTAAGTCTTAGTCTATAACACAAATTCATAAAAACATGAACAAAACAACGATTAAATCATTCGCATTAAGCATTGGTATCTTGGCATTAAGTTTCTCTGCCTGCAAAAAAGAAGAAACAAAAACAGACACAACTGTAACACCTGCTGCAAAGTCAATTTACGATATTGCAAAAGCTGATACAAGTTTCAGTATCTTAGTAGCAGGAATTGACAAAGCTGGATTAAAAACTACTTTAAGCGGAACTGGTACTTTTACAGTTTTTGCGCCATCGAATTCGGCATTCAGAAAACTTGGTTTTAGTGTAGCTGTTATTAATAGCATCACTGATCCAGAAGAAATTGAGGGATTAAAAAGTTTAATTTTGTTTCATGCTTTAGGTTCAAAAGTACAATCTAGCGCTTTGACCAATACTTATGTTCCTTCTTTATTTACAATTGGAGGAAATGGTGTTTCATTGAAAACTGCTATCAATCCAGTTAAAATTAACAATGAAGCCAATGTATCAACTGCAAATATTGACGCTAGTAATGGAATAATTCATGTAGTAGATGCAGTATTAATGCCACCAACAGTTGTAGATATAGCTGTTAACAATGGCGGCTTTACTTCTTTGGTAGCTGCATTAGACAAAGCCGATTTAGTTGAAACTTTAGAAGATGGTGAGGCGTTAACCGTATTTGCACCAACCGACAAAGCTTTTTCTGATATTAACTTCAAGTTAGCTGATTTTACAAAAGA
>JAIYDG010000176.1 GCA_027487625.1 Bacteroidota bacterium
CAAATCTTTATCTGATGATTTTGGAATTTCAAACAGCGCCAAAACATCTCTTGGACTTTTCAAATTGCTGATTAATTCCATTTCTTTCCCACTTATAATCTGTATTTTAGATGGAGGAACATGAGCAAATTCTTTTTCAGAAATTACCTCTGAATAACAATACAATTGTTTTAAATTCAATCCTGAAATTAACAAATCTCCCGTTAGCTTCTTACCTTCGGAAACGAAAACTTGGTGTTCAGTCCTTGCTTTCTTATCTTTCAACGACTTTATAAACTTGATATCAGATTTTAATAACATAGGAAAAATACTTTTGCTGGCTTTAATAGTTGGCTTTAGCGGTGCATGCAATATAGCTAAACATGCACGTAATGAGGGAACCTTTCTTTATAAAAACAATATCAAAATAAAAGAAACCGAGATTGCACGTTTTTATTCCTCTGATTTAGAGTCACAACTTAAACAGGTTCCAAATAAAAAATTACTTGGATTTTATAGACTTCGCCTTCGTTTTTATTATTTGGGAATTGGCGGGAATGACAATAAATTCAAGCGTTTTCTGAGATATAATATTGGAGAACCGCCAGTAATTTTAGATAGTACTTACATCGATGCTGGTGTTAAAAGTATGAAGTCGTTTTTAAAAACACAGGGTTTCTATTATCCAGAAATTACTTATCAAATTTCTGGCAAAAAACACAAAGCAAATCTCAATTTTGATGTCTCTTTAGGTAAACCTTATATTTTGTATAGTATTCGAAATCACATTTCAGATAGAAAAATTGATTCGATTGTAAATGCAAATAGTGACGATTCTTATTTAAGAGAAGGAAATCCCTTAAAGCTTGAAAATTTATTCAATGAACAAAACCGCATTACTGAACTACTCAGAAGTAATGGTTATTATTCCTTTAATAAAGAAGCCATTGAATTTGATTTTGATACTGCATGGGAATCAGGTTTTAGAAGTTTTATAGGATTGAATATTAAAAATCCAGAAAACTTTAAACAACATGAAATCTTTTCAATAAAAGACATCAATGTAGAAATTGATTTACCAGGATTAAATGATAGTTTAAAATCAATAGACACATTAAAACTCGAAAATTATAATTTCATTAGCAATGGCTATAAACTCAATCCTAAAATTTTTGCGCCATTAATTTCTGTTAAACCTGGAAGTTTATTTAGTCAAAGAAGATCGAATAGAACCTTTCAACGATTGAACGATTTGCAATTGTTTCGTTCAGTTAATATTTCAGCCAATATCAGCAATATCAAAGAAGACTCAAATAGACTTAATTATAATATCAGATTAATTCCTGCAAAAAAGTACGATATTTCATTTGAACCACAGATTATTACTACCGACCAAGCTAATTTAGTTACAGGTTCTACTTTTAGAAATTATGGTTTTGCTACCATGGCAACTACCAATATCAATAACATATTTAATGGAGCCGAAATCCTACAAATTAGATATCGAATTTCATTAGAAGCTCAAAGAGGTCCAACAATACCTACAAAACCCTTTTTTAATAGTTTTGAATCAAGTTTAAGTGCCAATTTAATTATTCCAAAACTAATTGGTTTAACTTGGTTGAATAATTCATTTTCAAGCACCGTCAATAAAACCATTATTGCTTCATCTGTAATCTATGAACAAAATGTCAGTTGGTTGAGAAATGTATTTACTGTTGGTTTAAACTACCAATTTTCAAAAAGGCAACTTACTTATAATTTTGCTCCTGCTGAAATTAGTTTTATTAAAACAAATTTTGCTAATGATGAACTTGAAATTCAAAGCAAAAATGACCCTTATCTTCAAAGTATTTTCGCAAATAACCTTATTACAAATAGCCGTTTTGGACTCTTATATTCTAATCAGGGAAACAAAAAAATAAAGAATTATATCTACTTTAGATGGGATGCGATTGAAATAGCAGGAATTATTCCTCGTTTAATTTTTAAAGCATTAAATAAAGAAGTAAACGACAGTGGTTATTATACCATTTATAATGTGAGATTCTTTAATTACATCAAATCTTATGCTGATTTTAGATACAATCATTTTTTAGATGTAAACAATAGAATTGTATTTAGGTTGGCTGGTGGTTTGGCATTACCGTTTTGGAATTCTCCGGATTTTGTGCCTTTCGATAAACGTTTTTTTAATGGAGGTGCAAATAGTATCAGAGCATTTTTACCAAGGTCTTTAGGACCAGGTTCTTACAATGTTTCAGGACAATTAGATAGAAGTGGAGATGTTAAAATAGAAGCCAATGTTGAATTAAGGTTCAATCTATTTAACAGGTATTTTGAAGGAGCCGTTTTTGCTGATGCAGGAAATATTTGGCGAATAAAAGATGATGGTAGAGAAGGCGCAGCATTTCAATTGGAATCGTTTTACAAACAATTGGCAGCAGGTACAGGAGTTGGACTTCGCCTAAACTTAGATTTCTTGGTTTTCAGAGTAGATTGGGCATTACCAGTTTTTGATCCAAGAAAAAATGAAAAAGAAAGATTCGTTTTAAAAACATATAGTGACCTTGGTTTGTTATGGGATGAATCTATATTCAACTTTGGAGTTGGTTACCCTTTTTAATACAATATGCTTGAAATATTACTCAGTAGCTTAAGTTCGCCCATAGTGCTTGCATTTGTTTTAGGTGTTTTTGCCACCTTAATCAAAAGTGATTTAAAATTCCCCGATAGTTTATACCAAAGTTTAACCATTTACTTGCTTTTTGCTATTGGTATTAAAGGAGGTGTTAAACTATCTGGAAGTAGTTTCAGTGAAGTTTATAAAATTAGTATTGCAGCCATTTTTATGAGTTGTATGATACCAGTTTGGGCTTATCTCATTTTAAGATTTTTAGCAAAATTTGATTCAATTAACTCTGCGGCAATGGCTGCTCATTTTGGCTCTGTAAGTGTTGTAACTTTTAGTCAAACCTCTGTTTATTTAGAACAAAAAGGCATAGTTTCTGAAGGATTTATGCCTGCTATGTTGGCTATCATGGAAGTTCCTGCTATTATGATTGCTATATTTATTGCTAGAAAATATTCAGATTCAAAAGGTGAATCAGGCAGTAAAATAATGCATGAATTAATTACCGGAAAAGGTAGTTTATTATTAACTGGAGGATTAATCATTGGATTAATTACAGGTAAAAAAGGCTTCGAACAAGTCTCTCCATTTTTTGAAGTACCATTTAAAGGAATTCTTTGTTTGTTTTTGCTTGAAGTTGGATTAGTAACCGGTAGAAGATTATCAGACCTAAGAAAAGTAGGTTTTAAACTGATATTTTTTGGAATACTAATTCCTGTTTTAAATGGACTTCTTGGTTCGATGCTTGCCACTTGGGCTGGTCTAGGTGTTGGGGGAACAACCTTGTTTGCGGTTTTGTGTGCAAGTGCTTCTTATATCGCGGCACCTGCTGCTATTAGAATGGCATTACCAGAAGCCAATCCTGGTTATTACCTAACTGCTTCTTTAGCAATTGCATTTCCTTTTAATGTAACACTTGGAATTCCTTTATATCTCAATTTTTCTGAATGGCTTCATCATTTAAATTAATCTTATGAAACTTGTACCACTAAAATTAGTTACCATTATTGCAATTGATGCTCTTGAGCAAAAAATTATCTCAGATATTAAACAATGCGGTAGCAAAGGATACACAATTTCGGAAGTTGAAGGAGAAGGTATTCATTCAAAACACTTTTCTGATTGGGAAGGAAGAAATATTAAAATCGAAACCTTGGTTAAAGAAGAAGTTGCTAACAAAATTCTCGAAATTATTTCAAGTAAATACTTTGGCAAATTCTCAATAGTTTGCTTTTTAAGCACTGTTGAAGTGCTTAGACCAGAAAAATTTGAGTAAGATTAGACTACCTAATTAAAGTAATAGTTCCATGAACATTTTTAGGTTCGGCCATATTCAATAACCTATAGGTAAATACAAAGTAATAAACGCCATCAGGACATTCTGCACCTGTATTTTTGTTTTTACCATTCCAGTTATTTCCATCATTTCCAATTCCATCTTTTTCTCCTTCATAAACAACATCTCCCCACCTATTGAAAATTTTCAAATCATATAACCTGCCACCTTGGATGTCAATATCAAATGCATCATTCTTGTTATCGTTGTTTGGCGAAAAAACATTAGGAATAACAATCAATACTTTACCTTCTGTAGTTTTACAAATCGAATCGTAACAATCTTGGTTATTGAATGCCTTTAAACATATTGTAAATACGCCTGTATCAGGCAAAAATGTGTGATATGGATTCGTTTCAGTAGAATTATTAGCACTTCCTGCTCTCGGTTGACCAAAATCCCATTCATACCTTGTTGCCCTTTTCGATAAATTGTTCATTTGATAAGATGGAGCTTTTGATTCATCAAATTCAAAATCTGCTTTAACCGAACCAACATTTATCATTTTCCAGCTGGAATCAATACAAACACCTCCCCCAATTTGAGGCAGTAAACTTACCCTAAAATCACCTTCAGTATTATAGGTATATTTAATGCTTGTATCAGGCCATAAAGTATTTATTAAATTTCCATCACCCATATTCCATTTTATTCCTGGAATCAATTTCACACTTTGTGAGTTCAAAACAAATGGAACTCCTACACAAACAGTATCAGGCCCAATAATATTGGCTTTTACAGATTCTGTAACTCTTAATCTTCTTAATGGAGCATTGATATTTAGTGAATCAGGAAATACAGAACGACAGGTTTTCATAATGCCATTAATAGGGTCGAATAAAGTATCTTCACCTAATAAATACACTTTATAAATTCCTGGAACATCATAAGAAAATGTAACATTTGTATCTTTTTGAGTTGATAAAATTGAATTGTTTACATCTCTAAAAAACCATATCCAGTTAATTAATGGTTTACCTGTTGTGTTGGTAAAATTAATCTTTAATGGACTACAACCTAAGGTATCACTCATGGTAAATGATGGTGTTGGTCCATCAATAAAAACGGGAATACTGGCTGTGTCTTCGCATCCATGATATGAATTGATTTTCAGCTTAACATTAAACAATCCATTTGATGTATAATCATAAACCGGGTCTTTAATTAAAACCAAGTTTTTATTTTCACCAAAATCCCATGACCATTTTACGATAGAATCATAAGGACCGGAACCATAGATGGCCGAAGAATCTATCAGAAACGATAAATCATTAAACCTTAAAATTTGTGGAGCACATAAATACCTTGATAACATTGGTTTGATTGATGCCACCATATCTACAACTCTTATTCTTCTTGGAAATGTAACTGTATCTTTGCAACCTAGTGAATCAACCGCCACCATTCTGAGTCTGTAATTTCCGGGTTTAGAATATTTATATCCTGGAATTGAACCTGTAACATTAAATCCTCCTCCTTCACCAAAATCCCAAAATATTTGTTCTAATCCAGCTGCAGCTCTTTGAGGATCTCGCCAATATGGATAATTAGAACTAAAATACTGAACTAAATCATCTAGTTTCAATGTATCACTTACACACAAAGTTTCTTTTCTTGGGATAAATGTTTTGATGAATCCAAATGCCAGTTGCTGAGTTGAAACCCGGCTACAATTTCTTGTATTTACAATGGTGACAGTTACCCTTTTTAAACCTTGTGTGGTAAATGTAAAATATTGGCTTGGTATGATGGAATCTGTTGCCCCAAAATTTAAAGTGATTGTTTGTTGATTATTAAAATTAAAAGTAACCGTTTTCAAACTATCCTGAATAGAATCAACCATACTTAATTTAATATTCCATGGACCACAACCTGAATTCATTCTGGTTAATTTAAAACTTGGATCCATTGGAAATAACCTGAACATATGATGATACCAAGCCGTATCCATACAAACATTTCCGTTTTTATCAAACCCGTTTTTAATAATTAATCCAACTGTAACCCAACCTGAAGGATTACAAGTAGAATTATAGATATAATCGTAAAAATCTGCTGTTGAATCTATTTCTGTCCAAACGTTTTTTCCGCAAGCAGAATCTAAATTGATATAAGCCCTTTGTCTTCCACAAAGAGGTAAAGTTTCTTTTAACCAAAACCTGATTGGTGATAATAAACAA
The DNA here is from genome assembly GCA_027487625.1 of Bacteroidota bacterium. Classification (GTDB taxonomy): domain Bacteria; phylum Bacteroidota; class Bacteroidia; order UKL13-3; family UKL13-3; genus CAISCU01. The sequence goes on from JAIYDG010000176.1 coordinate 6,128, forward strand.
GTAGTTCCAGTATAATACAATCCTCTTCTTATTGGAACGGAAGTACTATCCCATCCTGCATCTGGACTCGTAAGTTTAAGAGACATACTACTTGTATCAGTGCAACCTGAAGCTAAATCTGTAAGAATTAATTTTGGTTTATAACATTTTTCTTCTCCTTGTTTATAGATATGATATACAACTGCAGAATCTTTCGAGTATCTACAATTCAATCCAACATTGATATTGTTTTTTGTATCTGTTGTACAATTTGGAGCAAACTCATCATCAAAATCCCACAGCCTATAAATATTATTATTTCTATACAAACATGAATTGTCTTTTGGAGGACTTCTGAAAAAAACCGTATCGTGAATTTCACATTGAGAACTATTAATTACAGGATCATAATTGGTTTCAATAATAGCTTGTGGTCCAAATACATCAATTAATGTATCGG
>JAIYDG010000208.1 GCA_027487625.1 Bacteroidota bacterium
CACCAGTCACGGTTTCTGGTACCACCACCAGCGCTCTGCTTGAGTGCTCCGCTAGAGAAGGGGCACTTGCCTGCGCCGTTACCATTGTTATTTTCCATAATGCGATTGATTTTTAGCTTCCACAAAATAAGGGCGAATTTCCTTAAAATAAAATTTATAATAACGATGTCTTTATAGTCAAAAACTATAACCACAACGTGTGCTTCTTTTTACTATAAATCAAAAAATATGGAACGTAATGCAAACCTCGCTACACCTTATGTAAACAAGCCACTTGTTTACATCTCAAAGCAGGCGACGCTGAAACTGCTACAACAAGAAGTAAGCCCTCAGATTTATCTCTAAAAACCTACTAAATCATGAAAACACTTAATACTCTGACCCTGTTCAGCATCATCGCTGTTTTTTGCTGCACACTAAGTTTGACAGCTCAAAACTCCCCCAAAATCAAAAATGCAGCGGGAGCTGAAATACAATTGGGGCCAATGCCTAGAGTCAATACCCCTATCAAAACCCCAACAACCCCAGCACTTTCCACTTTTCGGCACAATCTCCCCAACGGTGGCACCCAAACCGTTAGTCTGTACAAATCCCCGATCAGCAAGCCTTATGAATTGAGAAAAGGGTTGTCCCCGGTAAATGGAGGAGATCCTGCTTACAGCTGCACCAACATGAACATCACTGCGGAATCAGGAAATTTTGAGTTGTCCAACTTTGCCCCTACTGATTTCATTTACCCCGGTGGAATCGTGGATGGCATGACCATTACCTCGGGGGAATATCGGCAAATTGCTGCAGCAAGAAACCCACTAGCCATTTCCATCAGCCTTACCAATGGTGGTGCCGCTCCAGTAAGTGCTGCGGTGAACAACCCCAATTTGGCCACCGTCAGAGAAGCGGTTAATCTGCTTCTGGCAGGCAATAATTTTAGCCAAGGTGTAGAAGTTGGCGAAACCAAAATAAAAACCGTCTATTCATCAGAAGACATTGCGGTAGTGATGGATGTGCATGCCCGCAGCTTGTTGGGTAGCGGCCTCAGTAGCGCGGTCAGTGTATCGACTGAAGCCAATAAAATAACGGTAGTGAAAGTCATCAAGCAGCGTTTTTACAGCGTAGATGTAGTTCCACCCACAAATTCGCAAGATTTTTTTGCAAACCCCAATACCCAAATTTCACCAAACTGGACCTACATCAGTTCCGTAAAATACGGTCGAATCGGGGTTTTGGTCATGACTTTCGAATCAAAAAGCCAGGATATCAGTGTCAGTCTTGAAGGTAAAATCCAGGGTTTGATCGGAAGCGTTTCGAATTCATTTGACCAGGAGATTGTCAGCAATTTCAAAAGTTTGAGGGTGCAAGCTTTCCAGTTGGGGGGCGCGCCCATGAACATTCCTGGTGGTTCCGTAGCCAGTTTGGCTGCGGCCCAGAATATTTTCCAGCGCTTTGACAACTGGACAAAATTGCCCGTTCAAAACCCACAACCAATTTCCTATTCGCTGCGCTTTGTCCAGTATGAAAATGGTGGCCCAGCTATTGCCAGTCTGCAGTCTACATTGAGCTACGTTGCACGCCGCTGCGTTGCCCGTCAGCCTCGTTATGAAGTAGTACTTAAGGAAATAAAGTGCATCCGTGCCGATGATAGCAATGGCGATGAAGACCTTTATGGCACGCTGAATAGCAAAGCTTTTAAGGGCAATAACTCAGGCATCTTGCCCTTGTTCAATCAACCTGAAACCGTGCTGCGCATCGTTGAGTGTAGCAATAAGTCGCTCCAAACAGGTGCATCTTATAGCCCCCCCAACAACCTCCGCTACTACGATGTTCCCGCCGCTGATCTGGACGCCCGAATCATCATAGGTGGAGACCTGGACGAGGATGACAACTGCGGCGCATTGAACACAGGCGACGACGATGAATTTGACGACGAAAACGGAGCCAGAACGCAGCGCACCATTTTCTTCAAAAACATCGGCACAAATCCCATGACGGTGCTTTTCGACCATAAAAGTGGCGGCTCGCATGTCCAACAGGTCTGGATCTTGAAAAAAACGTACCTATAAGCGCTCAAAAGAGTACATTGCAATGCTGCTTTTAAAGGGGAATGGCACAGTCTTTTGGCTGATGCCATTCCCCTTTACAATGTCGTCAGGATTAGGCTTCGGGCATCCAGGAAGCTACCCTCTTTTTTAACAAACTTCACAATACATGAACCATTTGCCCAGGGGACAATTTTATGGACAGACCACGGAAACAGTTTATTTGGATGGCATTACGTTAACCGACACCGCATATACCCACAACAAGGTGGACTGGCATTATCACGAAAACCCTTACTTTACCTTTATTCTGCAGGGAAATTTAATTGAAGGCAACAAAAAAGAAATTCATCATTGCGCTGCTGGAAGTATCTTATTCCACAATTGGCAGGAACCTCATTACAACATTAAACCCAGTGGTTTTACCCGGGGCTTCCATATTGAGTTGGAACAAAAATGGGCAGACGGTTTTGAATTTGATTTACAGCATTTACAAGGGAACATCCTCGTATCCAATCCCAATCATAAATTGCTGCTGTACAAAATTTTTAAAGAGTCAAAGCTCAACGACAATGCCACGGATTTGTCTATTCAAGGATTGTTGCTTCAAACCTTGGCGGGTCTGCAACGCAGCCAGGAAAGTGGTTTAAAAAACATCC
>JAIYDG010000064.1 GCA_027487625.1 Bacteroidota bacterium
CCTTGTTTAGCAGCATCAATATAAGCAGCTAATTTATCAAATGATTTTTCATCGATAACGGCATTGATAAAATTAGAGAAATCTTCTGTAGGACCCATCTTCAAAGTTTTCATCATAGCTACCATTTTTTCTTTAACAGTAGGCCATAAATTACTTGGCACATAAACACGCGAAGCAGCAGAACATTTTTGTCCTTGGTATTCAAAAGCACCTCTTACCATAGCAACAACACTTTCTTCAACTAAAGCCGATTTATGCATCACTATAAAATCCTTACCACCAGTTTCACCAACAATTCTTGGGTAAGTTTTGAATCTGTGAATATTGTTTCCAATGTTTTTCCAGATATCTTGGAACACTGCAGTAGAACCTGTAAAGTGAATTCCAGCAAAATCAGGATGTTTAAAAACAACATCAGCAGCAACTGGTCCACTTGGATAAATTAAATTGATAACACCATCAGGAACACCAGCCATTTTGAAGATTTCCATCAACACATTTGCCGAATAAACCTGAGTATTTGAAGGCTTCCAAACAACAACATTACCCATCATTGCGGCACTGCTCGGTAAATTACCGGCAATAGCTGTAAAGTTAAATGGAGTTAAAGCATAAATAAATCCTTCTAAAGGTCTGTATTCAATTCTGTTCCAAATACCTTTTGCAGATTGAGGTTGTTCATGGTAAATCTGGCTCATGAAATATACATTGAAACGCAAGAAATCAATGATTTCGCAAGCACTATCGATTTCAGCCTGAAAAGCACTTTTACTTTGACCCAACATCGTTGCAGCGTTTAATTTAGCACGGTAAGGACCAGCAATTAAATCGGCAGCACGAAGGAAAATAGCAGCTCTTTGTTCCCAAGCCAAAGCTTCCCATTTTGGTTTTGCAGCCAAAGCAGCATTAATAGCAGCATCAACATGAGAAGCATCACTCACATGAAAATGTCCTAATTTATGTTGATGATCATGAGGAGGACGTAGGTCGATAGTTTTTCCACTTCTTACTTCTTCAGATCCGATATACATAGGAATATCTAAAACTTTGCTTCTACCTTCAGCCAATGCGGCTTTTAGTTCAGCTCTGGCAGCGGTTCCGGGAGCATAAGTTAAGATAGGTTCATTAACCGGTACAGGTACTTTAAAAAATCCGTTCATATTGGGTATTTTTATTTATTGAGGGCACAAAGGTAAAAGTTTTTTTGAGACCAACATGAAAATAGCTTTACACCAAAAATGCACTTTGTTGAATTGGCCGTTTACAATTATTTTGCAGCATGAACAAAAGTTATCGCTTTCAAGGTATTCTAAAAATCCTGGACTCAAACCCTTCTTATACAATGGTTTCGATTCCAAGCGAAATTATTTCAGAATTACCTGAATCAGGAAGATTAAGAACTTTAGGCAAAATGAATGGTGCAGAATTTTCTTTGGCAATTCAGGGTAGAAAAAACGGAAATGCCTTTTTTATGGTTGGATCTGCACTTAGAAAGGCTGCCAAAATAACAACAGGCGACCCTGTAGAAGTTGAATTTAGCCTTACCGACCCTGATTTTTTAGAACTTCCTGAGGAATTAAAAGAAGTGATGGAACAAGATGAGGAAGCTGGTAAAATCTTTTTTGGAATGACAGTAGGTATGCAAAGAAGTTTATCACATTATGTAAGTAGTGTAAAAAATACTGATAGTAGAATAAAAAGGTCTATGGAACTTGCCTATAAGATGAAAACAGAAACCTTATACATTCAAAGAGCCAAGAAAAATCAAAACTAAAGTTTGAGTAAATTCTTGGAATTCAATAAGCTAATTTCAATTGGAATATCCTGAACAGGGTGATTGAAACTCAAAAAATAAGCCTGCAGCGCAATTGATTGGTCATTCAAAGGTTTAGAAGCTCCATATTTTACATCACCTAAAATAGGATTACCTATTGCTGAAAGTTGAGCTCTGATTTGATGCTTACGTCCTGTTTCTAAATCGATTTCAAGCAAAGAAACATTTTTGCCTGATTTGAGTACCTTGTATTTTAATCGAGCTTCCAATGCATTGTTTACCGGATTCTCGAAAGCTTTTGTAAAATTCTTTTTATCATCAGATTTAAGCCAATGTTGAAGAGCAGCAGCAGAAGCGGGTGGCCTTCCTTCCACTAGACATAGGTATTTTTTAGTAATTTCCCTTTTTTGAAAACTTTCATTCATTCGAACCAATGCCTTACTGGTTCTGGCAAACAAAACAATTCCGTTTACCGGCATATCAAGTCGATGAATTACGCCTAAAAAAACCGAACCAGGCTTGTTGTATTTTACACGTATATATTCCTTTACCTCATCCTCCAGAGAAATTGGTTTAGAGGGTTCAGGTTGAACAGTTTGACCTGATAATTTAAAAGCAGCTATCAGATGATTGTCTTCAAATAATATTTCCAAGATTGAATTTCTGGTTTTAATATTGTTCCTTTTCGTTGGGGAAATCAACACTTTTTACATCTTCCACATATCTTTCAACAGCAGATTTAATTTCATCATACAAATTCAGATACCTGCGAAGAAATTTTGGTGAAAAATCTTTGTTGATACCAAGCATATCATGGCTTACTAAAACTTGTCCATCTACATCGGGACCAGCTCCAATTCCAATTACTGGAATTTTTATAGCTAAAGCTACCTCTTTGGCCAATTTTGAAGGAATTTTTTCCAAAACCAAAGCAAAACAACCTGCTTCCTCTAATAATTTAGCGTCCTCCATTAGTTTAGCAGCTTCAGCATCTTCCTTTGCACGGACTTCATAAGTACCAAATTTATAGATGCTTTGAGGTGTTAAACCCAAATGACCCATAACAGGAATACCTGCTGTAAGAATTCTTTTGATTGATTCCACAACCTCAGAACCACCTTCAAGTTTAACTGCATGCGCTTCAGCTTCTTTCATAATTCTGATTGAAGAAACCAAAGCCTCCTTTGAATTTCCCTGATAAGAGCCAAAAGGTAAATCAACTACAACTAAGGCTCTATCAACAGCTTTTATTACGGCTGCCGCATGAGAAATCATCTCATCCAAAGTAATAGGAAGTGTTGTTTCATGTCCATGCATCACATTTGAAGCTGAATCACCAACCAATAAAACATCAATTTTTGCAGCATCAAAAATTTTTGCCATACTATAATCGTATGCAGTTAACATACTGATTTTCTCCCCTCTAAGTTTCATATCCTGAACAGTATGGGTGGTCACTTTTTTCACTTCTTTATAGGTACTCATAAAAAATATTGAAATTCAAAGGTATAAATAAAACCTTTCTATGCGAATCTTTGACTATGTTTTGAATCAGCAATAAAATAGTTTTACTTCGCAGCAAATGAAATTACAAAATTTAATCATCCTAATATTACTTGGAATTACCTTTAATTCTTGTAAAAACGACCTGGAAATCAATGCGCCTTATGAAGATACCGCAGTTGTTTATGGATTTTTAGAC
>JAIYDG010000523.1 GCA_027487625.1 Bacteroidota bacterium
GAAGAAGAAGTTGAACACAGAGATTCAGGTACGATTCATGGTAGGATCAATCTACTTAATTCCAGCATTTCTTGATTTCTAAAGAGTTTCCAGGTATAAGGGGAGTAGCGGTAGGGGGAATTACCCTTAATTATTTTAATACTTTTTTACATCTTTTTACACCTTCTTTTCAAGTAATCGAGAGGAATTCGGGCATCAACAAGTCCGATGGTTCACCTGGAGGCACAGGGGCAAAAAGGGCCCAAAAATGTTCAGTTTCGAAGCTTGACCGGGCTTCCGTAATAATCGAACGAATCAATGTCGACAAGGAGAAGGAAAAACTCAGAAAAATAATCCAAGCAGGTACTTCAACAGTATTTAAGTTTCGCCTTTAATTTATTAACGAAAGAAATGCGTGACACTCTAAGGTCGCGACTGTGTCATCAAAGGACAAATGGGGGGTGGGAAGAGGTCCAGCAAAAATCATTGTTACTTATTAGATGACGATGACTTTTGGTATACAACTTGTACTTATCTTATTACTCTTTACATTTATATTGATCATCGTAAATGAATGTTAAGTTGTTAATTATTATTCTAGACCGAGAAGCCCTCTTTCACCATGCAAGGCTTGACCTGGGTCGCGTTAATCTTCGTAGAATCGACTACATAATAGGGCGAAATGTCCGAAAAGGCAAAATCAACAACGAAGAAAGTGAAGAAACCGCAATTCGGTCAATCGGACAGGTATAGAAGTTTTGTGGAATTGCGATTAGGAGACTGTTATAGCTTTTGTAGTACAAAATCATTTACTATTTCCCTCAAAGGCAATGCTGTCATTGATGAACGTCTATTTAACTCTATTCAACGACGCTCCGTCACAGTTAGACTATAATGGATTTCCTTGATTACGATGGAGTAAGTATTACAATCAAATTGACTACTCTTCAATGTATTGTAGTACTTCCAAATTCGCACTCCATCAACAAAACTACCTGTGATCCGGCGTGCTCGAAAACCGTCTCGGATGAAGATGACTCCGCTGATGTACAACATCTTCTGTGTCCAGAACTATCAAAGGAACTGGTTGGGCTAACTCAACACGTATTCGCCTTTCTTTGCCCAATGCCTTACAAGCAGGCTAGTGCAGGCTATTACAAACTGCTCAAAAAATTGTAACTAATTGTACTTGTAATTGTAGCAATAACCGTTATATTACTGAAATATATGAAATATTACTTGATTCCCGTTACAATTACCTCAACAGAAAAGTAATTGATTAATGTTCGTTCTGTGTATTCAATTCAATTCAATAATTTATTGATCCCAAATGCACACACAACAAACATTCTTTCAAACATATGCAATATGGCTATTCTAGGGTATCATCAAGATAAAATAGTAAAGAAACTGGTGTAATCAATAATAAATATGTCAAAAAATACTGATTATTCCACAATTGAATGCGTCAAAATCACAGGCTAGTCAATGATAAATATGTTGCAAAATCACAGACTATTCAACTATCAAATACGTAAAAATCACAGATAATTCAAACCTTGTTATGAACATATTTTGGTTTTGGTTTAATTAAAACTACTAGTTACGTATTATGAATGACCTCGATTATTACTGAACATTGTGTTATGAATTGAAAAAAAAATGTTAACGTGTTGAGGAATAAGCCAGGTTCGATCTCAGGACCTCTCGATCGTGAGTCGTGCACTCTTCCCGAATCGAGGTTTCGTGACGTAACAAAATTATTCCGTCCATCGATTGATCAACCGGTTTAGTACTTGAAACAAAAACAACAACGAGTCCACACTTGATCAGGAGTTTGAAGAAAAAGTTTCACAAATAAGGATCAAAATTGCAAAATGTCCAGCAATTCAGGTACGAATCATTTCTTGATTTCTAAAGAATTTCCAGGTATTAGGGACATTACCCTAAATTATTTTAATACTTTTTTTACATGTCTTCTTTTCATGTAATCTAGAATAAATCCTTAAAAAAGGTTTTAATTAGTCTTATTTTTCCTTTTTGTTGTTTGACAGAGTTGAACAAGGAAACGGCCCCCAAGGAAACAAGGAAGACCGACGACACGGACTTCGCCTTTGACGAAGCCGTCAAAGCCGGCGGAATCCCTTGTGAATATCACCTAAAGAATCTTACGGAGATAGTAAAGGGTTACCTTGATGAGGAACATGTCTACACCATGTACTGCGGTAGAGATGACACAGAGTAAGTAACGAAATTGTATTGAAAATTAAGAGGATACTTTGTTGACATGTTATGATATTCTGACTGAAACGTTGGTCCTCCAACCTTTAGTTGATAGTTTTACGTTCAAGACTCACAAAAATTGCAATTTATGTGTGTTCAGCATGTCTTGTTATTTCAGATCCGAAACCGACGACGAGGACGAGGACTTCGCCTATGACGCCGGCAGCATCCCTTGCGATGATTCGGTATCGTCTCTCAAACAAGGTACTTCAACAATCTCTAAGTTTCGCCTATAAATTATGAACGAAAGAAATTATATTCTGACTGAAACTTAATTTGGTCCTCCAACCTTTAGTTGAAAGTTTTACGTTCAAGACTCACAAAAACTTGCAATGTATGTTTGTTCAGCATGTCTTGTTATTTCAGATCCGATACCGCCACCAAGAACGACGACGAGGACTACGCCTATGTCGAAACCGGACTCATCCGATTTCACGGCCATGATCAACAAACTTCTCGAGGTAATTGTCTTATCCATTTCTTACTTCATCCGACGGGAAAAAAGTCGCATAACATTAAATTATATTGGATCAATTTCGAGTTTTTCTAATTGGAAAAAGATTTTTTTTAACGATGTCTTACATCAAAAATTTACTTGAGCTTTTCAGACTCACTTACAGCTTATCCAAAAAAATCCTAATTGCCAATTTGGAATTTTAAAAACAAACCTCTTTCAAAGATTTGATGTAACATATAACGACCATTTTAAAATCGTCACGACTTAAATACGTAGACTCATCTGCCTTCCTTGTCTTCCCCTTCGAGTTCAATACTTTTTATGATTTCAATTTTACATTTTCAGTATCAGTATCACAGCGCTCCAATTTCCGAAAAAGACCGAGAAAGCCTCGTTCTCGATGCCCAGCTTGACAAGGCTCGCGTTAGACTTGAACGAATCGACGCACATCTCAAGGTAATCGTCTTCTTACATCAAAAATTTACTTGAGCTTTTCAGACTCACTTACAGCTTATCCAAAAAAATCCAAATTGCCAATTTGGAATTTTAAAAACAAACCTCTTTCAAAGATTTGATGTAACATATAACGACCATTTTAAAATCGTCACGACTTAAATACGTAGACGCATCTGCCTTCCTTGTCTTCCCCTTCGAGTTCAATTACTTTTTATGATTTCTATTTTACATTTTCAGATTCACAGCGATCCAGTTTCCGAGCTTGACAAGGCTATCGTTCGTCTCGAACGAATCGACGTTGAAAAGGAGAAGGACAAACTCCGAAACAAAAAGAAAACTTCCAAAGTTATCAGCAAAATGAAAAGCCTTACTCTGTAATTATGTGTAATTAACGAAAATTAACTAACGTTCTGCATTACTTAACTTTCGTTAAACTAAAGTCTAAAGTCCAATAATTGAAGCCAAATTAAACATAATAAAAGTTGATCGTAAAGCATTCAATTTTCAGGACAAACAGATGATTTAAACATAGTTGAACCTAAACATAGTTTTCTACCCGCTAAATTAATTTCCTGAGAAAAACATGGTTGGGCATTGAATTCATTCGAAAATTAGGTGGGGATTATAAAAAATATTAATCTTGATCGGCCAAAAGATAGTTCGTCTCCCGGGTTTGAAACAATGTTATTTAATGTCGAGAATTTCACCAAACATTTTCAGCATGTACTTCATTACTGCAACGTAGGTAATTTTAAAGTAATTTCCGTTGCTGTACTACATAACCCCTAATCCAATTTGGTTAAGAAAATGAAGAGATATTATATAGTTGTATTTGCGTTTATTTTAAACGTTAAAAATCTGCTTTAATTTACGTCCATTAAATAGACCTATTAAGATTGTAAAGTACATGTCAAACACTAATTACTTGCAATTAAATTATGAGAACTAAATGCTTAGCAACAAATCGCGTCCTACAACTGGGGCATGTTTGTGTGGCTTCTAATGTTAACGCGCAAGAGTCGCAGATACAAACGTGTCCGCATGGTAAAAGAAGAATATTTCTAACATTAACTTTGCAAAGAGTACAAAAAAGGGAAAGGGGTTGGGGGGGTTCCACTGGGTCTACTTCAGAGTCTTCGTTGTCCATGTCGTTATTGTTCAAGCGGTCTTCGACATCCTTCATTGAAGTATCAATCTTGGACTGTGCTTCAACAGGAATGTTGTCAAAGTCAACTTCCATATCGATGTTGCCCTCATCAAAGTTGTCACCCGCATCCTGGCAAATTTCCCTTGAAAATATCAAATTAAAATTGAGCCAAACTTAGTTACGATAACTATCATAAAACTAATTAGAAGTAGGGAAAACTAAAAATGAATTATAGCCAATTGAAAATTAGTTTCTGCGTTTCTTTATTAACATTATAAAAGAATATAAGTACAGTGCATTAATGTGATGAAATATTATTTGTTACAGAAAAAAAGGGTTAACAAAAAATTCGACTTCAAGTACAGTGTATTAATGGGATAAGTAACGTCAAATTAAGTTACGTAAAAATAATTAATATCAGAAATTAAACGTAAAGTACAGTGTATTAATGGGATAAGTAACGTCAAATTAAGTTACGTAAAAATAATTAATGTCAGAAAGTATAGAATGAAAAGAATAATCTTCCAAAATTACTGTACATGAATTAGTACAGTACATCAAATCAAAACGATTATAAACCAAAAACTATCTGCCTCTGAGTAACTTGACTTCGGCAGATAGGACAGAGGTAATACCCTTCGGGTTGTCCTTCGACCCCTGATGCCTCTAGAATTCCGGCGCAGGTTTCACATACGTCAAGGTGGCCACATGGAACAAACACCGTGTTTCGGGGCCTAACCAGGCAAATGCAGCATGCGCGGTTGGCGGCTGGTTGATTGGGCATCGGTACAGGCTCATCCGGATCGCTGAAAAAATTATCAATAACATACAATTAGTTGGAGTAACTAAACAATACCTAACATTTATTTTTGACGATTAGTATAAATTAAAGAGTGATAAAAGGACAAAAATTAAAAACCGATAAAAAGACAAAAATGATTTTACTTTTCGTGGTCCACATCGTCGTCATCTCCATCATCATCGTCGCCCTCTTCGTCGCCTTCTTCGTCGCCCTCTTCCGATCGGACTGTCGGTTTCGATTCAACCTTATGAGACATGAACTGAAGAAATTGCATTGGGGTGATCTCTCCCCTGGTCAAGCGTTCCTCTTGAGTTCGGATTGCGGCTTCAGAAACAACGCTGGTCGCTTTCTTATTTCGTCGAATACGTTTATTGTTGTCGAGCTGCATTACTTCATACTTCTGTGGTGAGATGATGAACCTCTGGAGGTCTCCCAGAAATTTCCAAATTGTAGCAGCTCTGGCAACCTTTATTCCCATCCTAACAAATTTGTAATAATAATTAAACCTTAATGACAAACGTGGAATTCATTACACATACACATCTTAACTGTACAATCAGAAATCCACCCTGACCCAGTAATAGGTAAGGGTTGTGACCATAGTGTGTAAAATAAATATTAATATTCTTACTTCTTATGTAGGCTTTCACAAACATTGTTAGTTTTGTGTGGAAGTCCAAAGGTTGAGATTACGTCCGGCGTCACCTGAAATCAATTGCATAATAAATCAGATATCTACATGAAAGACTAATATCACACAAAATATTGCAATACAATTTGGTGATTCGTTATCCGGATAAAATCTATCCGGAATTTTGGGGTCTCGTTATCAGGAATTCAATTACAAAATCCGGATAACGAGACCCCAAAATAAATAGACCCCACTGTAGTTTAATTTGTTAAAAAATAACATATTTGTACAGTTTAAATTGTTAAAAAATAAAATACCGTGCGAAACCAATGCTTCTCGAAGTAGTCTGTATGCAACTTGTTCAGACGTTTCTTAATTCGGGGAGGTTGGTGCTGCGCTTCTTGCTTAAGTTGTGTGTAGCAGGCTAGCATTTGATGCGCAGGTAGAGTGGACAGGGCCATGTATCTCCGCATGAATTGACGAAACTCTGTATTTTTGTCGTAGTCACTCTTGTTTTGTTCGTTCACCTTCCGAAGAACTAGAAATAACATACATGTAATTTAAGGTAAGGAACTAATACAGTATAACTATGAACAATAGCTTTAATAATAAAAAAATTGGAACTTATAATTTACTATGATAAAAAAACCTAAAGAAAATATATACCAGCTTGACTGAAGTGAAATCTGCATCCGGCCACACGGGAATTTGGAAATAGTGCCCCGAGCACATTCATAATTGCACGCTCGTAATCCGACATCGTATGAGTCGGATTGTAGTTCGGGCCAGCAAGGTCTTTGAACTTTCCAATGACCTCCATGTAAAGACCTTGCTCTTTGCACGTCATAAGGACGTGCATCACGTGAACAGCGTATCCTTTGTACATGACCAAGACGTTTAATAGTTGTGAAAAAATGTTGTGATGAGGCCGACTTGCAAAAGTAGCGTCGACAAAGACTTCTGTGGTCCCTGAAAATAAAAATCCAATCATATAATTAACGAGTGAAGGAGCAATAAATATGTACCTCAAAGCATTGATAATTAAAGTACACTTAATACAATTAATAATATTATAACATGTGAATTATTACGTGGTATAATTTCCAGTAGAGCGGGGTCCGCAAATACAAATCCCATTTTTCCGTCCTCGTATTCGACCTTGCCTTGGTAGATGGAGACAAAGGGGTGATCACCTTCAAGTGCGGTTATCATTTCGGCTAACGTTTGAGGAATCGGCGGATAATTCTTCTTCCGCTTGTTTCTCATGATGGACTCTGCAGTCTCAAACCTGAGATTGCGTTTCACTGCGTCGCTAGATATGCTCAGAACTTCGCTCCAAATGTCCCGCAGAGGTTGGGTTGAAGAAGCTAAAACAATTTTCGAATATTATTGGTAACATGAAAATACAACTATTCGAAATTTAAACTTCAGCAAGTTAAATCATATTGGTCATCACAGACCCTCAAAAGATAGGGTAGATTACTTCACTCACTTTACCCCCGATAATAACCTATGGCC
>JAIYDG010000077.1 GCA_027487625.1 Bacteroidota bacterium
GTCATGAAATGAAACCTGTGTAGATTGGCTCCTATGTATTACGATTCCAAAAGAATCTTTCCAGATTTGTCATTCTTTGAAATCTTTAACTTAAAGTCTTGATGAAAGTTTTCCTAAGTATCAGTTTTGTTTGATACTATAGAGAATTTGTCTATAAATGAAAATTTATAATCTGATAAGATTATTTGCACATCAGTTTTAGAAAAGAATAATGAATCATTTATGCTATTCCAAAATACAAATAGAAACAGTACAATGATTAATACCAAGGGCAAAATTAAACTAAATTTTTTTTGTCCACGTCTCCTCGGAATCCAAAAGCTTAAATAAATAATTCCTATTACGGTTAATATTACAATTAACAATATCAGTCCCCCAAAAATTATAAAAGCTTTATCTAACATTTTTTTTGTTGAGTTTAAATCTTAGTCATGCCATTTTAGCAAGCAATGTTAATATTTAACTTATCTTTTTACAGCTTAAGAAGGGTAGGGCTTTTATCAAAAAACTTGATTTGAAATATTAATTATCAAATAACCACAAAACTGACTTTGGAACAATAATATCCGACAATAGTAGGTGCTGTTTACAATTGGTGTATATAATTTATTTCTTTTATTGCTCAATTTCCTCTTTTTTAAATAGCTTTTTTCTATGCTTCTTTCCCCAATCTCGTAAGGCAGCTATTACATCATCTAATGATTTACCATAGTCTGTCAACGAGTATTCAACAGATGCTGGAATTGTATCATAAACGGTGCGTTTTACCAGTTCATTCATTTCTAAGTCACGCAATTCTTTTGAAAGCATTTTAGGTGTTATACCAGCTACGTCTCTTTCCAATTCCTTGAAGCGTTTGTTTCCAAAAGCCAATGCAATTAAAATTGGCAATTTCCATTTACCGTTTATTATTTCCAATACATCCCTTACAGGTCTTATAAATTCAGTGCATTCTCCTTTTGTGTACATATTACTTCTTATTGTTACTATACTTAATTATACCAGTATACTTTAGTATAGTGGTATGTTTTGTATAGCAAAGGTAAATAGTTTTGTAACATCATTAACAATAAAAAATAAAAAAATGAAAGTACTAGTTTACGGAGCTGCAGGCTCTCAACAATTTCCTGTGATTAAAGCATTATTGAATAAAGGTGCTGAGGTTTATGCAACTTCACACACAGAAACAAACTTGCAAAAACTAAACCAAGCTGGAGCAACAGCTTTATTGGCTGATATGTCAGACGCAAACCGATTGAAAGAAATTTCCCAAGGTATAGATGCAATTGCCTTTCTAGTTCCTTTTTTTCTGGCAAATCCTAATGATGGATTTACTTATGCCAAAAATGCTATTGATGCGGCAATAACGAACAATGTAAAATTATTGGGTTGGAAGTCAAGTGGATTCATCCTTCCTGGTAAAATTGGTAATCCTTCCTTGGATATAAGAATTGATATTGCTAATTATTTAAAAGAAAGTGGCTTACCGCACATTATTGTTCAACCCTCAGTTTATGCTGAAAATCTTTTAGGTCCTTGGACAGCTCCTTTTGTTATCAATGACAAAAAGGTAGCATACCCAACTCCTGAAGAAATGCCTGTTGGTTGGATTGCAACTCAAGATGTATCTGCATTTGTTGCAGAAGCAATTTTTAAACCCGAATTAGCAGGTGAAAGTTTTCTAGTAAGTGGGATTGAAAACCTCACAGGTAATCAATTAGCCGAAAAATTTTCAGTCGGTTTAAACCAAAAAATTTCTTACTTCCCAATGCCACCTAAAGAATTTGGTCAAATTTTAGATAATCTTTTTGGAGCAGGTGCTGGAAAAGGTGCTGAAGAAGTATATCAACAGATAGCTGATACGAAACAATATCCAGTGATGTTTTCTCCGAATATGTCAGAGGTTTTAGAAAAACTACCTATTAAGATGACATCTATAGAGGATTGGGTTGCTCAGCATTCTCTATTTTTTCAGAAGTAAGGTTTTTCTTGTCTGACTTGGCAAAGCGATTAATCTGTCAAGTCAGACTTTTTTAGGAAGAAGCATTTTAAATTTGAAGCTAATGGTTTGCGAATCTTTAATGGGCCAAAGTTTATTCTTAAATCTAAATAGGGAAACGAATTTATCAACCACTAAAATCCCGTAGAACGAAGACGAATTGCACGCCTATTGCAAATGTGCTGTTATGCGGTAGTGGCTTTCTATTTCGGTCTTTATGGCTTTGTAATAGTTGTCTGCCCGCTCTTTGGAAAAGTAGTCAATGATTAATCCTGTTAAACCGAAAACAATTAGTGCAAGACCAATGGCTTTTAGAATATAATTGTCATTAAACTAGAAAAACCCGATAGTCAAAGCAAAACTAACAGTCACAATGATGATTGTCATTTTGTAGAGATATTGAAAATCTTCTACTCGCTTTTTTTCACTTGTCATAAATGATTTCTCGTCCTTTTGAAACGCTTGGGTGTATTCAATTAGTCGTTTGTTGTTACTTACTATTCCTGAAATTGCTGTCGCCAAAAAGAAAACACCAACAATGGCAAAAGGAATAATTACTGCTTTGGAATTTGGCGTTTCGCCAAATTTCCAAAACAGCAATGAGCAAATAATTGTTAGTAAACCGAATGAACTAAAAATGGTCGCTTCAAATATTTCGCCTTTAACCCAATTGGTAGTGTGTTGTATAAATTCCATATTACTTCGTTAAATTTTCGGGAATGGAAGTATAAAGTGGCTTTATATTCTTACCTAAAATGAGTTTGAACATAGTCACACCACCTGCCGTGATGGGTTTAATGATTGAGTTCACGAGCTCTTTTTGAAATGCCCTTTCTGGTAATATCTTCTTCATAAACTCATACATTTTCGCATCACCACCGGTAATAATATTTAGTCGTCCACCTTTAGGATTACTTGCTTCTTTAAAAACTTCCATAGCCACAGTTTCAGGTGCAGTTACAGATGTAACAGACGATTGTGCCCCTAAGAAATTTGCGTAATACTGTTTATAGTTCTTAATGTAAACAGGGTCATTACCATTTGCTCCGTGGTCTAATTTTGTAAAAATTTTGGTAGCGTGAACTCCTGGATAAACGGTTTTGACTTCAATACCATAGGGTTTCAACTCAATGCCTAAACTCTCACTTATTCCCCGAACGGCCCATTTACTTCCCCCATAACTTGCTATGTATGGATAATTAAACCTTGCACTGGCAGAAGAAAAATTAATAAATAAGCCACTATTATTTTCTCTGAAATGAGGAATAAACGCTTTTGATACCGCCATTAACCCGAAAACATTGGTTTTGAATTGGTTTTCAATTTGCTCCATTGTGGTGGTCTCGGTTGGACCCATAAGACAATAAGCCGCATTATTTACTACCACATCAATTTTTTTGAAGTCAGAAATAGCTCCAATAGCAACTTTATCTACTTGCTCATAATTCGTAATATCCAATTCGTAAAGTTTTACGTTTTGCATTGCTTTGAACAAATCGGGATATTCCGATTTGTTTCTAACTGTTGCTGCAACATTCCAACCTTTGGTAGCGAATAATTCCACCATAGCTTTTCCAAAGCCAGAGTTTGTTCCTGTGATGAATACTGTTTTGTTCATTTTATTCTGATTTTAAAGTTTATGCCAAGTTGCTGTTCGTCCTATGAGAGACAATCCGATGAAACCACGTAATTGAAGTTTTCCATTTTCAATCCACGCTTTACACTCGTATGTTTTTCCGCTAGGTGGGTCGTAGATAGTTCCATCAACATATGTGCCATTTTCATATTTTAATCCAGAGAGGTTTATAATCCCGATTATGTTTCTTGTTCTTAATTTAGTATCAGGATTATTACTGTCTTTCTTTGATGTTTTACCATTCGCTTCAACAATTTTGTCTCCCCACAATAGTTTTCCGTAATACAGATTCCCGCTTTTGAAAATCTCCATTTTTGCATCTTTGGTGTCCGTTTCCCATACACCAATAATTTCATCTTGTTTGTTTTGGGCCACAAGGCTTGTAATTGCTATGAAAAGCATCACGATTGTTGATTTGATTTTTTTCATTTTTTGTTGTTTAAAAATTTAATAAATAATTGATATAATGATTGACTAATCAGTCAATACTTTGAATAAAAAAAATCATGTTATCATATCCCACAACATTTCAAATGTTGTTTCAATGGTTTCGTGTTGTTTTGCTTTTGAAAGTTTTTTTGATGTTACAAATAAATAAAAACAAAAAACTTGGTTGGTTATTAATAAATAAACAAGATCAGCAGGCATAGGCTTTATGATGCCCTGCTTAATTGCTTTTTGAATAAGTGCTAAATGTGGCTCAACTTGTTTGTTTAAAATGTCTTGTTCTACTTGTCCTATGTAGGGTGAAGTATGAAATTGTTGTATAAAGCGAAACTTTGTAGGGTTGTCTATTGCCCAGAAAAGGGAAGATAGCACTTGTGTTTTAATTGTTTCTTTAATATCGGCATTTTCAGCTGTGTTTCTTGAAACATACTCCACTAATTCGTCTTTAAAATGAATGTATAAAGCAATGATTAATTCGTCCTTTGTCTTGAAGTATTGAAAAAGTGTCCCGTTAGCCACACCAGCTTCTTGAGCAATTTTACTTGTCGCTGTCCCGTGAAACCCATTGTTCACAAAAAGTTTAAGTGCTGCACTAATAATAAGGTCTCTTTTGTCCATTTTTCTTTATGATTGACTAATCAGTCACAAAGGTAAGTTAATTTTCTAAATGGCAAAATAATTTTCAAATATTTTTTCGGGAAAGGTCTTGGTGGTTGGTCTTGGAATGCGGCTTGGCGCAGTGGCGTATTTCGGAGCACTAAACTGTCAATACACTACAAAATTTGAGACGAGGTAAAATGTTCAGTTAATCAATTCACCCGCCATTTTGCCAAACTGCCGTCATAGGTTGCTGCATTTACGTCTTTACTTCTCGTCAAATTTTCTATTTGCATTTCGTCCCAATTACCAGAATTAAGAATAGTACATGTAAAAGTTTGATTTTTAAAGCTTATCAAACCAATCTATAATTTTAGGATATAAATCTGACAAAGTTTCTTCCCTTCCCCTATTTCTATAAAGTTCTACTATAAATTCTTGAAATGCTGGAAATTGAGTAAATCCACGCCTTAACATATAGTTTCTGTTTCTTGTAAAAAGAGTAGGTAAATCTTTTTCAGAGCAATAATCTATGTAACGTAATGAAACCAATGCCCAATTCATATACTCTTTAAATGTTTCTGATGATGAGCCATAATAACCATTTCCTTTGCTTGGGTCGATAAGCTTATCCCGCTTATTTAATAATGCCTTACTTATTAAATCATCATACTTATCAGCTTCCTTGTTAATATACCCATGATTTAATTCAGTAAAGACAATATTCCCTTTGAAAATATTTTTACTTTTATCTTCAATAATTAAATCATGAGGAATTTGATATGGAAAATTTACATGAGGCTGCAATTCTTTAAAGCCATTATTTTCAAACCAAATTACTCCTTGGTTATATCCTGTAAGTGGCGAGAAAATGATATTATGATAATCGTATCGGATAGTAGGGAAGTGTTTTTCAAGCCAACCTATCATTTCAGAGTAATTTAAGCTGTCTTTAAAAAAGCTTATTTCTTCATCGTAAAATGTTTGTTCTTGTTTATAAAAAGTTCTGAAATTTGATTGATCGGAAAAGTGTTGCAATCCTGAAATAAATGGAAGTAAATAGTTGGGTTCATCTTCAGTATAAGAAATTCTATTGTACAACTTACTTTGTTCAATTTTCCCACTCTTTGAAAATTTAAATGCGTATGCATTTGTTCTTAAATAGTATTCGCCATTCTCTTCAATAAATTTATCTATCGCAACAACGATGGAATCATTGATATATGGCTTAAAAAAATCTTTTACCTTGTTATAGTATGTAACGTCTTTATTAACTAAACCTTTCTCTGATTCTCCCGTTTTTGTTAAAGCAATGATTACAGAAACTAATTCATACACCTCGGGTATTGATATTTCAACTTTGCCCTTCTTTAACTGTATATAAGACTTAGAAAAATTTGCTGTAGGTACAAATTCATAACCTTTGATTTTCTGAAAACAGCTATCTCCTTTTGCATTTACTATTACAAAATCAAAATCAGAATTACTATTTACATTAAAAGATATTGAATCCGACTTAGAGATATATTTCACCAATATTGACTTACCTCTATCTACGTAAACATTGTTAACATCGGGTTTGGCTTCTGGTGAAAGCTTCCAATTTGTTGATAATATTCTATCACTTCTTGTAATTATTACTTCATTAATATCTGACTTAAACACCTTTAATTGAGCAAACGCATGAATGGTATTTATTAAAAATAGAATTAGAAAGATTACTTTCCGCATGATTATTTATTTTAAACTTTTAACAAATTTTGTAAACTCCTCACTCAACAAATTCCTCTCATTACCAGCTTTTTCAATTGCTTCTATATAGGTTTTAAAAAAAGTTATTCCCCCATAAGGGATAATAGAAGCAAGTTTTTCTTTACCTAAATATTTAACAATAGCCTTTGTCATTTCAGCACCCAAATAGTAAAATGGACCACCTCCTTCAATGCCCTGGTCAGCCAATTGTTGTGCTTTTTGTTTATTGTTGTTTATAATTGTATTTTGAAAGACATCTTCTAATAATTCAGTTCCTTTTTTAACGGCAGCAATATACTCCGTTGGTGTTTTCTTAGCTGGTGGATATACATAACTTGCTGTTCCTTCCATAAACAAATAGTCAATAGCGTCTATAAAAGTTTTTACATTTTCGCTTCTTTTGGTGGTATCTTTTATTTCAACAGCCGACTGACCAGCATGGTAGGTTTCATGAGCCATAATTGGCAATAGGTTTGTGTAATCATCTTTGTACCAGTTTAAATCAACTGCTGCTACATCATCGTTCTGCCAGCCATCGGAATCATTAATGTAAAAAA
>JAIYDG010000549.1 GCA_027487625.1 Bacteroidota bacterium
GAGAATGAAGACGACGCCGCTGACGATGATGATGATGAGGAGGAGGATGAAGAAGAAGAAGAACTTCACAACACAAGGGGCTTGAGTGAGAGCGAGGAAGAAGATTCGGACAGCGCAGAAGAGGAGGAGGAGGAAGTTGTAAAAAGCGCCGGAGGAGATATCGAAGAACAACTTGTTCAAGAATTTGAGCATGATTACGACGGCGCTCAGCATGAATCATCACTACACGATGGAGATCACACCTACATCAAAGTTCAAACCACCACCACCACACGACGAAAAGCTCGTTATAAATATTCCTTTTTATTTGCTGTCGTGGTGAGTGGTGTATGTAAAAAAATCAAAAACAGTCTGCCCAATGCTGTGGCCACTCTCAGCAATTCTAAAACCATCATTCTCAGCCACATTAACTGTATGCTCGAGTGTTTGGATCCGGCTCTGGCTGAAATTTGCTACATCGACACAGACAGTTGCATTTGGAGCTTCACCCACGAACGCCTTGAAGATAACTTGTTGCCTGATAAAATTGAGCGCTGGAAATCTTTCAATATAATTGCCGATGAACAAAGCGACTTGAGCTGTCACGGAAAGTTGAAATTGGAAGGCACTTTCAAGGCTGGCTTTTTCAAGGCTTTAAAAATTTACAGACTTTTTTCAACCAGCGATTTTGAGACGGAAAGAAAAAATAAAACTTGCTACACGCGTTGCAAAGGTGTCAACAGAAATATCGCCAAAATAATACCCAACAAAGTTTTTGATAAAGAATCAACTGATAAAGTTGTGGTTCACAGATCATGTCTTAGACCCTCTCGCACCGGCGAAATGTTAATTGCTCACGAGTGTAAAAGTTTGGCCGCTCCGTTCAATCTTAAGCGACACGTCACTGATGATGGCATTCACACATTTCCCATATCTTTTATTGCAGATGGAAATTGTGACGAAGCACTTTCAGAAAACGTTTGACAAAACCGGTGTTGCCCTAACTGGAGGACAACTTCTCGACTTTGCCACAAGCAAAAATTTAAAAGGTGTGACCAAACGTGCCATTTACACTTTTTTGAGCACTCAAAAAGATGTGGCTCAATTTGGAGTGGCTAAGAAACGATCTCGCGACTTCACCACAATTTCTGTCGTCAGACCTGGACTTTATCACATTGACTATGGCTCTTTTTACCCAGAGTGGGCTGGATCAAATTCAGGCTACACTGGATTTTTGGTGGCTGTGGAGAATTTCACCAACAAGTTGTTTGTTGTCCCGACACAAGATAAGGGTACCGAGGCTTGGTACAAATCAATCAACGAGTTTGTGGAAAAAACGCGCAATGTTAGAACAATTTTTTCCGATCGCGATTCTGTTGCCACCAGTCCAAACTTTCGACTTGAAATTATGAAAAAATATGGAATAAGATGGTTTTTTCTCAAGAAAGGACACAAGGCCTATCTCGCGGAGCGCTACATTGGATTTATCAAGACCAAGCTCAGCCAGGCTCTACTACACAAGGGCGGCAAAAAATGGATCAAGTTTGTGCAACCCATTTGCGATGCCTATAATTCTCAAAAAATTGAAGGTACAAGTTATCGCAGAAGCGGTGTCTTGACAGAAAATTTCAATCACTTTCTTGAACAGCTGCTTAAAACTTCTGAGCCAGAACTGACCTTCAATTCTTTCAAAGCTGGACCATTTCAAACCGAAGCTTGGAACAGAAAAATTTTCAAGTTTGATTTGGGTCAAAAAGTGCTAATTGCTCGACGAGCCAATTGGAAATCTGTCGACGACAAAATGAAAACTTTTACGAAAATTAGTACAGTCGGAGGTTTTGGAAAAAACGTGTACACAGTGGGAGGCAGACAGCTGCGAGGTAGCAAAGGGGGAAAGTCCTACGTGCCCATGTACAGCATAAATGAACTTGGTCCTTCTCTTCATTTCTATTCTCACGAATTAAAGCCTGCTCCTCTTTTGTAGATGCATCTGCAACTTGTTGGACGCTTGGATCCGGGCGAGACCTACGCATTGTTTGACATTGAAAATGTGACAAATCTCATAACTGGTAATTGGATTCATTTGGAATTGCTCAATATCATCATTTGTCAGGATCAAGATCACAGTCACTTTGAAGTTCCAGAAACAGCACCTTATCCTTCTGATCCGGATCGTTACAAAGATAAAGTTATGAAAGTGTTTCCAAAACCACGTCATGTCACTTTTCGTCGGAGAACTTTTCAAATGATCGAACACGTGCCTTTTCCTCAAGTTCCTGAACCAGTTGCAAAACGTCCGCGACGTGAGAGAAGACAGGCCGAAATGTTGGGGCCCCTACAACTAGAATATTCGGCCACATTTAGATCGAATATTCATCGCTATGAAATACCCGATTTTTCCAACAAAAGTATCGCTCGCGTCATTGACAAGTTGCAGAATGAACAACGTCATCGTGTTCAGAATCACTTTCAAAAACTTTTGAGAAGTGTTCCCACCTATGAACTTATCGAAGATGCGGGGCGTCGAGGAGAACGGCGAGTTAAAATTACTCTTCCACCTCTCACACGACTCATGTGCACATCTCTAGAATTATTCAAATTGATGGCTCTGGAGACCAAAGTAACAACACTTAATTTCCATGACACCATTTTTCACGCTCTTGTAAATACATCACGTACCAAGGAAAAAATATTTTTGGGAGAAACAGCTGCCGACACAACCATGAAATTTTCCGTTCTCTACGAAACTGAACAATGTCCTCAATTACTTCGCTGGCACTTTATGAGATTTCCAGATACCTTTCCTGCCACAAGAATTAACTTTGAAGAAAGAGCCGTGTGTAGACAAAATCCACGAGCTTCTGAAATCTTTATTCGATACACGCTAAAGTGTATTGAAGAATATTTATTTCTTCCTCCCAATTGTTTGACTACAAATTTGACCAATAACTATCTTGAAATTGTCAAAGCTGATAGTTTTTACAATCCTTCCGATAATTTGAACAATTTTTCAATTCTCATTCGACTGGGTGAAGAATTAAGAGACTTGCTTGGATTTGAGGATTCTACTATAACTTGGATCATGGGAAGAAAAGATCAAAAGTTTAAACTGATTCCATCAACCCTCCCAATGTCGGTTCAAGAACGGGAGCGATGTGCGCAGGTGGTGACAACAATCATGCCCGAATATTTCAACAATCAACAAGGCAACAATCCCCTTTTGAAGCTACGTCAAGAAAAATGGCAACAATATGTTCAAAAACGTCAACAAGAAGAAGATCGTCGCCGTCTTTCCGTCATTCGAGAAGAAGGGGAAGAAGCTCCTCCGCAACAAGAAGATGCTGCAACTGTTGAACAACAAGAACCTGAAGGTGCTGGTGCAGATCCTCCACAACAAGATCCTGAAGGTGGTGGTGCTCCTCCACCACAAGAAGGTGATGGTCAACAGCAGGATGTCACCGTTGAAGAACAAAAACCTGAAGGTGGAGGTGGTGCCGAACAACAAGATCCTGAAGGTGGTGATGGTGCTCCTCCACCACAAGAAGGTGATGGTCAACAACAGGGTGTCACTGTTGAAGAACAAAAACCTGAAGATGGTGAAGCCGATGGTCCACAACAAAATCCTGAAGATGGTGGTGCCCAAGATCCTATTCGACAAGAAGGAATTGAAGAAGATGCTGCTCAAGAGCCGGAACCAGAAGATGAAAATATCCAACAACGGCAAGATTCTGATGAAGAAGATGACAATGATCCTCGCCAAGAGCCTTTGTTGACACAACTTTTGAAACAAAAAAAACAAGACTTAAAAAATTTAATTACCAACGAAGAAGATGCACAAAAATATTGGATGGATTTGGAAGAAAGAGAAAATACGCGC
>JAIYDG010000166.1 GCA_027487625.1 Bacteroidota bacterium
CAATTGATATGATGCAACACCAATTGGACCATCATTATTTTTTAAAGCATATTCAATAATTGTTTTGTTTTTACTTTTACAGATGATAATTCCAATTGAAGGATTTTCCGAATCTAATTTTATCTTGTCATCCAAAACTGCTAAGTAAAAATTCATTTTCCCGGCATATTCCGGTTTAAAGTTCCCTGTCTTTAATTCAATAGCTACTAATGATTTCAATCTTCGATGAAACAATAATATATCAATATAGAAATCTTCATTTCCAACTTGTAAACGATACTGATTTCCAATCAAAGTAAAATCACTTCCAAGCTCATATAAAAATGCTTTGATATTTTTCATCAATCCTAATTCAAGCTCTTTTTCAGAATGAGTTTCTGCTAAATCCAAAAATTCAAAGCAAAATTCATCCTTCATAATAAGCTTTCCTATGATTTTCTTATTTTCAGGTAATGCTTTTTCGATATTGTTGTTTAGCAAAAATTTCTCATAAGACTTACCCGAAATTTGATGAATCAATACACTTTTAGACCAAGCATTTTTTCTTATCATTTGTATATAATATTCTCTTTCTAAATCATCTTTACACCTTTCAAGAATAAGTATATTATGACTCCAGCTAATTTCTTGCACCAGTGGTGCAAGTTTTGTATTATATTGATAATGAATATAAAACTTACGCATGCGCCATAAATTATCTGTTGAATATCCTTGTGTATCTGGAAATTCTAAAATCAAATCTTTCGACAATTTTTCTACCACGGATTTACCCCATCCCAATTTGTTTTGTTTTTCAACTATACTCTTACCAATATCCCAATAAAGCTCAAGTAAAGTATGATTTACTTTCTTTAATGCCTCATATTGTGACAATCGAATTTTGTTCTTTATTTCAATCAAAAATTCCTTGTATTCATTTAGATTATTATTCTTCATGTTTTAAATTTATAGCAGGAAAGAAAAACTACAAATAGCCTAATTCCTTAATAGTAAATTTCAAAACTATATTATATTAAGTTGCTGAATTTCAGTAATATTTTAAAAATATTGAAACTTAATCGCATAGCTTCTATGTCTATTAAAAACTGTAAAATGCGAAGTTTTAAGGAATACCTAAAATAAGATTATAATTTGGAAACCCCTTATTTAAATGATGCTTAAATGCAAATACAATTAAATTAAATTAAATTATTTTCTTATAGTTTAAACTTGAATTTTCCCATAAAAAAAGGAATCTTGCCAAGTATAAAAAGACCCATAAAATATATCAACTCATGTCAGCAGAAATTCAGGATAAAATAAACAAACTGATTGAAGAACTTAACTTTCATAATTACCAATATTATGTTTTATCTAAACCAAGCATCAGTGATTTTGACTTTGACATCAAACTAAAAGAACTCGAAAAACTTGAAGCTGAATTCCCTCAATACATGAATCAGAATTCACCAACTTTAAAAGTTGGTGGTGATATCACAAAAAACTTCAAACAGGTAAAACATCGTTATCCCATGTTGAGTTTGGGCAATACTTATAACGAAGAAGAGTTAAAAGAATTCGACAACCGCATTAAAAAATTATTGGAACATGATGTAGAATATGTTTGTGAATTGAAGTTTGATGGACTGGCAATTAGCCTTACTTATGAAAACGGAAAACTCATCAGGGCAGTTACACGTGGAGATGGTGTTCAAGGTGATGATGTAACTGAAAATGTAAAAACAATTAGAAGCATTCCACATCAACTTAAACCTGGAGATTATCCTGCACTTTTCGAAATTAGAGGTGAAGTTTTTATGCACAAAGCCACTTTTGAAAAGCTAAACAATGAGTTTGCAAAAGAACTTGAACTAAAAGGTTATGATGAAGAAGAAATAAGAGAACAACTATATAAAAACCCAAGAAACTTTGCTTCTGGAACATTAAAAATGCAAGACCCAAAAGAAGTAGCAAAACGTCCTTTAGATGCATTTTTATACTTCTTGTATGCTGATGAAAAAGTTTCGGAATCTCATCACAATAGTCTTGAAAAGGCAAATGAATGGGGATTTAAGGTAAGCGACCATTATCGTAGATGCAAAAACATTGATGAGGTGCTTCAATTTATTCATGATGTAGAAAAACAAAGAGATGAACTAAGTTATGAAATCGATGGAATTGTAATCAAGGTCGATTCTTATGCATATCAAGATGAACTTGGTTTTACTGCAAAAAATCCACGTTGGGCTATTTCATATAAATACAAAGCGGCTTCTGCTTTAACAATTTTAAAAGAAGTAACTTATCAAGTTGGTAGAACTGGAGCTATTACTCCGGTTGCCAATTTAAAACCTGTGCAACTTGCAGGAACTACTGTTAAAAGAGCCAGTTTGTACAATGCCGATGAAATGAAACGCCTCGACTTATACGAAAACGATTGGGTATTTGTAGAAAAAGGAGGAGAAATCATTCCTAAAATTACTTCGGTTGATACCAGCAAAAGAGACTTATTCGCCAAACCAATTGAATACACCAAAACCTGTCCAGAATGCGGCAC
>JAIYDG010000515.1 GCA_027487625.1 Bacteroidota bacterium
GCGTTGAAGACCAATTTAGATTAATCGTGAATTTTGCAAACACAAATGACACAAAAAAAACGTGGTGGGACTTTACCGAAGAACGAAAAATGTTTCGCGCTGAAAACGGTTATCCAAAAGGCAGACCTCAAAAAGCGTGGTATGAAACATTAGGATATGAACGAAAGGACAATAAAGGCAGCCACTAGCAAGGTCATTGTAAACGACACTGAGATATCGAGCACACATTAAATCGGCAATTTGCCTTAAGCTCATTTTGACAACCCGAATAAATGCTTCTCAAAAAATCGCCACACCCTGGACTAAAACAATTCATAAAAGAGTATTGGTATTTGTACTTGTCAAAGGGGAGTTCAGTCCCACTGTCTAATACCCCAACCCCTGAAGAAGCCATCTATTTCTACCCAAAAAATAAACCTGCGGTATTTATTGACGGGAAATTTGGACAAACGCCAGATACAGCTATCATTCGGCAGCAAACCCAAAGAGTGGATATGCTTGTTCCAGATGATTATTTGATGTTCAAAATCATTTTTCAAACAGGTGGTTTTCATCGTTTATTTGGCATTCCATTATCGCTGTTTTCTAAAGGGTATATTGAAACGATTGGTGTTTTGGGAAACCCTATCAAAGAATTAAATGAGCAAATAATCAATTCAACAAATTTTGAAGAAATGGTTTTATATGCTGAAAAGTATTTGGTGAATAAGGTTTCTAATTTCAAGATAAAGCAACAGCCAATCGATTTTGTAATCAACCAAGCCCAATTGTACCAATATTCTTTGGACAAATTAGCTTCTGATGCTTGTTTGAGCAACCGCCAATTTGAAAGGAATTTTCTGACCAGAACAGGGGTAAGCCCCAAAATATACCAAAGGATTTTGAAGTTTAACCAGGCTATGAAGTTAAAAAAAGAAGCCCCAAATCAAACTTGGACTAATATTACTTATTCGGTCGGCTACTTTGACCAAATGCACTTATTGAGGGATTTTAAACAATTTACAAATACGGTTCCTACAACATTTGACTTTGACAATGCGATAATCTATTGAAAAATGTCGCTTTTTTACTATGCCACAATTTGTTTTTCATCGCACCTTGTGCGCTAATTGAAAATCAAACCAACGTGGCAACGTATGCAAAATAGTATGAAAATGTTTTTTATCTCTATGCTTTTTGTAGGCATTGCTACAATTAGCCAAGCCCAAACTGATAGTAAAACCCAAGCCGACGAAGCTGCTGTTCGCAGAATAGAAGAACTTAGCGTTATAGCTATGAATACCCAGGATACGCTCTTCATGCATCAATATGTTTCGCCCGACTATGTGGTAATGAACCCAGATCAAAAAATTCACGGGCTTAAGGGGCTTATGGAGCTTTTGGCAATGTGGAAGAAAAGAAATGCAGCGATGAAAGGAACACCTCCGCACATTGAACACGTTATCGATAAAATAACCATCAATCAAGATATTGCAATTGTAATGGGACGAGATGTACCTGATGCAACAGCCACCACGCCCGACGGCAAGCCGTTGAGCAAAAGAGCTTATACCAATATCTATAGACGATATAAAAAATCTTGGCAATTGATCGCGAGACAAAACAGTTTCATTTGTCAATAACCGAATACTATAACTATGAAATTTCAAGCAATTTTCACTTCAATTCAAAAAGTATTTTTGTACTTAATACTTGTACTTATTGGACTCTACGCAGGTATGCTGTTCAACCATAAAATTTGCCCTGTTGAGACACAACTCAATCCAATTGAATATGCAAAATATTGGAAAATAGTTGACGGAACTTTTATGCACGAACGAATGGCTATAATGGGACCAGGAATGGGAATAATATTTGTCATTACCATTTTACTGTTCATAAAAAACTGGCGTAGTTTGACATTTTTGTTTTTGGTATTGGCTTTCATTGCTTTTGCACTTGACTTAAATTTTACTTTCAAAGAACAAATGCCAATTAACGCTTACATCAATCAATTAGACTTGAAAATTATCACAGCACAACAGACCCAACAATTGACTGAGTTTCAAGCTAAAGCAATTTCAAATTTTGACACTCGATTTATACACAGTACGATTAGTTTTTTGCTACTCTGCTTGACGCCATTTTTCTTGACAAAAGAAAACAATTGAAATGACAAACGAAGCAAAAATTCAATATTTACAACGGGCAGGAATTTGCTACATGATTTCAGGAGCAAGTATCCTTTCGATGGGTATTCCTTTTTGGTTTTTTGGGAAAATCGTTGCTGACCCAGAAATACATCAAGTTTTTGGAATTTTATATCAAGTAGACAACTTCAAAGAAGCATTGATGGAAGGTTGGGGCTATAATGTAGCTGGTTTCTTAATGTTGTATGCACATATCTCATTCTGGAAAATCGGCGAGCCGACTGGTATGACGAAGCGTCATTTTTTACTCATACCTATCATTGCTTCAATTTGCCACATTTTTAGTATAATATTTCTACTGCCATTTGCCCCAGTTGGCTCTATTTTACTTGGCTTGGGCATGACAATTGTGGGAATATTTAGTATCAGAATGAAAATATGGTCAGGGTGGAAACGTTACACTCCACTGTTTTTAGGACTTTTCCCCTTAGTCGTACAAGCCCCAATTCGTTTTATTTTAGGCTTGCCACCATACGACATTCTTCCTCTTTTGGGAATAGCCTTAGGTTTAATGGGGTTTGCAGCTTGGCAAAGGGGTAAAGAAGTGACTAGACAGACGAACAAAATTAACTGAGAGTAGGATACAAAAGAAAAACGGCAGCCAACAAGGTTTTGCATCATTAGTATGTCTTGGATTCAGCTCAATACCGTCACACAATGTTCTCTCTCCGGTCGCCCTTCATGACCAATGACACAACTACTGTTTTGCGAAGTTCCGAAAAACAACCTCGCTTCGCTCCATTTTTTTTCGGAACTTCGCAAAGCCGTAGCGCATGAGCAGCTATTTCAAATCAACACGTTAATGAAACCAACACTCTACACTTTGACACTTCTGCTGCTTTCATTCAATGCATTCGGGCAGGCAAGTTATTCCGGGGTTATTGACCAATATCCCATTGAATTGGTAGCAAACATTTATTCTGACGGAGTTGTAAGCGCATTTTACGCCTACTCTAACTATGACGAACCCATTGTAATCAACGGTGAACTTAAGCAAGGTAAGCTGACACTTAACGAAAAAGACAGCAAGGGAAAAAACAAAGCTATCCTGATTTTTGAAAATTTTGACACCAAGCGCAATCAGTTAGAAGGAACCTGGAAAGACCTAAACTCAAACAAACAATTCAAAATCAGGTTAACAAAAAACTTTGACATTGATTCGGGAGAAAATATAGAGTGGACAAACCGAGAAATCATTCAGTCTAGTTCATTAAAAGACAAATATTTCAAATTGTTAATTTCCAAAGCAAAAGGTGATTTTTATGCTACTGTAACTGGTGTGAAAATTTTTGAAAAAAAGACCGACAAATTGGTTCAGCAAATTGACTTAGCATGTCAGTTTTTGGGATTAAACAATATGAGTGTTGGAGATTACAACTTTGACAACATTGAAGATTTTTCTGTATTTCAGCAAAGTTTTGCTGGGCCAAATACTTCAAGTTTGTACTTTCTCTACAACCCAAAGTCA
>JAIYDG010000327.1 GCA_027487625.1 Bacteroidota bacterium
CGTCTACTTTACAAGGGCGCAAAGAGATCTGTTTTTTTTTTCCTTTTATATCCATCACTTTGGCTCGTGTCCATGTTGTGCTGTCATAATCACGTGATGGGCTCATTTCGCCTAACAATCTCATTTCATCTGGTGATAGAAAACGCGTTGCAATAGCTGGCGGTTCATACCCTACTCGTGTAGACGTTGCTGCGACTTGATTTGCTTGAGTTGGTATAAAATTTCCCATTATATGTTACAGATTTGTATAGAAAATATTAAAACTTTTTAGTTCTAACTCCGCTGGAAGGCATTTGCCTGAATCTGTTAGGATTATAGTTCTCATTTTCGCTTTTTCTAGCTCTTCTTCTTCTACGTTCAGCTTCATCTGATCTTACAATTCTTCTAGGTGCGGCTGATCCTACATGAATAAACCTATGGGCCCTTTCAGCGTTTCTGCTTGCTCGTGATGGTGGCATTTAAATAAAGATATGATAGTTAATTAAGAAAAAAATCAATTTCGCGTGGGCTTTTTGACTCCGGCGGGCGTCCGATAAGCATATTTCATTCTTCTGCGTCTATTTTCCTCTTCTCGTCGCATTCTCAATAGTTGTTCATGTCTCACTTGCATGAATCGTTCGTGTTCAGCAATTCGATCGGATCTTACAATTCTTGTAGGCATGGGCGATCCTGTCATAAGAAATCGATTCATTCTTTCTGTGTTTCTTCGTGCTGTTTTATGGCTTTTTCGCTCCGATGACATTTGATAACTTGTTTTGGTAATAAGAATAGAAAAAAGACGATTATCCAAACTTTTTACGTAGCTGCAATGCATGGTTGAATTCCTTTGCAAGCCGTCTTTGTCTTCCTGTCACGTTGTAAAGATCCTCGTATTCTTCCACTTCGCCCTGATAGGTAGGATTTCTTGCGATATGTGGGGTTTCGTCGATCATGACAAATTCAAAAAAGTATTGCTGTTGTAATTGTTGATCTGTGTATGCTGTCTGATCGCCAAACGTGGAATTGAAATTAGATACATCAAACCATGTATATCTGGAAAGGGGCCTGCTGAAATCTGCAACTTGAGCTAATGTGTTAGATCCGGTGTTGCTCAATCCGTTTGCGCCTGCCCATTGTGGATTCATGTTATTTTGTGTTACAAATGCTAACATGGTTAGTTGAGTCAAATTAAATGGAGGTTGATCTTTTTCGCGTCTAGCTACCGGGATAGGATTAAATGGCGATGATCCCTGCGTATTTAGACTTGTATATCGATTACTGACAGGAAACCAGTTTTTGTTAAATATTTCTGGTAGTTTTTCTGGTTTTACGTCATAACTACTTTCAGCACTACTGCTAGCTAATACACGCTGTCCTGATTTCTCAAATGGACAGTGCTCCCAGACTCCATATGGTGCTATTTCTGGTAAACAAACACACATAGAAACGGGAGGAAAATCTGCATCGATGCAATTAATCTCTAGAATATTCTTGTATGGCTCTTTAAAAACAATCGTGCCCGCGCTTCCGCCCTTTTCTGATTTGTCCATGTCTGTAACATATACTCCATTTCTAGTAAGTTGTGATTTGCGTGATTCTGGAGGAGCCAAGCAGAAATTACCCGGCTCCATCATTAAATATCGCTTCTTAATGTCCACCATATTGTATAATTTTAACATGAGAAAAAAATTAGTTAGTATCTAAGTCACAATTCAATGTTTTATAATAATTTAATGTTACCTTGATCTGTCTATTTTTTTCTATCTATGGAAATCATCATTGGCACTACGAGGCACCTTGACGATTATGGTGAAAGTTTCACTTTATTTGAGAGTGACGTGATGGACGCCACCAGGGTGTCTGAGGCGAGGGTGGTACTGGACGCTTCTGAAAAGTTGGATGTAGAGATAATCCAGATCTTCCAGATGCTTTTTCCAGTTGGGGTTGTTGGGGAACTCGGTTTCCATAGTCTTGATGACTTTGGTAATCTTTTTTTCAATCTCCCAGATCTCGGGGTCCATGGGATAAGGACGTCTTCCCTTTCGAGAAGAGTGCAGCTCATCCATGTACTCGGATACGAATGGGACAGCCTGTTGAGAAAAATCAGACACGATTGCATTGATCAATTCAGGTTTTTTGACATCAATATTGACACGTGCAAGAATA
Source organism: Bacteroidota bacterium (assembly GCA_027487625.1). Taxonomy (GTDB): domain Bacteria; phylum Bacteroidota; class Bacteroidia; order UKL13-3; family UKL13-3; genus CAISCU01. Next base: position 2,146 of record JAIYDG010000327.1, read on the forward strand.
ATGCTGGAAGCAAACACTATGTCTTTGACTTTGCGGCATTCATAAACCGGGACAAGCTGGTCCGTTGAACTGGACTCTTCTTGATCGGACGAATCCACGGAGGCCGAATCCACGTCGTCTTTCTTAGGATCTGAGTCCTTGTCCGGAGGGCAGAAGAGGTCCATGGTTTGAAGATCGCTTTCCACAGCTTTCTTGAGTGGCGAAACAGAGTCGAAAACATCGGGTGGCGTGCCTCCTGAGGGTGGTGATCCAGACATTCAAACGTAGTCGTTTCGTGATTCTTCGTCGACGCGGTTAAGTCGCAGCCAATGCAGTGTCCAGAGAACGCAGGTGAGCAGGATGATGATGATGAGTAGTATTTCTCCAGGTGAAAAAGTCATTTTTATGATCGCGGTTTTATATGTGTCATGAGCATATTATATAAGTATCGGCATTTAAATTTAAATTTTACCAAATTAAGAATTATCTAAATTAGTTTGTAATTTGAATTTAAAAATTGCCAAAAATGGAACCAGTCACTATTTTTAGCCTTGTGATTAGTGTTTGTCTAATTCTGGAAAGATGTTTTAAACACATTAAAAAGAGCAAATGCTGCGGAGCAGAGATGGAAACTTATGAAGAAACACACACATCACCCATCACCCAGCCAGGACAGCTCACCCGAGTTCAATCCATTTTCAAGAAAAAGATCGATGGCACCGGATCCGAAGGAGCGTGATGTTTCACATGCATATATTTCAAGTCTTACCGACGACGAAAAGCTCATTCAGCGCTATCGGGACACCAAGACATCGGAGGCATTCTTCTTCAAATGCGGAGGATGTAGCGTCCGAGCTCCGACCCCACCTGCCGTAGCCATCTACAAATTCTTTGGCATATGGATTGATGCGGATAATTGGAGGCATATTAATTATCGATATTATTGTCAGGATTGCCTCAGATCTGGTTCTTCTCTTACGAGTTAATTGTCTCTAAATTTCTAACTTTCTTTATAAAACAAACACTCGAAGCAAATAATGGACTCGATGAAACTGGATAGCATGTTAAAACTTGAAAAAGATCAAAGAGATCTAGATGGATTGGAACAGTTTTTTAAAGACACTCTCAAGAAATGCATAAACTATGCGAAAAAAAGCGAGATCATCACAGATCTAGAGATTGATTCTGTCGAAAAAATCGAAAAGATCCCTGCAACATTAATGATGGAATATATTTTACAAATGGAAGAATATGTTATACCCAAAGATAAGCATGAAAATGAAGAAATCGTGAGATATACATGCTGTGCAATGATAGAAAGATTGATCTCTTTGTCAGGAAACAAATCTCAAGATCCTTTTGTTGTGACAATGAGACTTAGTTTTCGAGATTATGAAGTTATTTATAAAATATATCGATACTTTGAATGTTGTTTTCGTATAGCAACAAGCCACAAA
>JAIYDG010000624.1 GCA_027487625.1 Bacteroidota bacterium
CGGATTGAAAAACTGATTGATAAAGAGATTGAAAAACTGACTCCGCCCAAAAACTTGGGTGAGGGACCAGAATACTCACCGAATGCACGCCGGGGCAAAAGCACCGGGCCTCACTCCCACCGCCCCGCTGGCGGTCATGGACAGCATGGTCGGAAAAATCCGGCAGCACCGGGGAACCGAGAAGGTGGCAATAGTGGTGGCCAAGGCAAAAAGAAACCCAACAACAACCGCTGGGGTAAGCCGAAACCGACAGGGGAACGGACTGAGCCGGGGAGAGATGGGGTGCAGTAACGTTCTGACTTGCCCTAATAAAACTACCGGAGGAGCTTACTTCCTCCGCTGAACTCTGGAAGCCCTTATTTTACTGGGCTTCCAGAATTTTTTTTGTAAAAACCACTTTTTACCTGACACAGTTTATTGAACAATCTCTTATTTTTTTCTGAGCACGTAGATAGTTTCTCCGTCTTTTTCTTCTCTTGATACTTTATAATGTTCTTCTATGTAAGGATGAGAACTTATTCTTTTTTTGATTTTGTTATGGACTTTAGGTTCTTCGATATATAATGAAACGGCCCATGCAACTACCGCCCCTTCAAAGTTTGTCTTCTTTAAATGAGCGTCCTTCAATTTAGCGTACTCCAAATAAGTGTCTCTCAAATCAGCGTTCTGCAAATCAACGCCTCTCAAGTCGGCATTCCGCAAATCAGCATCCCTCAAATTGATGCCCTGCAAATAAGCGTCCCTTAAATTAGTGCCCTGTAAATAAGCGTCCCTTAAATTAGCCTGTATCAAATTAGCACCCCTCAAATTAGCTCCACTTAAATCAGTTCCTCTCAAATCAGCCTTTCTCAAATCAACCTCCCTCAAGTCAGCCCCCCTCAGATCAGCCCCCTCAAAATTAGCACCCATTAAATTAGCGTATGTCAAATTAGCACCCCTCAAATCAATGCTTTTTAAATTTGCAGAACTTAACTTTACATTTATTAGTTCAGCTTGGCTGAAATTGCCCTTTCTAGCGATTTTTAAAAGAGTCGTAGTATCAAGTCCAAGGTTTGTAAGAGATATGAGTAGTTGGCCTCTTTCCGGACTAATTGGATTGTTAATAAGTGTATCTCCATCCAAATACCGGTAAGGTTTCAAAGCAAGGCTAAGTGCAATAATTCTTCCAATGGTTTGATTACTTAAGGTATCTTTTTTATTGTGTGGGTCTTTTAATTCTTCATCAATTTTATCCTGAATATTACTGAAAAGAAAAACTTGTGAGCTACGCCTTTCCGCTTCTTGAAGGTAAGTTTGTTGAATGATTCTTTTGTTTTGAATGGAAAGCAGCCAAGTCTGAAGCGCCAGAAATGTGACAGGTATTATTGCTGCTAAAATGGCAAAGATTCCAATCCTGGTGAAGCGCCATAAAGTATGGGTAACTACGTCGGCCAGCGTTTGTTGGGTTACTTTTCCTTGAGTTAGCTCTCCAAATAGGCGATGAATACTATCTTTTAATTGCCAACCTAAAAAAATGCCCCCTATCTTTTTACCGGCCCAAAATTGAAATTTGTGCCACTTTTTTATTTCTGCATTTCTATTTTTTAATTCATTTTTCAGCCATTCATTTTCGGCTTCCAATTCTTGTTGGCTTTTGCCTGGGTTTGGTGTTTGTTCTAACATAAGAAGTAATTTTATTAGGGAAAGATATTGAAACTATTTTAATTTTGTGGAATGATTTTGGTACAGTAGGCAATAGAAGGGAAGGACTTTAGTAGTTTTTTAACATTGGTGTAAATGGTATTTATTTGCAACTCTTTACCTTTGAAACATCATAGACAGCGTAGACAAATTAGCTTTGTCTATGTAGACAAACACACCTTAAAAGACATTGATTGTGAGTAAGTTAATCACAAGGGGTGACTTTCCCTCTAACTTAACCTGAGTTAGGAGATTTATCCCTCAAATACATCTTCATCTTGTAACCCGCTGCTTTATCAGCGGGTTACAAAGCATACCCATTCCTCACATCTAACATCCTTCCAGAGGCTTACATCTATACAATTTCATGATGCAATCCTCTGGAAGGATGTTAGATGTAAAAGGTGGTTGCGCTTAGATCCACCCGTTGAAACGGGCGGTTACAAGATGACAGATGTGGTTAGTGCTAATTGTATTCAATCCTTTTAAATATCTTCGAACTCACCTTAAATTATAGTTGAGCTATGTGAACCCATTCTTTTTTTCCGTGATCATAACGAAATTTCTTTCTTGGTGATAGTAGCTGAATTTCTTCTTCCTTTGACTCTTTTTCAACTAATTTTAGAGCATCTTGAAGATGCTCCCTTAAATTTGTGTTATCTTCATTATTTTTGAAAACAAAATCAATTCGTGTTAATTCATCTATTTTGAAACAAATATAAAGATTCATTTCTATCTGTTCAATTTTAGTCCCCCCAGTAATTTTAGTTAGTTTTTTGTTTTTTATATTTTCTCTTGTTACTCTTACCCAATCTACAATTATTTCCCACAATCCATTTCCCAAAGCGCCCAATAAAAGATTACCAGTTACTTCACTACCTAAAATTAAGACAATAGAAGTGAAAATATCTGAGATAGAATTATAAGCCTCTTTCGATTTATCCTTCTTGGTAAATAAAACCCCGTATGATTCAATGTCCTTTGTTAATTCATCAATGGATTCATCTGTTATTGTATTATTGAAATATTCTAAATGAATAGATTTTTCAAACTGATATTTATCTGATTTTGAAGCCATTAAGTCCTTAGCCATCTTATCTAAATCTGCTTCAGGAATTAATTCTCCATGAATTTCCCGAAGCGTTTTTTTGAATCTATCTAACAATTCATCCATGTATTAAAAATTAAAGGTGAAAAATAATCACTGTCACTCCCCCACCTCCGGCTTCCGAAACAACTCCTCCACAGTCAACTCAAATCCACCCAACACCTCCTTCGCCGAACAAACATCTCCCCCAATACAAACCGTCATTTTTTTCAAACCCTTCCCCGAATACACATGCACCTGTTTGATCAGCGGAAAAACATGCCAGACAATTTTCACCCCACCTTCGCGGTAATTTTCCATTTTTCCGTGGACCAGGTTCATTTGGTCTTTGGTGGAGATGATTTCAATGACAAAAGCGGGCA
>JAIYDG010000483.1 GCA_027487625.1 Bacteroidota bacterium
AAAATTCAAAATTCCCTTTACTCATCAATTCACTTCAGTTTACAGGATTTAAGATAAATTCAAATAAAAAACCAAAATCTGAATTGCTAAGTATATCGCCAAACAAAAAGAAAAAGACTTTTATTTCATACACAAGTTTCAATGCAGGAATGCAATTGAACAATCAGCTTATTCCAAGTTATTTTTTCAATGGATTGTGGCATGTTCTTGCCAATCATCAATTATCATTTTATACTGGAATGGGATTCTTTCAAACAACACCTGAATTGGGGAAACGTACTTATACCGAATCAACTTATGGTTTTGGAGAAAGCAACAAAAGCATAGTTATTAATACCCAAAAATTGCTTTATTTAAACATTCCATTGGGAATTGAGTTCAAAGTTAAAGGCAGACATGAATTGAATCTTGGATTGTCTTATATGTATTTATTAAGCAGTAACGACCAATTTTATTATTATGAAAATGGTAAAATGTCTGATAGAAAAAACAAATCAGCACATATCTCCTTGTTTAAAAATCAAGATGTATTAACTGAAATTAACTATGCATATTGGTTGAATACAAAAAGCAAAATTTCAATAGGATATTTTAACGGTCTATTGAACATCAGTGATTCGAAATTATTTGAAAATTCGGATAAAAATAAAAACCGTGGTTTCAAATTAGGCTTTCATTATCAATTGAACTGACATGAGAAAAATGAAATGGACAATTAGTTTTATTGCATTGTTTTTTATAATGCTGTCGGCTTGTAAAAAGCAGGCAGAACCTTTATTGGTTGATGGCAATACCGTGTTCATGCTAAGTGGATTGATGAATGATGAAAACATACAAATTGAAGCAGGAAAAAACTCTTTTTATCTTTTCACATCTTATGAAAAAAGCACTACACAAAGTTTAAAACTTAAAGCCAATTTAAAGAAAACATGTACTGATTGTAAAGAGGCTTTTGAATTCATTTTTCATGAAGGTTCTAATAACATTATTCCGACAGATTCATTGCTTAAACTTGGAAAATATTCATTTTATACAAATAGAACAGATACAACAATCAACTATAAAGTAGCATTCAAAGCCGAACATTTTAACCAGCAGATTTCATCCTATACATGGAGATTTCCTGATGGTAGTATTAGCAATGATTCAACTCCTGTAAAAACATATATGGAGGCAAAAAATATCAATGTGATTTTACTAATAAAATATGCAAATAATTGTCAAGCAGACGTAAGCTTACCTGTTCGAATTAACATGGGCATGGCTGTAAATCCAATACGTTTCAACTATACATTTGTTCAAGGAACTAGTAGATATGTTTCATTTGTTCCTGTTCTATCAGACACCGCAGTGAAAGGTAAATTCATTTGGGAATTTGGAGATGGAAGCAGCTCTGAAACTTTTGGTGGCATCAATCACAATTACCAGGATTCAGGGGCATTTAAAGTATGTTTAAAAACATTGTATGCAAATGATACCTTATCCTATTGTCAGCGAATTAAAACTCCGGATAAGAAAAATTGTATTGCGAACTTCAATCAGAATATCGACCAAACAATTAATATTTCAAGAGAAAATGCCATTGAAATTAAATATACTGATGCCAATGGAAATGTATTTAACAGCACTGAAGTTAACCAGGATCCACTCTCCTATTTTGAAGTTTTGAATATTGGTGATTATCTAAAAAATGAATTAAATCAATCTACCAAATCTTTAGACATCCGATTCAATTGTAACTTAAAAGGAAGTTCTGGATTGAAGAAAATGCAAAACTTTCAAGGAAAAATTGCAGTTGCTATTCCTTAGAACCCTCATAAATAGCTTTTTACCAAATTTACCTGCCAACAAAAATCATCTTCAAATGCTTGTCTGAGGCTGATAAATATGCTAATATTGAGGCCATTTTTAATGAGATACAATTTTAAATCTTCAATATGACAAAAATTAAAGTAGCCAATCCTGTAGTAGAATTGGATGGCGATGAAATGACCCGTATTATCTGGAAATTTATCAAAGACAAATTGATTCTTCCATACCTGGATTTGGATATTAAATATTATGATTTGGGCATGGAATACCGTGATCAAACTAATGACCAGGTTACAATTGATGCCGCAGAAGCAATAAAAAAATACAGTGTAGGAATCAAATGTGCTACTATCACTCCTGATGAAGCACGTGTGAAAGAATTTAACTTGAAACAAATGTGGAAATCACCAAACGGAACCATCCGTAATATTTTAGATGGAACTGTATTTCGTGAGCCAATTGTTTGTAGCAATGTACCTCGTTTGGTTCCAAACTGGACAGCTCCAATTATGATTGGTAGACATGCATTTGGTGACCAATACCGTGCAACTGATTTCGTAACCAAAGGAAAAGGAAAATTAACAGTAAAGTTTGAAGGTGAAGACGGAACTACTCAAGAATTTGAAGTTTATAATTTTAAAGGAGATGGTGTTGCATTAACTATGTACAATACCGATGAAAGTATCAAGGGATTTGCTCATTCATGTTTTAACATGGCATTAAGCAAAGGATGGCCTTTATACCTATCAACCAAAAATACAATCTTGAAAAAGTATGATGGTCGTTTTAAAGACATCTTCCAAGAAATTTATGCGAATGATTACCAATCTAAGTTTGAAGCAGCAGGTATTGTTTACGAACATAGATTAATTGACGACATGGTAGCATCTGCATTAAAATGGAATGGTAATTTTGTTTGGGCATGTAAAAACTATGATGGTGATGTACAATCTGATACAGTAGCACAAGGTTTTGGTTCATTAGGTTTGATGACATCTGTTTTAGTAACACCAGATGGCAAAACCATGGAAGCAGAAGCAGCACACGGAACAGTAACTCGTCACTTTAGAGATCACCAGGCTGGCAAACCAACATCCACCAATCCAATTGCATCTATTTTCGCATGGACAAGAGGATTAGAGTTCAGAGGTAAATTAGATGGTAATGCTGAATTAGTTCGTTTCTGCAAAGCTTTAGAAGAAGTATGTGTAGAAGTAGTAGAAAGTGGAAGAATGACAAAAGACTTAGCAGTATGTATTCATGGAAACAAAGTAAACCATGGCGAACATTATTTATATACTGAAGAATTCTTAGACGCAATTGACGCAGGTTTAAAAGCTAAATTGGCTTAATTAACTTTTCAATATTAATATCAAATCCCGCTTAAGAAATTAGGCGGGATTTTTTTGTGCTTGAGCTCCGATATTATTTGATGGAAAATCGTCTGAACTTTGATTTTGCTGGTTAAAGGATTTCCTGGATTTTACCATAAAAACATAGTTTGTTTTTAAAGCGACCATGAATCACTTTAATCCATAAATCATAAGAATCATAGTTCAGATATTATTTGATGGAAAATCGTCTGAACTTTGA
>JAIYDG010000192.1 GCA_027487625.1 Bacteroidota bacterium
ACAAACTTTTCTACTCATAAAAGACATTGCATTAATTCTGGTTTCAACGGCTGCATTATTTTCTGGTTTTTTGTTTAATAAACGAGGACGAAAAGACAAATGGGTTGAAGACTTCAGAAAACAAGTAGTAGCAGTAATCTCACAATTCTCAAAAGGTTCGAAAGATCATATTAGGTTAAAATGGAATATTCCTCAAACAAGTCTATCGCAAGAGCAAAAAGAGTATTTACTACAATTAGAACAAGCAGCATTATCTGTAATACTATTTCTTAACGAGAAAAATAAATTACATAATGAACTAATTCAAAAAATGTACCTAATAATTAATATGGCTAATCGCTTAGAATTTTCAGAAGAAATAGTCGATATAAATGAGGTATTAACTTTATCTAAAACAATAATTCAAAATGAATTAAATGATTATTGGTTTGAATTGGAAGGCTAATTTTTCTTTATTCCTTATAATCTAGTAATTAAGAACTTCAATACCGTTGACTATAATTTAAAGCTCCTTTATCAAGCACCGAATAAAGATTTGGGTGAATCAGAATTGGATTCTTTAGAAGAGAAATTAATAGCTAAATATCCACTAGTTCTTATGAACTAGCAGTATCAAACTCTCACTCATTTAACTATTATTTAAGGTGACAGATTAAACCTATCTTTGTAATTTAATAAAACAATAAATTAGCTCATTCTATATTTCCCCTTTTTATAAAAAATTCTAAATAAATATAATAATAATACCTTTTATGAAAATAATTCTTCCTGCATTTACAATGTTTTATTGTTCTATAATTAATTATTAAGGAAAGAAAAACTTAAAGTTTTTATCATATAAAAATAAAAAACACTTATGAAAAATAAAATTTTACTCATCCTATTTCTTATTGTATCTGCCGTTAGTGTATTCTCCCAGAGCTTTAAACCCTCATACCAAAGTAACAACAGTTTAGACTTCACAAAATATCTTAGCGGAGTAAAATATGCTTATGTCATGGTTAATGACGATTTTGCAAAAAGTGTTTCTAATGGCGATAATTCAAGTGGCTCTGAGGTAATTCTTGGTGTAATTTCCTATCTTAATGCGATTGGTTTTGACAATGTAAAATGGGGGAAAGAGGCAAATACTCCCAAAGATTTCACATCACTTTGTGACTTAGTTAGAGTTAGTATTTCTTGGGACCCAGACTACGAACATAATGCTTTCACGAATATCAGATTAATATTTATTTCTTGTAATGAAGATGAGTTCGAGTTTTTATCAGAAAAGAATATAGTGATAACAAATTATACAGATATCAAAACAGAATTTCATAATAAGTGTATGAAGATGTACGGCTATAAAAAAGATAATTCACCCCATCAACGATTGAAATTAGACTCTGAAATGACAGAATGGACTGAACAAAAATTAAAAAGTCATTTCCTAAGTAATGGTGCAGACCCAATTGAAGGAATTTATGAAAACAGCGTACAATCACTTGAAATGGCAAAGTATAAAGTAGGTATTGTAAAAATTGACAACGATTACACTGTTGTTTATTTGAGTGGAGCTAATAATTATCTTGATTGGGAAGAAGGCGAAGTAAAAGCTAAACTTACCGAAACAGCAACTCCAAGATTATATAAAGCAAACTGGAAAATGCTTAATAAAGAAGAGAATAGCAATTTTTACATTTCATTTGAAACAGGTCTGATGAATTTGGTATTTCAAGGAATAGAAAAATCGGTATACATTAAACTATTTCCAACATCATCAACTTCCAAAATGCCAAAAGATATTGCAAATTCTGGTACAGGTTTCGCTTTAACATCTAATGGATATATTGTAACAAATTACCACGTTATCGAGGGAGCCTCAAATATTAAAGTAAAAGGAATCAATGGAAGTTTTTCAACCTCTTATAATGCTAAGGTTATTGTTACTGATAAAAATAATGACTTGGCAATAATTAAAATTGAGGATAACTTACATTATAATAATTTTAAAATACCATATACAATAAAATCAATACCAACTGCCGTAGGGGAGAACGTTTTTGTCCTTGGCTATCCTTTAAGAGCATCAATGGGTGATGAAATAAAATTAACAAATGGCATTATCAGTTCAAAAACAGGCTTTCAAGGCGACATAACTTCATATCAAATTTCTGCTCCAATACAGCCTGGTAATAGTGGTGGGCCATTATTTGATAAATTTGGTAATTTAATCGGTGTAATTAATGCAAAACATATAGGTGCTGAAAATGTATCTTATGCTATTAAGGTGAGTTACTTGAAAAACTTAATTGATTTACTTCCAACAGAACCAACTTTAAACAATATAAATGTTTTGAAGAATCTTTCATTGTCTGACCAGGTAAAACAGTTAAATAAATTCGTATATATAATCGAAGTAAAATAACAATACATTGTAACTTTGATTACAAGTATGATTTTGGTTAAATTCGTTTCAATATGTTATAATTGAGTAAAGTACATATCTACCGTAAAGAAAATAATATCAATTAAACTCAAAATAAACGATGTTAAGAATTCCAAGAGAATTAAAAACAGAAATACAAGAACAAATTGTGGCCAGTTCCAGAAGAGGTGAAAGTGGTTGGCGTTTTAGTCACAGGGATGAGGATTCACTTCTGGGTGACTACCTTGGAAATTTAAGAACAGATAAGCGAAAATTTATTAAAGGACACGGTGAATATGATTGGGAAATTCTCTATCACAAACTGCAAGGACGTGGAAAAAATGCCTATGAAAAATCAACTGGAGCCGATGCCGTAATAACCTTTGAAATAGTAAACAATGTTACAAAAAAGAGATCAGTAAAATCGTTAATTTTTCAAGCTAAAAAAGAAGGTAATAAGGCTGGTTTAAAAAACCAAAAAGATTTAATGGACAAAATTGCTAAGGGTGGCAATTTTATTTTTACCTGTTCGGAAAATGGTTATTACGCACAAACAGAAATTGAGGGTGAAAAAACTAACATTGGAGATTTCATTGCATATAAATTCATTGAATGCAAGATTGGAATTGATGGTTTTGAGTATGACGAGAAAAATCAACTATTGATAAACAAAGGCGTACATATTGAAAAGGTAAAATTTGACGAAGTTAAGGTAAGGATTGAAATTAAGAGAGATATAAATCAACCTTAACAATTAAGTCTTAAGGAAAGCAAATCCTGCTATTTAATCCAGTAGCTGGACAATAAAATATACCCAACTTCGATAGCTGGTTACACTAAAGAATGCCATTATCATAATGAAGGTTTTCGATTCAGATCTTTTAGTCCGTTTCGCACACCCACTCTCCCAATTCTCCAAAATTACATATCTTACTCAACTAAATTTAATATTCAAAATCAAATTGTAGAATATTAATAGTTTTTGAAAAAAGGAAAATGGACGTGAAAAATTTAAAAGAATTGAAACCAAGGCAAGCGCTTAATAAGGCTTTTCTAAAAGTAAAACCAAACCGGACTGAAATTGAGGGTTTCAAAGCCAATCTCATTGCTTTACTCGATAGAACAAATGATACCGAAAGTGAAGAGTTTCACAAAAACTTGGTGATCGATTTTTTAAAGAAAACCTATTACGACCCCAACCATTTTATTAATACAAAAGGTAGAAACGACCTCGTAATTCACAATGGCAATATCGCCAAAAGTGCTGTTGGTGTTATCATTGAAGCCAAAAAGCCCACCAATAAATCAGAAATGATAACAACCAAAAAATTGAATGCAAAGGCGTTTCAAGAATTGGTTTTATATTACTTAAGAGAAAGAATTACCCATAGAAATCTTGAAGTAAAACACTTGGTGGCAACCAATATCAACGAGTGGTTCATTTTTGATGCTACTCTTTTCGATAGACTTTTTGCTCAAAACAAAAACCTAGTTAAACAATTCACAGATTTTGATGAAGGACGTTTGGCCGATACCAAAACCGACTTTTTCTACAAACAAATTGCTGAGCCTTTTATAGCAGATATCACAACAGAAATTGAGTTTACATATTTCAATATTCAAGATTATCAAAAAC
>JAIYDG010000339.1 GCA_027487625.1 Bacteroidota bacterium
CTTAACATATAAACTGCACCAAGAATAATAGTTAGACCTGCAAATACGCTTAACCAAGTATTGTATTCAAAAACACCATACAATAAAAGAAATTCACCTATGAAACCATTGGTTAGAGGTAAAGCAACAGAACCTAAAACAATAATTAAAAACCAAGTAGCAAACTGTGGAGCCTGATTTCTAATACCACCAAGATTTTCAATTTGTAGTGTTCCAGTTCTATTTAAAATGATATCAGCACAAAAGAATAAACCAACAACATTGATACCATGAGCCAACATTTGTACCAAACCACCTTGCATACCTTGTTGGGTAAAACTAAATATACCTGCAGCAATTAATCCAACGTGTGCAATTGATGAATAAGCAAATAGTTTTTTCAAATCTCTTTGCATGATAGCAATGATTGACGCGTAAACTATTCCAATTACTGAGATTGTAATTACAACTGATTGCCATTCTTTAAATCCATCAGGAATAATAGGAATTAACCATCTTAGTAAACTATAAGTTCCCATTTTTAACATGATACCAGAAAGTAACATTGTTCCCTGAGTTGGGGCTGATTTATAAGTATCAGGCTGCCAAGTGTGGAATGGAAAAATTGGAATTTTAATAGCAAATGCAACAAAAAACAACCAAAATAACCAGGTTTGGTTACATGAACAAGTTTTAATTGTACTTAATGTATTCCAATCTAAAGAATGATTTGGATTACCATTATATAAAAACAGGAATCCAAATAACATCAATAAACTTCCTGCTAAAGTATAAATAAAGAATTTTAAGGTAACTTTTGCTCTGTTTTCATCACCCCAATTAAAAGCAATGAAGTAAATTGGAATCAATGCTAATTCCCAGAAGATATAATAAACAAATCCATCTAAAGATAAGAACACGCCGTTTAATGCAAATTGCATAAACAACATCAATGCGTAAAAAATATGTGGACGGTTTGTTTCTCTATTGAATCCACTTAGAATAATTAGTGGCATCAATAAATTAGTTAAAATCACCATTAATAAACTAATACCGTCAACACCAAAGTGCACATTTATTAAAGGTTTTTGAACCCATGGGGCACTAAATTCAAATGCTTCAGCACCATTTGCTTTAAAAACAGAATAAGAATAAACTGTTAAAGCGAGTTGTGCAATGCTAAATATGAAAGCCAAAACACGGGAAGCATTTCCTTTTGAAAACAACAAAAGGATTGATGCAAACAAGGGTATAAATAATAGGTCTAAGCTTAACATTACTGAATTATTTGAATGAATAAGAAAACAACCACGCTAATTACCATGGCAAAAACATAAAATCCTGTATTTCCTGTTTGAATTAAACGATAGGTTCTACCAGTTACATCAACAATTAATGCGCTTAAATTAACAAGCATATCAATTATTAATTTATCAAACAAAACCAAAAATAAATCACTTAATACTTTAAATGGTCTTACAAATACGGCATCATAAAATTCATCAACATAAAACTTATTCGATACCCATTTGCTAAATCCACTTAATTCTGAATCATTTTCTGGAATTACTTTTTTGCTGATATATAAACTCCAAGCATATCCAATACTAATTAAAGCTGCGATTGTAGCAATTCCCATTAACATCCATTCTGTTGAATGACTGTGCTCATGGGCTGCTTCTACCAATGTTTTCGAATCAGCAAAAACTGGAGCTAAAAATGCTTTAAAAGAATGAATCTTACTAAAAACAGCAGGAAGTCCAATAAATCCACCTACAATTGAAAGCACTGCTAAAACCATTAAAGGTATTGTAATGGTTGCTGGTGATTCATGCAGATGATGTTTTTGTTCTTCAGTTCCTCTGAAATCTCCATAAAAAGTTAAGAAAACAAGGCGGAACATATAAAAAGCAGTAATCATAGAACTGATGCTTAATAAAATCCATACAATTTTATTGTGTTCGAATGAAGCAGCTAATATTTCATCTTTAGAGAAGAATCCGGCAAAAGGGAAGATTCCTGAAATAGCCAATGAACCAATTAAAAATGTGATAAAAGTAACTTTGGTATATTTTCTCAAGCCACCCATATTTCTTATATCCTGTTCTCCGCTCATGGCATGTATTACACTACCAGCCCCTAAGAACAATAGTGCTTTAAAGAATGCATGTGTAAAAACATGAAACATTCCACTTTCAAAAGCACCTAAGCCTAAAGCCGCAAACATTAATCCTAATTGAGATACTGTAGAGTAAGCAAGTACTTTTTTGATATCATTTTGTTTAATACCAATAATTGCTGCAAATAAAGATGTTGCAACACCTATCACTAAAATTATTTCTAATGTAAATGGAGCAAGAACAAATAAGATATTTGAACGAGCAATCATATAAATACCAGCAGTTACCATTGTTGCTGCGTGAATTAAAGCTGAAACTGGAGTAGGACCAGCCATCGCATCAGGTAACCAAGTGTATAAAGGTAATTGAGCACTTTTACCAGTAGCACCTACAAATAATAGGAGGGTAGTTAAAACCAAAATGCCTGAACCTTTTTCCATGGTCATAGCCGATTGATTTACGATTCCGTAATCCAATCCACCAAAATAAAACACCAACATGAACATGCCTAAAAGGAAACCTAAGTCTCCTATTCTATTCATGATAAATGCTTTTTTAGCAGCATCATTGTATGCAGGATTTTTGAACCAGAAGCCAATTAGCAGGTAAGAACAAAGTCCAACACCTTCCCAACCAATGAACATTACTAGGTAGCTATTACCCATAACAAGTAATAACATAAAGAAAATAAACAGATTTAAATAAGAGAAGAATCTGCTAAAACCTTCATCATGGTGCATATAACCGATTGAATAAATATGAATTAAAAATCCAATTCCGGTAATTACTAAAAGCATCACCAAACTCAATTGGTCGATTAAGAAACCAAAACTCAATGATACTTCGCCAAATTTAATCCATTCATAAACATCGAAATTCAAAGATTTACCACCTGAAAGTCCGTTGAATAAAAATAGAGAGCAGATAAAAGAAGCTAATATCATTAGACTAGCTATCCAACCGGAAGCATGTCCTAATTTTTTTCCGAACAGAGCTACCACAAAGAAGCCGATTAATGGTAATAAAGGAACCATTAAAGCGGGTGTGATAAGCGATGTTAATTCTGTAATATTATTCATGTATACTTATCTAAAATTACCTACCACTTTAATTTATTCAATACATTAATATCGATACTACCAATATTTCTGTAAATACTTACCATTAATGCCAGTCCTACTGCAACTTCCGCCGCCGCAACTACCATGATAAAGAATACAAAAACTTGTCCTTCTGTATTTCCACTGTAAGCCGAAAAGCTAACCAATAATAGGTTAACAGCATTCAGCATTAATTCGATACACATCAAAATAATAAGTGCATTACGTCTGAATAAAACGCCCATTACACCAATTGAAAATAAAACTGTACTTAATAATAAATACCAGTTTTGAGTTGTTTCAGGACTTTCCATTAGTTCCTTTCTTTTTTAGCTAAAACCACCGCAGCAATCATAGCAGATACAAACAATACAGATGAAATTTCGAATGGAAGAAGAAAATCGGTAAACAATTTCATTCCTACATTTTGCACATAACCAATATCTGAAACTTCAGGAGCTTTATAAACACCAAGTTTTTCAGCTTTTATTGAAGCCAATAAAGTAAGCATTAATAAACCACCACTTACGATGGCCATGATTTTGGTTAAATTCGTTTTATGCGGCTCAGTGCTTTTGTTTAGGTTTAATAACATTACCGTAAACAACATTAAAACCATGATGGCGCCTGCATAAACAATGATATGAACGATTGCTAGAAATTGAGCATTTAACATTACATAATGCCCAGCAATACTGAAAAAGCAAACAATTAAGGAAAGCACACTATAAATAGGACTTCTAGAAAATACTACAAACAATGCCGAAACAATCGACAGTGCTGAAAGTATATAAAATATCAATTGGGAACTCATGAGTTAATAGGTTTTTGATTAATTGTTGTGAACAATACTATAATCTTTTTTACGCTTGCTGATATCGATTCTTTGGTCAACTGGTTCTACTAAAACATCTTTTCCAAAAACGAAACCTCCACGGGAGTAATCGGAAGGTACAATTCTATCAGTAAGATAAATCGCATCTTTAGGACAAGCTTCTTCACATAAACCGCAGAATATACAACGAAGCATATTGATTTCATACTTAGCAGCATACTTCTCTTCTCGGTATAAATTCTCTTCTCCTTTTTTCCTTTCAGCAGCATCCATTGTAATGGCTTCTGCAGGACAAGATACAGCGCACAATCCGCAGGCAGTACAATTTTCTCTACCTTCTTCATCACGTTTTAAAACGTGCATTCCTCTGTAAACAGGAGCAAATTCTCTTGTTACTTCAGGATATCTTAAAGTTGCTTTCTTTTTAAATAAATGTTTGATAGTAATAAACATTCCTGAAAAAATTGCAGGGAGATAAAGTTTCTCAACCCAGTTCATTTCCTTATGAACAACAACTTTTGATCTGTTGGTTAATTGCATATTGGTTTATTTCCTGTTTTGATTAATTGAAAATTGTTAAAATTCCACCTGTAACAAGCATATTTATGATTGATAGAGGTAATAATACTTGCCATCCAAGTCTCATTAATTGGTCGTAACGGAATCTTGGAATTGTCCAACGAACCCACATAAAGACGAAAATGAAGAAGAATATTTTGGTGAACAAAGCACCAACTGAGATAAAACTCACTACGTTATTTGGTAGAACTGTACTCAAGTATTCTAAGCCAGGGAAATTGTATCCACCAAAGTATAAACTGGCTATCATTGCTGATGAAATGAACATATTGATGTATTCAGCAAATAAGAATAAACCTAATTTCATTGAAGAATACTCTGTATGATAACCACCAATTAATTCTGATTCTGATTCAGGTAAGTCGAATGGAGTTCTATTGGCTTCAGCAAATGCACAAATGATAAAAATGATAAATCCAACTGGTTGATATAGGATATTCCAATGCCATTCTTTTTGACCATCAACAATTGCATTAAGACTTAAAGAACCATTTGAAATTAATAAAATAGAAATGATGCTCATTCCCATTGCTAATTCATAAGAAATCATTTGGCTTGAAGCACGAATTGCACCTAACAAAGCGTATTTGTTGTTAGAAGCCCAGCCACCAATCATGATTCCATAAACGCCTAATGATAAAACGCCCATGATATAAAGTACACCGATATTAATATCAGCAACTTGTAAGTTAAATTTGGTTCCACCGATTTCAAGTGGCATTCCCCAAGGAATAATTGCACTAGTCATTAAGGCTGTAACCATAAACATACTAGGACCTAAAATGAAAAGCCATTTATCGGAAACATTAGGAATGATTTCTTCTTTTAAGAACATTTTCACACCATCTGCAATTGGTTGTAATAAGCCAAAAGGACCAGCTCTATCAGGGCCAATTCTATCTTGTAAAAACGCGGCTACTTTTCTTTCAGCATAGGTTGAATAAGCTGCAATTCCTAGGCTTACAAGGAACATGACAAGTACCAATATTATTTTGAATATTAATGGATCCATTAGTTATTTCCTCCTTCAATTGCCAAAGGTTTAACAGTATTAATAGTTAATTCTTTTGGTTTCTTTAAAAATTCGTAGTGATTAGCAGAAATTACTGAATGGTTATCCAATTTACGTGGACCTTCGATTGTCCAATCAGATGTTTTCTTTGTTTCGAATCTACATGTATTACAAATAAATTCTTCTACTTCACCCCATTGGTCTTTGCGACCAGTTACTCTAAGAACGTCTTCACCTTTGTACCAAAGAACTACTTTACCGCTACATTTATCGCAATTGCGATGTGCATCAACTGGTTTAGTGAACCAAACACGACTTTTGAAACGGAATGTTTTATCTGTTAAAGCACCTACAGGACAAACATCTATAACATTACCTGAGAAATCATTATCAATTGCTTCTTCAACATAAGTTGAAATTTCAGAATGATCACCACGGTTAATTACACCATGAACACGACCATCTGTAATTTGATTAGCCACTTTTACGCAACGATAACAAAGAATACAACGATTCATATGTAATTGCACATAAGGACCAATATCTATTTTTTCGAAAGTTCTTCTTTCGAAATCGGTTCTAGTTTTAGCAGAACCATGTTCGTAAGAAAGATCTTGTAAATGACATTCTCCAGCTTGGTCACAAACAGGGCAATCAAGAGGATGGTTTAATAAAAGAAACTCAACCACACCTTTTCTTGCTTCTGTAACTTTCTCGGAATCATTATTTTTAACTTCCATTCCATCCATTACAGTTGTTCTGCAGCTTGCAACTAATTTTGGCATTGGACGAGGGTCTTTTTCAGAACCCTTGCTTACCTCAACCAAACAAGTTCTGCAATAACCACCACTTGTTTTAAGTTTGCTGTAATAACACATGGTTGGCGGAGCTACATCAGGACCAATCATTCTGGCAGCCTGAAGGATGGTTGTACCATCTGCAACTTCTATTGTTTTTCCGTCTATCGTTACTTTAGCCATAGTATTTTCAATCAATCATTAAGGGGTTTAGCCCAATTCTTATTTCAATTTGCTTTTAGGCAGTTACCAAATTTTGAGTGGACTCGTAATGTTTTACTTTTTTGATTCCATTTGGATTTTTTACAAACTCTTCAAACTCATGTCTGAAATGTCTGATAGCACTCGCAACAGGCCATGCAGCAGCATCACCTAAAGGACAAATGGTATTTCCTTCAATTTTTCTTTGGATTTCCCAAAGCAAATCAACATCTTCCAAAGTGCCGTGTCCATCAAGAATCTTGTGTAATATTTTCTCCATCCAACCTGTACCTTCTCTACAAGGACTGCATTGACCACAACTTTCATGGTGGTAAAAGCGAGCGAAAGTATGCAGGTTTTCAACGATATTGGTTGTTTCATCCATTACGATAAATCCGCCAGAACCTAACATTGTACCAGTTGCAAAACCACCATCAGCAAGACTTTCGTAACTCATTAGTCTTTTCTCGCCATTTGCTGTTGTAATAATTAAATCAGCAGGTAAAACAGGAACAGAAGAACCACCTGCTACCACTGCTTTTAATTTTTTACCATTTAAAATACCACCACAATATTCATCGCTGTAAATAAAATCTTCAACAGTAATACCCATTTCAATTTCATATACACCAGGTTTATTGATATGACCTGAAGCTGAAATTAATTTAGTACCACTTGATTTTCCAATTCCGATAGCAGCATAAGCATCACCACCATCATTTACAATAGGAACTACAGCAGCAATAGTTTCAACATTATTAACTACAGTTGGACAACCATATAAGCCTGCAATCGCAGGGAATGGTGGTTTAATACGAGGATTACCTCTTTTTCCTTCAAGTGATTCTAATAAAGCAGTTTCTTCACCGCATATATAAGCACCACCACCAACTTGCACGTATAAATCTAAAGAATAATCAGAGCCTAAAATATTTTTTCCTAACCAGCCATTTGCATAAGCTTCAGCAATGGCTTTTTCTAAGATTTGAGCAACATAATAGTATTCACCTCTAATATAAATATAAGATGTATTGGCACCTAAAGCAAAACTAGAAGTAATCATACCCTCAATTAAAATATGAGGAATACGTGACATCAAATAACGGTCTTTGAAAGTACCAGGTTCAGATTCATCGGCATTACAAACTAAGTAACGAGCAACACCCTCTGGTTTAGCTAGAAAACTCCATTTCATTCCTGTTGGAAATCCTGCACCACCGCGACCTCTTAAACCTGATTTTTTTACTTCTTCAACAACCTCTTCAGGTTTCATTGTTTTGATAGCCTTCTCAACAGAAGCGTAACCGCCATGTTTTCTATAAACTTCGTACGATTGAATTCCAGGAACGTGATCGTTGGCTAATAATAATTTCTTTCCCATTTTATTAGTAATGATTAACTACCACTTCGTCTAAATAAGTTTTACGTTTTCCATCAGCTTTCAATTTTTCTATAATTGTATCAACTTTCTGGAAATTCAAATTTTCATGGAATTGAGCGCCACACATCATCATAGGAGCTGTGCCGCATGAGCCTAAACATTCTACTGTTTTTAAAGTAAACATGCCATCAGCTGTGGTTTCACCTTCTTTGATACCCAATTTTTTCTCTATGTGCTCAACAATTTCATTGGCACCTCTTAACCAACATGAACTGGTTCTACAAACCTCTAATAAGCAATTTCCAACAGGCTGTAAGTTGTACATCGAATAAAATGATGCAACCTCATACACTTCAATTTTTTGGATTGATAATATTGAAGCTACATAATCCATTACCTCTGGACTTAACCATCCATCGAATTCAGCTTGGGCCAAATGAAGAATTGGTAACAAGGCAGATTTATGTTTTCCCTCCGGATAGCGACTGATCATATTATTGACCAATGCCATCGTTTCTTCATTAAATTTAATTTCTTTTTTCTCCATAAAACCGAAATTTTAAGCGTCTAATTCTCCTGCAATTACATTCATACTACTCATCGCAACAATGGCATCACTTAAAGTTGAACCTTTTATCATTTCAGGAAATGCCTGATAATAAATAAAACAAGGTCTTCTAAAGTGTAATCTATATGCTGCTCTTCCACCATCACTAACCAAATAAAAACCTAATTCGCCATTACCACCTTCAATTGAATGGTAAACCTCTCCAACTGGAACATCAGCTTCACCCATTACAATTTTGAAATGATAAATTAAAGCTTCCATGTTGTTGTAAACTTCAACTTTTGGAGGTAAGAAAAATTCAGGAACATCAGCGAAGAATTTTCCTTCAGGAAGGTTATTCAATGCTTGTTCAATGATTTTTAAACTTTCTCTAATTTCTTGTTGACGAACCATGAATCTATCATAAGTATCGCCATTTACTCCCACAGGAATGGTAAAATCGAAATCCTGATATGAAGAATATGGATTCATTACCCTTACATCATAATCAACACCGGTTGCTCTTAAATTCGGACCGGTAAAACCATAGTTTAAAGCTCTTTCAGCACTTATCGGACCAGTTCCGATGATTCTATCCATGAAAATTCTGTTTCTTTCAAGAAGATTACAGAATTCAGCAAAAACTTTAGGGAAATTAGCTAAGAAATCTCTGATACTTTGAATAACTTCTTTTGTGAAATCTCTTTCCATGCCGCCAATTCTACCAATATTAGTAGTTAATCGTGCGCCACAAATCGATTCGAAAATATCATAAATCTTTTCACGCCATTGGAATACATAAGTAAATCCGGTTAAAGCACCTGTATCAACAGCAATTACAGAATTACAAACCAAATGATCTGAAATTCTGGCAAGTTCCATGATGATTACGCGCATGTAGTCGACACGTTTAGGCATTTCAACACCTAAAAGTTTTTCAACTGTCATGTGCCATCCCATATTATTAATAGGAGAGGAGCAATAGTTTAATCTATCTGTAAGTGGAGTTACTTGGTAATAAGGTCTATGTTCCGCAATTTTTTCAAATGCACGGTGAATATATCCAATGGTTTGTTCTGAATCAACAATGATTTCTCCATCCATTGTTAGGACATTTTGAAAGATACCATGAGTTGCAGGGTGAGTTGGACCCAAGTTAAGCGTGGTATATTCTCTTTTCTCCTGATCGAGTGAAATTAATGTGTCGTTTTGCATGATATTATCTGCCAAAATAGGTATCGTCTTTATCGGTTCTGGTTCCATCCTCTAATGGATATTCCTTTCTTAATGGGAAATAATCCATTTCATCCACATTTAAAATTCTTTTTAGATTTGGATGTCCATTGAAAATGATTCCGTAAAAATCAAATGTTTCTCTTTCTTGCCAATTTGCAGCGCTATATAAAGGAGTAATACTCGGAATAAAAGCTTGGTCGTTGGGCATGAAACATTTAATTCTAATTCTTAAATTATGAATTAAACTATGCACATGGTACACAACACCTAATTCTTTTCCAATAATTTGAGGATAATGAATTCCACACAAATCAGTTAAAAACTGCATTTGAATTGAAGGGTGATTGTACAAATATTTCAATAAATCCAGAATTTTACTTGATTCTAATTCAATGGTTAATAAACCATAAGGTTCATCAGCAGAAATTAGCGATTGGCCAAATTCTTCCTGAATTTCTTTTAGTAAATATGCGTTATTGATTTCAGTCATTATTCTATACCGTAAGAAGCCATTAATGCTTGATATTCTGGCGAATTTCTGCGACGCAAAGATTCATTTTTTACTAATTCCTGAATTTTGGTAATACCATCAATGATTTGTTCTGGACGTGGAGGGCAACCTGGAACGTATACATCAACAGGTACTACTTTATCAATACCTTGTAAAACAGAGTAAGTATCAAAAATACCTCCACTAGAAGCACAAGCACCAACAGCAATTACCCAACGAGGTTCAGCCATTTGCAGGTAAACCTGACGAACAACTGGCCCCATCTTTTTTGCTATGGTACCCATTACCATCAAAAGATCTGCTTGGCGTGGAGAGAAACTTAATCTTTCAGCACCAAAACGAGCCATATCATAATTCGAAGCCATGGTAGCCATGAATTCGATTCCACAACATGAAGTTGCAAAAGGAAGTGGCCAAATTGAATTTGCTCTTGCTAATCCAACTGCCTTATCTAATGATGTGGCGAAAAATCCTGCTCCCTGTAAGCCGGGAGGTGCATCTGCTAATTGAATAGACATGGTTTAAATTATTTTTCCCATTGAAGGGCGCCTTTTTTCATGATATAAACAAAACCCAACAAAAGAGTTCCTACAAAAAGTAACATTTCTACGAAGCCAATTGTTCCTAAAGCCTTAAAGTTCACTGCCCAAGGATACATGAAAACAACCTCCACATCGAACAATACGAATAGGATAGCTGTAAGAAAATATCGGATAGAAAACGGCATACGTGCGTTTCCTTCTGATTCAATTCCACATTCGAAAACCGCTAACTTGTCGGCAGTTTTACGTTTAGGACCAGCCCAGTGACTGACAACCATGGTAGTTACCACGAAGCCCATCGCCACTAAAAACTGTATAAAAATTGCTAAATAATCTGTTGGTGTAGACATATGCTTTATAAAAACCTCGCAAAAATAGATTTTTAGGGCTTTTATGCATCGTTTTTCTCAATAATTTATTGCCAAAAACGAGGAGTTTATCAACATTTGACAAAAGTAAAATATTAATAAACTTAAAGCTCTTGAAAATGAATAAGTTATTTATGAAATACTATTTCGGACTCTTTGAGAAAATTCTCGGATGCACTGACGTAAATCAGTTTTATTTGCTTCCATTGACTCTAAAATCTCAATTGTGGCTAAAACATGGGTTAGTTTTTCACATTCGTCGTTACCGTTAATTTCTATTTCAGGCTGATTTTCGTTCAAAAGTGCTTCTTCAGCATTTCTGAGTTCAATTAAACTGTAATTTTCTGCTAAAAACTTTATAATGGATACCTGCATGATTTAAGCTTTGTTCTTGATGAAAGTAATAATATACTTAGTGTAATAATTACACAATATATAATTAATTGTTAAACAATAGATTTTACAATTAATTCTTTCAGCATATTTTCTACTGATTCCTCCTTAGCGGTTGTATCTCCTTTAACCAATTCGCCATTATTAATGATAGCAAAATAAGGAAGATTACTAACTCCGGCAAATCTTCTTGCTATTGGATTTTCTTCGGCATTTACTTCTATAAAATGAATGTCTCTATAATCTTCTTTATTAGATAATTTTGTGAATTTCGGTGCAAATAATCGGCATGAACCACACCAGTTTGCGAAATACTTCACTACAATTTTCTCCTGACTTTTTAATAAGTCGTTGAATTCTAAATCCGTAACTTTATGAACCATATGCTTTATTTATAACAAATTTTGAAACACGATATAAGTTCAATTGTTTTTAACAACACTTTTTTGTTTCTTAACTTGTTGATATATAGCATTTAATTGAGTAAATTTTTCTTAGCCTGATTCCAGATTTCATCCATTTCTTCTAAACTCATTTCTGTCAGGTTTTTTCCTGCTTCTTTGGCTTTTTCTTCTATGTACATGAATCTTTTTTGGAATTTCTGATTGGTGTATTCCAAAGCATCATCTGGATTTAGGTTGTTTTTTCTAGCTAAATTAACCATGGCAAATAATAAATCACCAAATTCTTCTTGGGCTTTTTGTTGATTTTGTTCCTTTAATTCATGTTTAAATTCTAACATTTCTTCATCAACCTTAGCCCAAACTTGTTCTGCTGTTTCCCAGTCAAAACCAACCTGAGCAGCTTTTTCCTGCATTCTAAGTGCTTTTACAATAGAAGGTGTACCTTTTGATACGCCACTTAAAACCGATTTGTTTCCTTCTTTTAACTTAATTTGTTCCCAGTTTTCTTTCACCTGTTCTTCAGTTTCTGCTTTCACATCACCATAAATATGCGGATGTCGCACTATAAGTTTATCGCACAATGAGTGAATTACATGACCAATATCAAAATGTTTTTCTTCGCTGGCAATTCTTGCATAAAAAACGATATGTAGTAAAACATCACCCAATTCTTTTTTTAATTCAGTCAAATTTCCCTGAATTATGGCATCACTCATTTCGTAGGTTTCTTCAATGGTGAGGTGACGTAACGATTCAAAAGTTTGTTTTTTATCCCAAGGACATTTTTC
>JAIYDG010000727.1 GCA_027487625.1 Bacteroidota bacterium
CGTTTTTAATAGCCCTTTCACGCGCAGGTAAATCATTTGATCAGGGTCTATATTTTTTGGCATTGCTTGGAAATTTTATCTAACTATTGGAATTTTAATTCAATCATCCTATCTTTGCACCAGCATAGGAACTGATTGACAAATTAAGCACTTTATTAACTCATTACCACATCCTTTTTGAAATAGGTCAAAATTTGGTTTATGAATACTGTTGCAAAAAAACACCAAAGTAAGGGCAACACTCCTGCCCCAAAGCAAAATCCTCGTAGGGGAAATTTATGGTACATTTTGATCATTTCCTTGGTAGGATTTGGGATATTCATGGCCATTCCAAAGACTTGGGAAGAGGCGGTCACCCTGCAAGAGGATGGGTCTTATCGTTTGTCTGAAAAATGGGAGAAGACGATTTTGCGGAAGCAAAAAAAGACGGAAAAGCATCGCTTATACATGTTGGTGGCAAGTACCAACGGATATTTTCAGTGTGCTCATTCCCCGTCCGGAAAATTCTACCTTAACGCAGGTGAAGTCTATCGATATGGTACAACCGGAGATACTTTCTCTGCCCGAGGCTATAGTCAAAAGTGGTTGGCGAGGAATAATCTCACGCTGATTTTCATCATGGAAGGAGACTTGGCAACTGTAATGGCTGCACAAACCAAATTAATTGGCAATTATGCTTTACTGCCCGAAAATCTACGACGCCCTTTGCCCAGTGAGGCAAGTGCCAAACCATATTGGTACAGGTTAGTTTTACCCCCTGGCAACAAAAGCCTTGATTAAGCCCAGTTTTTTCTTTATTTTGCATAAAAATTATATCCAATGATCTCTATTAATGGCAATGTTGATACCCTCTCTTACCCAAAGGTTGATTTTGTTTGGATCAATGATTTATTAAAAGATTTGACAGATAGTAAATTGTACATCACCCTGGTAGGACGAAAAGAGGAGACTAAAACCAGAGTGAGGAAGTATAAGGATGAGATTTTTTTGTGGTTGGTGTTGCCTTATGAGGATTTACTTGCTGCTGAAGACACTAAATCCATTGTAATTGATACTTTGCTGAAGGAGTTGTATCGATTGGAGCGGTATGAGTTTGTAGATGTTGAGAAGTTGAGGAAAGCTATTCGGGAGAGGTTTGGCCTTGAGGTGATCATTGTAAACTAAATAATGATTAATAAATATGGAAATCAACCAAGAAATCATTAATAATTTATCTGCTTTTGCATCAATTATAAGCATACCTATAAGCTTAACTATTTTTTTAATTGACAATAATAAAAAAATAAAGAAAGCTCTCGAAGAATGTGCCGTCGAATTATGCAAGATTTTGTTTTTAGGCGAACCGATAGATGAGTTTAAGATAAATAAAATAGCAGAATCAATAACTTATAAGAAAAAAATTTTATGGCGACGAAATTTAAACAAAGAAGCAATTCTTAGCGAAACCTTATTATTGATAAGACGAACACCTTTCTTGCAAAATGATCAAAAACAATCCTTAGAAGAGCGACTCATAATTTTTTGGAAAAATCATTTTTTTTCATTTAAACCGAGCAGATCTGTAATTAATCGCATATTATCTTTTACATTAATTGTCATCACCACGTTTATTATTATTGATTACTTTTCTGGGGGCTTTGCATTGAAACTTGTTAAGTTTATAAAACTCTCAATTATATTTAAAATCATTGCTGCTTTTAGCATTATTTTAATAAGCCTCATTTTAGCCATATTGATATTTGAATTAATATATAGAGATAAAAACTATGGAAGGAAGTATTTAAATTCAACTACTATAAACTCATACAACGTCCTTTCTTCTCCAATAATAACATTGTACTCCGAAGATCAAAAATATTATTTTACTAAAATTCATGAAAGTTCTTTTTTCGTAAAACAAGTAGTTGATACTGGGCCACAATTCCTTTCACGAAGAGGATATAGGTTATTGTATGAAATGGAGAATAGAAAAATTATTTTCTTCAACTCATTAACTAATTTATCGCTTGAGTATAGATTTGAAAAAAAAGAAATTGTAAATGGGGGGCTGCTTTTTGATATTCTTCATATAGAGCTCTATAAAAAAAAGAGCAGAATAGCATTTATTACAAAGTTAATAGCATTAGATCCTGATATAGCTTCTAATCAAGATATTATTGATAGGTATTTCTCCAATGATTGGTTAGAAAAATTTAAAATATTAAAAAATATTAAAATAAAAAACACTCTCTTTCAAGAAATCATAATGCCATCAGATGGCAATTCAACTGAAAAAGACATGCTCTATATTGACAAGGAAAGTTTGCTGCCTATTAAGATTTCAGAAGGAAATCTAGATTTATATCACATTGAGAAAAATGAAATACAACAAAAATAATCATTTAAAATACGTTATATTAATTGGAATATTAACAATCGAAGAACGTTGTTCGTTTAAATTTGTTTCTGTATAGAAAATTTCAGCTTCTATCTTACCAATTGCATGCTTTTGAATGTCTCCACCTTTTTTTTCACTAAAAAAGAATGGAGGGTCTATTATTATGCTAACTGGCTCAATTGTAATTAAAATTTTTCCCGTTCGATTCTTTAAATTTATTACTGGTGGTTCAAAGCTATAGAATTTTAAATCAATTCTCTGTTCCAGTCCATAGTTTAATAAATAATTATCTTTATTTAGGCGAAAATTTCGCAATTTAACAGAATCCAATAAAAATTCGCCCTGTACTACTCTTGTATCTATATTTACAACCTGCTGTTTAAGGGCATTCTTATTATCAACATCAAAATCTATAGAAGATGAATTAAATGCAAGCAGGCTATTTCCTTTTATTTTTATTTGTGCAGATTCACCTTGATCTGTTGTACACCAAGTGGCTAAAGCTGTAATCATTGCAATTATTGCACCAATAAAGGCCAATTTCGGCTCATAACCTTTTTCTTTTTTAACCCATCTATAAGAAAGCACTAACATCAAAACAAGTAGAATAAATAGAACTATATTAAACAACATGATGATGGTTTTAATTTGCTCACCAAATATAACAGCAATTTTCGGTTTAAAAAACTATCATCAGGAGCCACATGTTTAGGGCAAAGTAAATCGGATGACTAGCTCTTTGATGACTAATGTTCATCTAAATTCAATGTATTCCTCGATTTTACCTTATTGAAAAAGCCGTCAATAAAGCCTTTTTAACAGGATGAATCGAGTGTTCCTGGCCTTGCCTTTGATTAGGTTTTAAACCGAGAATTGCTGCAAATGCAAACTACATGTTTTAACAAGTAATCAATTGATGAAATTAAGTGCATTCTATTTTCCCCGTAAATACAATCGGGAAATGCCAAAACCTGACATTCCCCGATCGCCTATACATTTATCCCCCTACTTCACCTCAACCCTCTCCCCACTCGAAAAGCTACTAAACTCCGGCGCATACATACACTGAATGCTACTGATTCCATTCGAAAAAGTCCCTTTGTGCACCACCCGCAATGGGTATTCAAACACATAAGTCCCTTTCCTTAGGTAATCGATAAAGAAGTGCGTGGCCGCGTCGCCGGTGCTTTCGTAGTAGCCCAGGTTGTCCCTGTACTTGTATTGGCTCAGCACGTTCATCGGTTCGAAACCGGAGGCGCGCATGTCTTTCAAGTGAATGTATTCCATGTCGCGGTCGGAGCGCAGTTCTACGCGTACGATCAGTTTGTCGCCGGGGCGGAGGGGCTCGGTGGCGGTGATCTCGCGCAGTTTCAGCCCGGTTGCGGTTTTTTCCTCCTTGAAGAGTTTTTTGCGCAGC
>JAIYDG010000296.1 GCA_027487625.1 Bacteroidota bacterium
ATATTTTATTTTTTATTTTTTTTTTATTTTGATTGTTTGAATTGTTTTGTGATTTGTGAAATGCGTTCTCCGAATAGTTCAGCTGTTTCTAATCCCTTTGGTGAGTTCACTTCCTTTGTAGAATTGTCTGAAAGTGTCATTAGCCCTAAATAACTTGCAAGTCCATTTGGTTCTTCCAATTGTTTGTCATTTTCAAACTTTGGCAAAATGCCAGTTGAAATCCAAAGCATACTATGTTGAGAAGCAAAAAGCGAAAGTTGTTGTAGCGTGTTCAACTTGTCGCCATTTAAGGTTGAAGAGTTTGTAAAACCTGCTGCAAACTTGTCTTTCCATTTTTGGCTATACCAAAATTTGCTTGTTGCTTCCATGAATTTTTTGAAGTCGGCAGAGATAGTCCCCATATAAGTAGGACTTCCAAAAACTAATGTGTCCGCTTGATGCAACAATTCAAAATTGTCTTGTGCTTCAAGAGTTGATAAAAGTGTTACTTGCTCCAATTCTCTTGATGCACCTTTTTGGATATGTTCGGCAACAATTTTAGTATGTCCGTATCCGCTGTGATAAATGATTACAATTTTCATTTTCTGTTATTTTGTTAAATGATAATGCAAAAGAACAGAGAGCGAAAACGATAAAAATTAAAGTAGTTTAATAAATCACTTTTGGGATAATTTTTTACGAAGCATACTTAAAAAAACTGGTGTAATGCCAAGATAGGCTGAAACCTGTTTTTGTGAAAGGCGTTGTTCTAAATTAGGATGTTTGGTAATAAAGTCCAAATAGCGCTGTTCTGCAGTGAAGGAAAGATTTTGATTGATTCGTTGTTGTTGTGCAATAAAAGCATTTTGAAGTATCAGTCTAAAAAAACGTTCAAACTTTGGAACTCTTTCATATAGTTTGTCTAGGTCTGACTTTTTAATTTGTAAAATTTCACTTTCTTCTATTGCATCAATATAATAGGTTGAAGGGCTTTGCGTAAGAAAACTAAATAAGTCACCCACCCACCAATCTTCAATTCCAAACATTACTACATGCTCAAAACCATTTTCGTCAATTGTGTAAGTTCGTAAACAGCCTTTGATAATAAAATTTTCAGTCTTGCAAATGTCACCTTGCTTTAATAAAAATTCTTTTCGTTTTAGTTTCTTTGATTGAAGTATTGAGATGAAAAAATCTGTCTCGGTTTTGTCGAGCTGAATATGTCGGCTAATATTTTGTAAAATAAAGTCGATGTCCATTTTTGTAAGGTGTCAATTAGGGTTGCCGCTAACTTCTGAACTAACTCAATCTATCCAAGGCAATTTTAATTCTTTTACAAGCTTCAACTAGTTTTTCATCTGCTGCTGCATAACTAATTCTGATGCAATTGTCATCACCAAAAGCTTCACCTGTTACCATTGAAACATATACGGTATTGAGAATATACATGCATAAATCTGTGGCAGTATGAATTACTTCACCATTGTATTGTTTGCCTAAAAAATGACTGATATCTGGAAAGAAATAAAAGGCTCCTTCTGGGTCGTTAATTTTAATTCCATCAATTTTACTTAAGCCATCAAACATTATTTTTTTTCTACGAGCAAAAGCTTTTACCATTTCATAACTAGGACTTAAATCGCCAGTTAATGCAGCTACAGCGGCTTTCTGACTAATTCCACTAGTAGCAGATGTAAATTGTCCTTGAATTTTTTCACATGCCATCGCTATTTCTTTTGGAGCACCTAAATAACCCAATCTCCAACCTGTCATGGCAAATCCTTTTGATAAACCATTGATGGTAATGGTTCTATCTATCATGCCCGGAAAACTTCCAATACTGGCATGCTTTCCAACGAAATTGATGAACTCATAAATCTCATCTGAGATGATGAAAATTTCAGGATATTTATTAAAAACATCAACCAAACTAGCCAATTCTTTTTCACTAAAAACAGAACCTGTTGGATTACATGGTGATGAGAAAATGAATGCTTTTGATTTTGATGTAATGGCTGCTTCTAATTCCTCAGCTGTGATTTTAAAGTCGTTTTCAATCGTACCTTTTATAAATACTGGAACTCCTCCAACTAATTTCACCATTTCAGAATAACTAACCCAATATGGAGTAGGAATTAATACTTCATCACCCGGATTGATAATAGCCATAATGGTATTCATAATGGCATGTTTAGCGCCAGTACCAACAACAATTTGATCGGCATTGTAAGCTAGATTATTTTGTGTTTTGAATTTTTGAGAAATGGCTTCTCTTAATTCTGGTATTCCCGCAACTGGCGTATAATAAGAGAAATTATTGTCGATAGCAGATTTTGCTGCCTCTTTAATATGTTCGGGTGTTGCAAAATCGGGTTCACCTAAACTTAAACTAATAACATCATGACCCAAAGCCGCTAATTCTCTCGATTTTTTCGCCATAGCAATGGTTTGTGGCTCATTGATTACATGGACTCTATCTGCTAAATTCATGGGGCGAATGTATTTATTTTTTTTTATTCCTCAATTCCCGGGGTTTAAACCCCGGGCTATTGAGGAATTGAGGAATTAAAAAATGATTGATTCCAATTTTTTATCCATCATAATATTGCTCAAATCAATTAATCACCAAAGCAATTTGCATAATCTGCAAATTATGAATCTGGCTGTTGTTTAATTTTCATAAAGTGGGAATCTATGCAAGCTTTGCTAAATGCTGTCCGCAAAGCAATTATAGTAGCTGTTTGCAATGATTCACCTTTGTATCATCAAATCAAACAAAAACAAAAATTATGAAAAGCTTCAACTTCTTAAAATCGATTTTATTTGGATTATTACTTTTAGTTTCTCAATTGAATGCATTTGCTCAAACTAAAAAGCCAACTTTAACTGTATTAAATATCGATACCAAAGGATTTTCTCTTGATGCTGTGCAAATGGGAAATCTGGTAAGACTTGAAATGGAACGTCTTGATAAATATGATGTAACTGATAAATACGATATCAACTATTTGATAGAAAAAAACCAATTGAATGTAAACAATTGTTATGGTAAAATTTGCTTGGTTGAAATTGGTGAAAAAGTAAATTCTGATTTTATGTTTACAGGTAGTGTTGAAACCTATCCAGGTAATACCATTTTTACTTTTAGGTTGATAAATGTAAAAGAAAAAACCATTGAAAAAACGCATGTCATGGAGTTTCTAAACTTCCCTGAAGAAATTCAATCAATGGTTTCAATTGCTATTAAAAAGATGTATGGTATACCTGTGAATGAAGAACTATTGATTCATTTAACTAAAAAGAATGATTTCGAAAATACCATCAACAATCCCAATAAAAATATTGTGAATTTATCTGGTCCTCGTTTTGGTTATACTTACTCTTTTGGTAAGGATGCCGATATTCTTCAAAAATCAGAATTAGATGGTGGTTTTGAAGCCTATCCTGCTATGTTCCAATTTGGATATCAGTTCGAAAAACAATACTTAAATGAAGGTAATTTCCAAGCTTTGTTTGAATTCATTCCGATGGTTACGGGTATCGACCAACAAATGATTATTCCTAGTTTTACTTTTTTGAATGGTTTTAGAAACAACAATTCAGGTTGGGAAATTGCAATTGGTCCAACTATTTCTACTACAACCAGATTAAAAGGTGCTGAATACAATGGTAAATTTTATACCCAATCTGAATTAGATGTTTTGGGGATTAAAGACCTTCAAGTTAAAAGTAGATTAGACAGCAGAGGAGATTTTGCTTTTACATCGGCTTTGGTTCTTGCTGTTGGTAAAACAATTAAATCGGGTAAAATGAATATTCCTCTTAATTTTTATGCTACCATTCCAACCAAAGATGGCTTTAGAGTTGGATTGTCTGTAGGTTATAATTCAAAACGTAGATAACATAAAATCGAAATTATAACAATTGGGTAGGGATTCATTTCTCTACCCATTTTTGTTTCATAAGCAGTCAAACTTTCAGGGTTTTAATAAACGAAATTCGTTTTGTGGCCAAAATTGCATATCAAACCAAAAAAATGAAAAGAAAAAAGACAATTTTTCCTAAAATCTCAATT
This sequence comes from Bacteroidota bacterium, assembly GCA_027487625.1. Classification (GTDB taxonomy): domain Bacteria; phylum Bacteroidota; class Bacteroidia; order UKL13-3; family UKL13-3; genus CAISCU01. Next base: position 4,055 of record JAIYDG010000296.1, read on the forward strand.
GGATTGATACTTGACGGATGTAGGTATACAATAGAAATAATTAATAATCACATATATGAATTTCAATCAGTTTACCATCAAAGCGCAGGAGTCTGTTCAGCTAGCCCAACAAATGGCTGCTACCAACGGAAATCCTAGTATTGAAACTGCCCATCTGTTGAAAGGAATACTTCAAACAGATGAGCAATTAACCGGATTCCTCTTCAAAAAAATAGGCGTGAATCCTACACGCATATCTCAAGGTGTTGATCAAATTCTAAGTACTTTACCAAAAGTTTCTGGAAATAACCAATTACAATTGTCTTCCAATGCCAACCAAGTGCTCTTTCAAGCAACTAGTTTTCTTAAAGAGTTTGGTGATGAATTTGTAAGCATTGAACATTTAATTTTAGCTTTAGTTAAGTCGAATGATACCGTTGGAAATTTATTAAAAGATGCCGGTGTTCAAGAGAAAGCTCTAAAGGCTGCCATCAAAGAATTAAGAGGTGGAGAATCAGTTAAATCGCAGGATGCAGAAGCCACTTATCAATCATTGAATAAGTTTGCTAAGAACTTAAACGATTTAGCCAAGACAGGTAAACTCGATCCTGTAATTGGAAGAGATGAAGAGATACGAAGAGTGCTTCAAATTTTATCGAGAAGAACCAAAAACAATCCGATATTAATTGGTGAACCAGGTGTAGGTAAAACCGCTATTGCAGAGGGTTTGGCGCATAGAATTGTGAATGGTGATGTGCCCGAAAACCTAAAAAGTAAAAGGGTGTTTTCACTCGATATGGGTGCTTTGATTGCTGGAGCCAAATACAAAGGTGAGTTTGAAGAACGACTAAAAGCTGTAGTGAAAGAAGTGAGTTCATCTGATGGTGAAATTGTTTTGTTCATTGATGAAATTCATACACTGGTGGGTGCCGGTGGAAGTTCTGAAGGTGCCATGGATGCTGCCAATATCTTAAAGCCTGCTTTGGCTAGAGGTGAACTCAGAGCCATTGGTGCAACTACTTTAGCAGAGTACCAAAGGTATATCGAAAAAGACAAAGCATTGGAACGTCGTTTTCAAAAAGTATATGTTGATGAACCAGATACTGAAGCTGCTATTTCTATCCTTCGTGGTTTGAAAGAAAGATATGAGGTACACCACAAAGTGCGTATCAAAGATGAGGCGATTATTGCGGCTGTTGAATTATCGCAGCGTTATATCAATGATCGTTTTTTGCCAGATAAGGCCATTGATTTAATTGATGAAGCTGCTTCTAAATTGAGATTGGAAATTGATTCGGTGCCTGAAGAAATTGATCAGCTCGATAGAAGAATTATGCAACTCGAGATTGAAAGAGAAGCCATTAAACGTGAGGGTGATTCTGCCAAAGTAAAGGAGTTAAGTGAAGAAATTGCCAACTTGCAATCGGAGCGAAATACCTTGAAGGCACAATGGAAATCTGAAAAAGATGTGGTGGAAGGAATTCAGAATGCCAAACAAGAAATAGAACAATTAAAACTCGAAGCCGAACAAGCTGAAAGAGCCGGAGACTTTGGTCGCGTTGCTGAAATTAGGTATGGCAAAGTAAAAGAGGTAGAAAGCAGATTGGAAGTTTTACAAGAGAAACTACATGAAGCCAAAGACCACAAAGCTATGGTGAAAGAGGAAGTAGATAGTGAAGACATTGCAGGTGTGGTGAGTCGCTGGACAGGCATTCCCGTGAACCGCATGTTACAAAGTGATAGAGAGAAATTATTACACCTCGAAGAAGAATTACACAAAAGAGTAGTAGGGCAGGAGGAAGCCATTTCAGCTATCTCAGATGCCATTAGAAGAAGTAGAGCTGGTTTGTCTGACCCTAAGAAGCCAATAGGTTCATTTATCTTCTTAGGGACAACCGGAGTAGGTAAAACAGAATTGGCAAGGGCTTTGGCTGATTACCTCTTCAACCAAGAAAATGCAATGGTGCGTATTGACATGAGTGAGTACCAAGAGAAACATACGGTAAGTAGATTGATTGGAGCGCCTCCAGGATATGTTGGATATGAAGAAAGCGGACAGTTAACAGAAGCCATTCGTAGAAGACCGTATTCGGTTGTGTTATTAGATGAAATTGAAAAAGCACATCCAGATGTATTTAATATTTTGTTACAAGTTTTAGATGATGGAAGATTAACCGATAACAAAGGAAGATTGGCGAATTTCAGGAATACCATTATCATCATGACCAGCAATATGGGTTCTCAATTGATTCAAGAAAAGTTTGAAAGCTTAACTGAATTCAACAAAGAAGAATTGATGGCAGAAGCCAAAATTGGTGTGATGGAACAACTGAAAAGAAGCATCCGACCTGAGTTTTTAAACAGGATAGATGAAGTGATAATGTTTACGCCACTATCGAGAGAAGATGTAAGAAGCATTGTCGATTTACAAATGACTATCCTCCTAAAACAACTAGGCGAACAAGGCATTCAGATAGAACTCACCAACGAAGCCCTCGACTGGCTTGCACAATTGGGTTATGATCCAACTTATGGAGCAAGACCATTGAAACGTGTCATTCAAAAACGCATCCTCAACGAATTATCCAAAGCCATCCTCAGCGGCAGCATCAACCGCGATTCAAAAGTAAAAATTGAATTGGACGACAAGAATATGTTTGTGTTTTTGAATTCGTAAGTGGGAAATAAGTTCAAGGTATAAAGCGGTTGTTATGAATGAACAGCCGCTTTTATTTTTAGTTTACAAGCAATCTTTTAGTAATGGGTTTGTTGAATAAAACTCTTTGATGGGAAATCTGTAAGCCAATATGATTAGCGTCATTTACCTTTAATTTGTTATTTTGTTTTGATATCAATTGAAATCTAAACCCCAACAATAATTCTTGATTTTTTTGTTGATGTTAACTAGAATCTATTGTTACAAACATATAATCCTCAAAAAAAATCCTAAATTTGATTTCATTTTAAATCTTACATCATGAAAGCTGCATTAGAAATAAATTTGAGTTTTGACCAAATATTATCGGTGGTTAAACAACTACCTAAACAGCAAAAAATCAAATTGAGTAAAGAGTTAGAAAAGGATGTAATTGATTCTCGTCTTTCTGCGCTTTTAAAAACTTTCAAAACAAAAGACCTCGATTTAAATGTAATTCACGAAGAAGTTGAGCTTGTAAGAGAGCAAATCTATGGCAAACAAAAGCGTTAAGGTAATTTTTGATACGAACGTTTGGATTAGCTTTTTGATTGGAAAACGCTTGGCTAAAATTAAGCAGCATATTTCGAACGGCCAAATTACTATTATTACAACTGACCAACTACTTGTTGAAATTAAGATGGTAACGAGTAGAGAAAAGTTGAAAAAATATTTCCCTAAAGAAAGCGTGAGTGAGCTAATTGAACTACTTGAAACAATTTCAATCAATATTCAAATCAAACCAAAACATTTTATAAGCAGAGATCCAAAAGATAATTTTCTATTAGATTTAATAGACTTTTCAAAGGCTGATTATTTGGTTACCGGAGATAAAGATTTATTGAGTCATCATCCATTCAAAACTGCAGAGATATTGACTCCATCTGAATTTGAAAAGAAATTTGATTCATAACAAATTTCTTATTTGTTATATTTTTAAAGCTGATTTTCTTTCTTTTTCAAAATTGAAAATTAATTAAAAAAATGTATAGTTTTTGAAAAATTACCAAAACTGAAACAACTATAAGATGATGGTAATAATTGATAAATCAAATTCAAAAGACACTTCAAAAATCTTAAATGAGTTATTAAAGAAATCAGCTAAAACGGGCAACTTGACTAAACATTTTGGTAAACTCAAACGGGGTGTTGATGGTTTAAAATATCAGATATCTGTTAGAGAAAATGAAGATTGATTTGATAGCTAATACAAACTTTAGAGTTCATTTTTATAAAAAATATTTTAAACAAAACTCACTAACGAAGCCCTCGACTGGCTAGCACAATTGGGTTATGATCCAACTTATGGAGCAAGACCATTGAAACGTGTCATTCAAAAACGCATCCTCAACGAATTATCCAAAGCCATCCTCAGCGGCTCCATCAACCGCGATTCAAAAGTAAAAATTGAATTAGATGACAAGAATATGTTTGTGTTTTTGAATTCGTAAAGAGAGTTAGATTGGTATAATCAAAACGCCCCGGAGATGAGAGTCTGCGGGGCGTTTTTGAGTTTGGGAGGGATATGTTTAACGGTTTGCAGATTTGCGATGAGCGGGATTTTCAGTACAAATGTCCATGCGAAGAACGGAACTTCTTTTAACCACAAAACTGTCTGCGGAGCACGAAACCCCGCCTATTGCAAATGTGCTGTTATAGTACGGTTGGTTGCGCAAACAAGTCGCGATAAATAAATTTTTTGAGGTCAATAGCTGTTTGCAGTTAAATTTTTTTATCTTCTTTCAAGAGTATATTTATTTGATTCAATTTTAGTTATTTTTAAAATAGTCCCTTTGTTAATTTTAAAGAATTCCAGATCAAGTTTTAAAACTCCGCTTCTTGATTTACCATCTTTGGAACCTATAATATATTTTACTTCAAATTCATGTTTGTCAATTATGAATATTAAACTGTAAGTACTTGGGTTTCCTGTCCGCTCGGTAGGGAATAAATATTTATTTTTAACAATAATTCTTAATTGTTTAACTTTAAAATCATTATTCGTAATGTTTTCAATAAAAATATAATCAGCATTCATGTGTTATTAATTTAGGGAAATTCGATTTTAATTTCAATTAAGTAATTTCAATTTCCTACAGGCAGTATTACTACATCACCATTAATATTTAATTTAATTTCTTTTGGCTTTTTTAATAACTGTTCTTTCTGCTTTTTAGTTACTCTAAATGATTTATTCAGATTTACATTTCCTGATGATGTAAAAGTATTTCCAGATGAATTATTTAGAAACATAAGTGAACTATCAATTTTATTAACATTTGATGAATTTGGTGCTACTTTCCAAGCTTTATTCAAATTTAAGGAATAGACACCATTTTTATTTATAGTGCCTGCTTCATTTTGTTCTTGGTTGCTTGAACATGAAATTAATAATAATGAACTAATAATTATAATAAGTCCTGTTGTTTTTATGTTATTCATTTTGTGTATGTATTTCATTTTGTCCTAATATAATTCTCCTGATTTTAATAAACCAACTGTACTATAACTTGTGTATGGATGCCATATTTCAACTTCAAACTTTCCCCTCCCAAACACAATCGTTTTTCTTATTTAATCCTGCCGATTGAACCAAGAATAGTTAAAGCCACAATTAGGAAAATTTAAATAGCGGTTGTCATCAAATTATAGGCATCAATCCATCACCGCAATCCCACCCAGAAAAAATGATTGATTGGGTAGAAAAGCTTTATCAAGTATATCAATATTTCCTCAAAAATAAAAACTATACGTGCAAGAAAATAAGAATAAGTAAAATGTTTAATTGCTTAAAAAAGCAAATAGTAATACGTTAATACAAGCAACAATAAATTATTTTTTACTTCCTCAAAACTTCTCTTAAAAACTGTTGTAAAATTTCTCATTTTGTGTTTGGCTTTCTTTGATGTTTGCTTCTTAATCATTACAAGTTTGAAGAAGTTACTTTTATTTTTGAACGGCTACTATATGAAACGTTTGGCATTTCGGAGAACAAAATTGTCAAGCCGTAACAATTTTCATTATATGTAAAAGGAATTAATATAACACTATCCGCCAAATGTTGTATATACATTGTTATGCCCTAGTTCTTTTTATATAATCAATCCTAATTCTTTTGCTATGTCTTGAACCATTTTTGCCATTGGTCGTCTATGTATATCTTTGGGATTATCATAATTACCAAGAATAAATCGGTTAAAGTTTGACGAATTTGGAAACTTCTTAGAAAATGAATCAGAGAGACTCTTCTTGTAGCTGTTATTATAAACTTTAGATTTCCAAATTAACTCTTCAATTATATCTTTATGTTGTTTGTATAATTCGGATATATGAAATAGTTCTTCATGATTGTTTTTCAAGTTCATGTTAACGCTAGTGAAAATAATAATTAATTCGGCCTCATCCTGAGTTAATAAATATCTTAAGATTGATTTCTTATCAAGAGAGAAATTAAATGGGTCAAGAGAGTTATTATCTGATGTGTATATACTAAATGATGCAGGTCTATCGGATTTCGTTTTATTGCAATGAGAGCAACAAGGTTGTAAATTAAAAAATGAAGTAGATAAAAAAGGATACTTTGATTTAGGATAAAAATGGTCTAATTCAAACATTCCTGATAAACTTCCATTTTTATGTTCAGTTGTGATAGAGAATTGTGCATTACAATAAGCACAAGATTTTATGCCATAATTTTTCAAAAATGGTAAAAACTCTTTGTCTCGAACTGCATCATATCGCATTGCTTCAACAATTAACTTATAGAATTCTATTTTAGAAAATCTTTTGTTTCCACTTGGAGGGGTAACTACTGTTGCAAGCGCCTGCTGACTATAATTGAAATATGTATTGTAGAAATTGTCAAAATCGTTTGGCTGTAAAAGTAATATCTCTTTATATCTATCGATAATACTTTGGACATAATTTGCAAAATTAGGAAGATTGCAGTCATTCCTTAAATAATCTTCCAAATCAAATAAATACCCAGAATTTCCATTGTCATTTATTGGTTTTCGAAACCTTACATCCCTATTGATAAAAAGATTTTCGCAATATTCCTTAGATAATTTTAGAATATTCGGACTAATTAAGATTCTTCTCATTTTTCTTTTTTATATCGTTCAAGTTCATTTCTCAAATATTTGATTTCTGCGTCTTTTTCATCCATTTCATTAAATTTCTCATAGTACAAACTCTGCAATTGTTTTTGTATTATTGGCTCACCTATGAATGAAATACACTCTTTTATAGTATCTTTTTCATTAATTATTTTTTCTAATGGTTTATTTAAAAGTCCCATAACTTTTAAAATTTTAGTGCGAGCAAATTCGCCAATAAATCCTTTTTCTAAAAAGAAACTTTGATATAGAATGTCATTGATATTTGCACCAAAAGGATTTTTGAACATCTCGTTACTTTGTACACTCCCATTTTTAAGATGAAGAATATTGCACATTGGAATATCGGATAGTACAAAAGGAGAATGCGTTGCTATAATAATATTAAAAGAACAATGTGTATTGAGTTTTAGTCGTTGAATTGTTCGTATAAGATTATCTAAAAACAATCTCTGATACTCAGGATGAAAACACAATTCGACCTCATCAAGAATTAAATTTACACTACGATATCTTGCCCGATTACTTTGTTGTATCGATAAGATGTTTTTTATGTGATAAACAAAAGTACTCATTGTGTATATGAACTGCCTTTCACCAGAACTCATCCTTTGAAACAGAATTGGTTCATTTGACTTACCCTTTTCCATATCAACTTTCTCTAACTTTATATTGAAGCTAAAAAAAGGAGGAGGAAGATGTTCAGTTATATCATCTAGACCTTTGAGCAGTTTGTCTAAGTTTAATCCTTTAATGTATTCTTCATATGAAAAATCGAAACTTAGTTGAGGCGGGTTAGCAGATGTTTTATAAGACCATTGAAGATATTTAATTGTCTGACGAATTTTTAATGTTATATGGGATTTCTGTTTTTGTATTTCTCTAACTAATTCAATTAAATCATTTTTATCTTTCTTATCGACAAGTTTATTAAACCGGTTAACATTACCAAACCTTTCATATTTCTCAAAACTAGGATATTTTGATGCAATACTTAATGTTTTGTAAACTAGGTAAATACAAGCGATAGTTTCCGGTTCTAATTGAGTCGGTGATGTTTTCCATCCATATGCATTTAAAATTATTGATGCAAAACTATTACTATCAACGCTTACAAAACTTTTTAGGAAATCTTCTAAATTTGCTTTTTTTTGTTTTCCATAAGCAAACTTTTTCATAATTATTAAAGGCTCATAGGTATATTCAATACTATGTAATTGGTAGCCTTCGATAAATTCCTTTTTGCATCTTCTTGACTCAATTAGTATTGATGACAAACGTGAGTTTGTAAGATTATACTCTTTTCTTAAATCAATTGTACCGATATCTCTGTATGGATTTAAAACAATAGGAGTTAGATACCCATCATTCTTATGAAATAAACTATTTATCCATATTGCACTTGGGGCTAAACTAGTCTTTCCATTTCCTTTAAATTCCCTTGAACTTTCAGTTTTATAATCGAAATCAATAAATGATTGTAAAGAATAATTTGTAACAATAGAATAAAAGAACATTTTAGCAATTTCTATAAGTTCTTCGTTTTTTATACTATCATAAAATGAATAGTCTTTAAATTCAGAATTTTCAGTGCCAAATGCAATTTTATATTTCCCAAAACAAAATCCAATAAATCTTCCACGACATATTAATTTCCCTAAAGTTGTACCTTTTACAAAATACAAATCAGCATGAACACCTTCTATATGATAAATAACTTCCGCAGCTCTTCTTTTGTGATTTTTCACAAGATGGAGAGCAAAATTATTTATAATACGATAAATTAGTTCTAAAATGGAACTCTTTCCACTCCCATTTTTTCCAACTATTGCTTGTACACTTATGTTACTGCCAAAGAAATTAGCTTCTGGTTCTCTAATCTCAGATAAACTGACCTCTCCGTTTTTTAATTCACACCTTTTATTAAAAAAGTAATGACCGGGGTCTAAATTTTTCCGAATATGCGTGTCACAATCTCCATCTACATATAGAACTGCGATAGAAAATTGCTGATTTGTGTCCTTAATTGAGACCTTCATTGTTTCTTTCATTGTGTCTCTTATTTTTTTTAAAATGGTGCATAAAAGTTGGCAGCTATAAGAAGTTGGCGATTTCGGAAACTAAATCTGTCTGCCAGCACAGAACTTGATACGAAGCACAAAGTTTGATTTAACCACTGAACCGCCAATTACTTGTAGTTGCTGTTACCTGCTGGTGTTTTATTCGTCTTCATCATTTTTATTCGCAAAAAGTTGAAGTTGTTGTTTTTCAGCTTCATTTTTATTTCTCTTTTTTCTTCCTTCAAGCGTTTCTATTGGTTTGTCATTTTCAAAATAATGAGTCACACTTGTAACTTCAATAGTTGTTATTTTTTCAATTCCTTCGTTATCAATTTTCTTTTTGATTATGACGCTACAATTTATAGATGTGCCATTTTTAAATTGAACTTTACCTTGTTGAACTAGTTCTTTAAAGTCTTTAGACTTCATACTAAAAGAAACAGTTTCGCCACGATAAATTCCCATCCATTTATAATTCCCTTTTTTAAGAACTGGAGAGATTATTTCAATAATTACATCATCTAATTCTTCAGGTTCAAGTTCATCTGTTACAAGAATGTATTCTTTAAAGTTTTTCCGAAAAACTGTTTTTTCCTCAATTCTTTCTGTTTTGTTGTCATCTGAGAGTATGAAAGTTACTTTTTCAACTTTTGGATATTTATCAAGAGTTTCGTAAAAATTTGATTTTTTCTTTTTGACAACATTATTTCTATCAAGGTCAGTAATACTTTGCCCAGTTTCTTGTTTGAGTTTTTCTACTTCTAACTTTAATTTCTCTTTTTCTAATTGTTTAATTTCAGGGTCTTCAAAAATTCTTTCAATAACTTTTTCTGTCAATTTCCCTATTGAAGTTGAAATAGGTGTGATTATAATTGTCGTTAAAAGTGCTGTTATTATAGTAGTTGTTATTGCTGCCTTTTTATTTTCTTCTTTCGCTGCAATTTTAAACCATCTTCTTAAACCACCTTTTGCAAGCGGTTCTGTTTCTATAGTAATTTGAACCTTAAATGTTTTAGAGATTTCATTTACAATACCAAGAAGTTCATATTCGCATCTATTTTGAATGAATGCATCCATTGAATGAGATTTGTCTTCAAACCAATAATGAACTTCTACTGTGTTCCCATCTAAAAAAGATATTTTATTGTCTAAATTCATTTAAGGTCTTTTATTTGGCACTTCCAATTTTTTCAATTGTATCTCTATAATATTTTTTCCAATTGAACGTCTTTGGATTTGGGTTTGGGGTCTTTAATACATTCACATTAAATGATTTTAATACACCTTCTTTTTCAGGTTCAATACTTGTAGAATAATAAAAAATTTGGTTTGAAATATGAACGGATGTTTTTTTGTCATTCATTATTCTTGCTCTTTTATTCAAAATCCACCAAAGGTCAGTTTCGCTGTATTCTAAAGACAATCCTAAAATATGAATATCAGTATTAAAGAATAATTCAACCCATGAATGTCGGTCGTATTCTCTTCGTTTTATTTTATCTGTTATTGAATTTACTCTTACTGGGTTTTTGTTTTCTTGAAATTCATACGTACCCTTTAAATATGCGTCAAGTTTTCCAATTGAACCACAGTAATGGTCAAGCCCAAGCATAATGGAAGGTGGTCTGTCAACCTCACCGTGAATATTCCATATTTTACAAACTTCTTTCTCAGCTTTGTTAAGAATCGAAGTGTTTCTTCTAATGCTGTAAATGTCTTCAGTACTATTGTTTTTGGAGAAAAAACCCAGTTCTATAAGTTTCTTGTTAAGTGAATAGTCGTAATTTGTTGTTAAGTAGTTTTTAAAGCCCAAAATATAAACCATTTCATAATACTCGTTGGTAGGGATATTTTGCATTTGTTCTGCAATTTCAGACTTGATGTCCCCTTCAACTGCGAATATACCGTTTGCTAATTTTGGGCGTTCCAATAAAATTCTTTCATAAATCATTGTATTTGGAAGTTCAAGGTCATCAAACTTGTTTTTCTTTTTTATTTTGTCCAATAAGTCTTTCCAACTTATAAGTCCTGTTGTTAGTTGATTAAGTCCGTTCCCAAATAGTAATGTTTTATCCATTTTTTATGTTTGTTGTGTCGTTCTTTACACTTGCAGGTAACTTGTTTATTGATGCCATATTTCAACTCCAATCTTTCCTAGCAAAATCAATTTCACTTTATAAATTATCCTAATTAAAGCTAGAATAGTACTAATGTGATAAGAGATTTTCTCATCAAATTCTGGCAACAATCCATCCCCGCAATCCCACCCAGAAAAGATTAATTATTGGGTAGAAAAGCAAAAACAAGTATATCAATATTTCCTCAGAAATAAAAATTATACGTACAAGAAATTAAAATTAAGTAAGATGTTAAATTGCTTCAAAAAAGCAAATAACAATGTGTTAAAACAGCCAACAAGAATCTACTGTTTACTTCCTCAAAGCCTCTCTCAAAACTTGTTGCAACAATTTCTCATTTTTTACTTGGCTTTCTTTGATGCTGGCTTTAAAACAATAAAAGTTTGCATAATTTAAAGTGTTTTTTGAACTTTCCCGTGTTTGGCATAATGGGGGATTTTGTAAAACTAAAGTTCAATCAGCACTAATTTGACATGCTATCACAAAATTTCAATGAACAATGTTAGCCCCAATTGCGCAAAACGCTGATAGGAAAAGGTTTCTAAGGTTTTCTTTTAGATAATGATTCCTTTATGGTTAAACTTTTTATATCTGCCCTTGAAAATGCTGTGGTTGAACAGTCAAGTTGATTGTGAAAGAAAACAAAATTCCGCGTTTGGCCTATAAAATAATAATTGCTGTCGGAAAGGATTGAGTCTCTATCTGTGCTGATCCATGTTCCGAAATATTTTTTCTCTTCTGCCACTGTATCATGCTCTATATAAGCATTAGAAATTGTAAAAAGAAGAAGTATGAGAAAGATTCTAAATAGATTTGTGTAAATTAATTTAGGATGTTCATCAAACTTTATAAACCATTGCCTTCGCAGTTCATAGATTAATGTAAGAAATATTAAAATGAAAGCTATAACTGCTAGAAAAATAAAATAATATGTCCAAGGTTTATTTGAAAGCCAAATCCAAAATGGAAATCCAATTAACCAAACAATTAAAATTAAGTATAAGTTTATACCATTCACTGCATAAGCATTGAGCCTATTGAAAAAGTTCTTTTCTTTCAAGGCCTCATTTAGCCCCATTCCAATACTTTCTTCTTCGCTTTTGGGCACGAAAAGAAAGCCTAAAAGATTCTGAATTAATACCATGCCTCCAAAAAGTGCAAAATCATTCAAAAAGAATGTTAAAGATTCAGTAAATTCTAAGTATGGCACTATAGAAAAGTGAAACAGTTTGTAATAGATAATCTGTTTCAATGCTCCTAGCACTATGAAGAATGTTCCAATATATGGATAGTAAAATTTAAAATCTTCTTTTGTCAAATTGAGTTCAATTAAAATTGCGTCTAACGATTTATTTACGCATCTCTACCAGAATAAAATATTTATTTGGGGTAGAAAAGCAGTAAACAATTATATCCAAAATCCCCTAAAAATAAAAACGCTAAAGTCAATTTGTTAAAACCCCAAAAAGCCTTTAATTGCTTCAAATAACAATGCATTAACTCCATCAACAAGAAACTCCTTTCTACTTCCTCAAAGCCTCCCTCAAAACCTGTTGCAAAAGTTTCTCATTTTGTGCTTGGCTTTCTTTGATGCTAGCTTCTAAATCATTACAAGTTTGCATAGCTACATTTGATTTTTGAACGTTTTGCAGCAACAAGAAGTTGGCGATTTTTAAATATAGATTTACTTAAAGCTCTGAACTAAAACAAAAGCACTATACTTCAGTTAACTCAAAAGCCACCATTTTCTATTATGAACAGTTACCTTTTGGTGCTATTCTCCCAAGTATCTTTTCCGTCAGTAATAATCGTTTTTTTGTAGTTTGTTAATTTGGCAATAACCTCAAAGTTGCTTTGGTCAATATTGAGTCCATATAGAAATGTATCTTTTGTAATTTTTCCATTGAAAATGTTTGGATTAGGATAGAAACTTTTAGTCTTAGCAACTTCAATACCTGAAATAAAGTGAGGAAATATGCCTCCAAATATTGTAATTTCCTTTTGATAGGAATAGGGTGATGTTTTGTAAGCAGGCAGTCCGCATTTTAGAACTATTTGTTTCTCATGCAAAATAGGTTGCCAGCAATGCAGAATTACTTGATCGGTTTTGTCTCTTTGATTGCCACCAAATCTCTTAGCTGTTTTGTAGTCTTTGGTGGTAGATACAAAGTGGGATTTGTCTTTATAATTAATCGCGGAAAGTTGATGTAGTAAAATTAGGTAATAATTTCTTACAGCTAGTTTGTCATTAGTATTTAAAGTCTCAAGTGCCTTTATAAACGTGGTTTTATTTTGTGAATTTGAAAAGAATTTTCTAAAATCTTCGTTTTTTTCAAAGAAGGCAATTACTCTACTATTTTTATTTCTAATAGAATCTTTTAAGTAATCTACGATTTTTGTAAAAACTATATCATCTGTATCATTTATTGTGAATCCTTCTAATTCGTTGTAATATCTTTTTCCTTTTTCACCGACCATAATAGTCTTTCTAAAATCGTGTTAATCAGAGTTGAAGCACCTCTATATTCTACATTTAATTTTTTGCAAAGATTTTCTAAGGTATCTCCTCTATAAACAATTCGTATATTTTTTTTTCTTGATAATTCATTTTGTGTTAAAAGGAATTCAATATATTTTTCTAAATCATCTTTTGTCATATTCACTTTTCTTTTGCACTTGCATGTAAATTTTTTTATCGAGCTATTCTGCACTAGTAAAATCAGATTAAATGGGGCTGTTCACACTAAAACAATTATATCCAAAATCCTCTAAAAATAAAAACGCTAAAGTCAATTTATTAAAACCCCAAAAAGCCTTTAATTGCTTCAAATAGCAATGCCTTCATACTGCCAACAAGAAAATTACTTTCTACTTCCTCAAAGCCTCCTTCAAAACCTGTTGCAATAATTTCTCATTTTGTGCTTGGATTTCTTTGATAATAATTTCTATTTATTACAATTTTGCAGGAGTTCATTTGCTTAGTTAAGATTGTCAGTTGTATAGCAAAAGATAGGGTTAAACAATACTTAATTCGAAGCAAAAATCTTCATTTAACCACTGAAGCTCATTTTTTGCAAAAGGCTATTTAGTGGTATGTGCCAATTGTTCTCTTTTAGCATTATTCAATCCGATTTGCATTGTAAAAGTTCATATTAACCAATAGTCCAATACTACAATTAAATGGAGAAAATTCGTAGTATGAAGGTTTAAAGTCTGTAGCAGGAATTGTAAAGTTTAATTGTCCATAAATTTTAAAGTATTTAAGAAAATTATATCTAACAGAACCTGTAATATCAGCATATAAATAGGTTGCAGGTAAATCTTTGTAAGTGTCAGTAGAATTGTCGGAAATATTGTAATAGTTAAGCAACATAATTCTTGGAGAAACTATGTATTCCCATTTCCTAATAGTTTTACCATAGTCAGCCTGAAAACAAAAACGATTATAAGTTACTTTTTGAAAAGTACTGGATATTTTCATGCTTGTATCTAATCCTTGATTATACCGTGAAGTTGTTCCTTTTCCCGCAATTAAAAAATATTCACTTGTAAGTGCAGATTTGTTTTTTTTGAAACAACCTACTCCCATTTCATAAAAATTATGTTTATTAATGGTGTAGTTTTCTGAAGAGTAATTAATTTGTTTTGTACCTAAGTCACTATAGTTTGCAATTATTGCTATTTTTTTTGTCATGGCATAAGCCAATTGCCCATCGTAACCTGTAAAGCCAACAGAACCGCTAATTTGAGCTTGCCCTTTTTGTTGCAATAATGGGGTGTTCACAACATTTTGTCGATAAATTCCACAAGAAGAAAGTCCAAAAATTGAAACTAAAAATAAGAGATGTTTAATTGTAGGTTTTTTCATCATGTTGTTTTGTTATTAAGAATCATCACAAACGGTTTAGGCTTGGTAAAGGAGGTAATTTTCACCATCCGCCAGCTGGTGGATGATTAACCCAAAATGTTTCTGCAGTACACTGAGCCGCCGCTTTTGCCTAACTGCGATTACCTTCATTTTCTTATTCGTTCAACGTTTCTGTTCATTTTGTGTCTTACAATTTTACGAAAGATAAACTTCTTAAATGCTCCAAGTTGTTGCTGGTGTTTAGCATAAAATTCATCGGGAGTGTCGAATAGTCCAAAGTCTTGATTTATGCCTTTGTGTTGAATATAAGTATTGTTCAAATTCCAGTCAATTGGTGGGTTTTCAAAATTGTCTGTATAAGCACCATATCCGCAAAAAGTTGTTTTACAATCTATATTTTTTTCTTGCAATTTGCTTAAATATTTTTTATCAAGTATAACACCTTCAAGAAAGTACCAATTATCATAAACATAAATTTCAACCCAACTGTGTAAAATGTTTTTTGGTGAAAGTTTATACCAAATACCTGTAACTGCACCTTTTTGTAATGCTTTGTCTATAGTGAAACCGTGAATTCTGTTGGGTATTCCAGTAGCTCGTAAAAGTGCCATGAGCAAAGTTGCTTTTGTATTGCATTGACCATAACCGTCTTTTAAGACTTGTGTTGCTGTTATATCGTCAGATAAGTTATAGCCAAATTTGATGTCATCTCTTACATAGTTATAAATTGACTTTACTCGTTCAGTCGTATCCATAACTAACCAATTTCTGCTTTTTACCAACGACTGAATTGAGCTTTCGGAATAGTTTAATATTGGAGTTTCTTTTAAATAATTGTTCATGTTTTTTGAGTTTGATTATAAGAGCAATTTTACTTGTGTAGTTAAAATCAAAATGATAATTATCATTCGTATTTTTTTATTGATTTGACTACTATGCAAAAGTGCTAAGCATTTCAAACTTAAAATTGTATAAACTGGCTATTCTCGAATTAGAAAAAATTTTGGTGTTACTCCAAATGTTTCTATAAAAGTTCGGGTGTAGTGTGAACTGTCTGAAAAACCAAATGTGTTAGCTGTATCAGTAATTGAATTTTTCATTAAATAGGGTAGAGATTTGACTAGCTTATTCCATAACTGATATCTTCTAAAATTTAGATTAGTTTTTTCTTTAAACAAATGCAAAAAACGAGTTGGCGATAAGTAGCAATGTTCGGCAACTTCTTCTAAACTTAATACGTTTTCAAAATGCTTGTCAATAAACTCAAAAGCCTTAATAATTCTGTCGTCTAGCAAATGATTATCTAATTCACAATTACATTTAAATTTTGTCAGAACTTGTGATGTTAAATCACAAAGTTTTTCAAATGATATTTCTAGGCTTTCAAATTTTTTAAGTAAAAATATTAGTTCCTCTGATAAATTGTCGTTGAGATCTGTATGGCTTGATTTTCCATATTCTAAAAACAATTGATGTCCAATAGCACTTAATGGATTTATAAGAATGCTTAATTGGTTAGTGTCGCAGATTAATTTATGTTCAACTTTTGAATTCAAGAAAAAGGCTTTGCCAATATAATCGGAGTGATTTTTTAAAGAGAGTGTAAAATTTGATTTTGATGTTACACTAATTTGAAAAGCATAATGTTTGTGAAATTTATTGTTGGTCAATTGCCCCAAAAATAGCCCGAAATTTTTATCAAAGTGAAACATATTGGCTGTTTATATTGAGGTTTGGAGAAATAATCACGAGGGTTTTGGGCATTTTTAAACTCAAATGTAAATAGGGGAAGCGAATTAATCAATTGCTAAAATCTTCTTAAGTGGAGATGAATTTTAGGCTTAATGTAATTGTGTTGTTGGTGGTAGTTGTTTCTCTTGACTTTGCATCTCCAACCAATTTTCAATGTTGTTAGTGTTTATAATGTCAACGATAGCTTTACCGTTTTCAATTATACTAGAAAGTAATTTTCGAAATTGTCTTGTTTTCTTTATGTTTTTATACATGAGATAGAGTGTGTAAGGAATAAATATTGAAGCAAAAAATCCACGTAAAACACTCGTCCCGTAATTGGAAATAACAAATTGTTTTTCATCAAACTTTGGAAATGATAAGATAATATTTTTGACCTTTTCATTTGTCAATGGCATTTCTTTTATTTCCAGCTGATTTTGAAGTTCCTTAAGTGTCATTTCATACAGTTGTTTAAAGCTCGTTATTTGATTATCTGTTACACCAAACACCCAACTCAAATTATTATAATATCGAAAAATCAATGACTTGTCATAAAGAAGATTTGCTTGTTCAATTAAATAATTAATCGATGTCAACTGCAATTTTTTATACTCCTCGTTTTTGTAGGACTTCTCATTCATGTAATTAAAGCTAATAGTTTCGCACTTGCTGCAAATTCTAGTTTTGTGGAAACGAATTGCTCAACAAAATATAAAATTGGATGGAGAATAAAAAGTTACAATAAGAAGTATTTCAACAATAGCAAGCAAGTGTGTTTTAGCTGTGCTTTTTATACTAACCACGTAGTGCCAGTTAAAATTGATTCAAACTCTTCTTTTAGTTTCTTTGCTACAGATGGAATATATGTTTGTTCAGTGTCTTGCTTTTCTTTATAAAGATATATTAACATTTTTCTGTCATTGTGATTTATAGAAATACTCGGTCGGTAAACACAGATTTCAAAACCATAATCGTAAGGGTGGTAATTGTTTGAAACTATTATAAGTCTGTTGGCAAGTTTATTTTCATAATGAAACTTATCTGATATAATTGAACCATTGTCTTGTGTGGTAGTCTTATGAATTGGATGTGAATAGTTAAAGTCGTCAATGAGAAACTTGAAATTTTCAATTGTCTTTTCAATGAAATTTTTCCTTTTTAATTCGTAAATCTCTCATGGTGTCATACTAGTATTATTGTCGTCTTTAAAATTACAGATATGGGTTCTTGGCTATGCGCATCAAGGGTTTCAAGGCACTAATGAATCAAATCAAGTGATGTTTTCTAAGCAATGAAATGATTTTTTGAAACAAACATGTTCGTGCGATGCAAAACCGCTATTATTAAGCTGCCGCTTGCCTTGTTATGTTATAGTTATATAAAGTCCTTTGCTGTTATAGTAAGCTTCGTCAACAAATTTTTTGAGATTTTCATATTCTTCAACAAGCCACGGTTCCTCTTCTTGAGTCCAATTACTTGCTAATGGATATACTTCATTTTTATTAAGGTCTGCTGAATTATATTTTTTCTTAAAAGTTGTCATATCAATTTTGTCAAGATTTTGCTTGAGCTCCCTTACATCTTCTGTCATCAAAATTCTTATTGGTCCATAACCTATATCTTCACCAACTTCTTGTCCTCCTGTCATTAAGAAGTTTAAAGGAAAGTCCCCTCCATCTGCATCGCCTGTCAGCAGGAAATGTAAGGCGTGCCATGCCTTGTCAAGGTCGCATTGTGGTTCATCAAATTTTGGTTTCCATGCTTCATTCTTCTTCTGTTCTTTTGAAAATAGCTTCTGAAAAAAACTTTTCTTAGTCTGTTCAAAATATTCGCCGTTATTTATTAATAACTCAACCCGTTTGGGATCTTCGATTATTTTTTTTAAATCAGTGTCGGTAATTTGTCCGACTGTGCAGATCATACTCATAATTAAATTCTTTGGCGCTTGCTTATAACTCGTTTTTTTACCCTTTCCTACACAAGATAAATTAGAATAAATAGGGTAGAAATGCAGTAAACAATTATATTCAAAATCCTTCAAAACTAAAAACGAAACATTCAATAAATTAAAAAAGAATGGAGGCTTTAATAAGTCTCCAAAAGGGAAATAATTTTATGTAAAAACTTGCTTCAAAAAAACAATCCCCTACATTCCTCAATTAATTTTTTTTTACGAATTGCTTCCCTCAAAACTGCTTGAAAAGCTTGCTAATTTTATATTTTGTTTTTTTGATATTAGCTTCTAATTCATTACAAGTTTACATGAGTTCATCTAATCTTTTATATATGAACACGAGAGGTTTAAGTACGATTCTGAGAGTGCGTTGGGGAGAAACTCCCATGCCTTACTTAATTAGTTGCTGGCTTAATTTATGTTAGATATAAAATCAAATATGAATTAAATCAAAAGCAAATTCATAACTGATGACGTTTTTGTCTTTTTCATTTTTTTTCCAGGCTTCTTCCAAATGACTTAATTCAATAATGCCAGTGGTGCTTGTTTGTTTAAATACAGTTGCAACTTTTTCTAAAACGGCTAATTCATTTTCAGAAAATAAATCTGCTTTAAACGGTCTGTTAATTCTTGCTTTGAATTGTTCTCCTGTATAGCCTTGTGGAAATTCAGTTGTGTAAATATCTATCTCCTCTTTGTTGGCTAAGTATTCAAAAATGCTTTGAAAATTATTTGGTACTGGCCCCTTATCAATGGCTTTATAACGAACTCCGCTAATCGAAAAACAACTTTGTTTAAACATTAAAAAATCTGCATAAAACAGGAGTTTGTTCATTTTGGTTTTAAATGGTGATAGCTTGTCTGAAAAATAAACCACCATTTCTGTAAATTTTTCCAGGTTAGGATTTCTATACCCTGAATAAATATCTGCCAAATTCTTGCCCAATAAATATTCTATAAAGTTTGAATTAAAAAGGGTTCGCTTTTTTTCCTCGATTAGCAATTGTGCTTTTTGAATCTGTTTGTTTTTGACTTTGTATTCTAAGCTTCCACATAACTCAAGCATTTCAATAAAATTAGTGGGCTCGTCAACCA